>NZ_CP109787.1:3775000-4075000 GCF_025857195.1 Leisingera thetidis | reverse complement strand
CTGCGGTCTTCGGCTATGGCTGCGCGCTGGACATGACCCGGCGCGATCTGCAGATCCGCGAACGGCAGAAGCAGCGGCCCTGGGATCTAGGCAAGGATCTTGAAAACGGCACGGTGTTTGCGCCGCTGACACGGGCGGCGGATTGGAGCGGGCCGTCCGGGCAGCGGATCTGGCTGGAGGTGAACGGTGAGGCCAGGCAGGACGCCGCGCTGGAGGAGATGATCTGGTCCGTGGAGGAAATTATCTGCCACTTGTCCGGGTTCTATCACCTGCGGCCGGGAGATCTGATTCTGACCGGCACACCTGCAGGGGTCGGTCCGGTGCGCAGCGGCGACCGGATCCGTGGCGGGATTGACGGGCTGGCACCTGTTGCGCTGGCTTTGACTGGAGCGGAATGACGCGAGATGGAGTAAACGGATGATTGTTGTTGCCTTGCACCGGTTTCCATATGTATCAATTTGAATGCGAATGCGGGGGTCTGCGTAACATATCAATCGGAACATTTGCCTGCGGCATCACCAGAAGGCAGATTTCATGAGTGAAAAATGCATAATCTGCTGTTGATGGTTACAAACGCACCTAATAGCAGGAAAGCAAGCGGTTCGTAAAACGAACCTTTGACGGGGCTCTGACAGCAGAAACATAAAGATTATTGCCGGAATCCGCAGCAAAGTTGCGAACGCGGATATCCGGCAAATGATAAGGTCAAAGGGAGGACAACATGACCACTCGGAGAAAGCTATTGGGCGCTGTTGGCGCGGCAGCGGTCGCAGCATTCTGTGCGGCACCGGCATTTGCGCAGGAGGTGACGCTGAAACTGCACCAGTTCCTGCCGGCGCAGGCCAATGTGCCGAAACTGATCCTGGATGTCTGGGCGGACAACGTCGAGGAATCCTCGGGCGGGCGCATCAAGGTCGACCGCTTCCCGTCGATGCAGCTGGGCGGCAAGCCGCCGGAACTGATGGACCAGGCCATCGACGGTGTTGCGGACATCGTCTGGACCGTGGTCGGCTATACCCCGGGCCGCTACCCCTCGACCGAAGTGTTCGAACTGCCCTTCATGATGACCAATGCGCGGGCTGTGTCGCACGCTTATTGGGAGATGTTCGACAAGCACATGAAGGATACCGAGTTCAAGGATGTGCACATCCTGGGCACCTGGGTGCACGGGCCGGGCATGATCCATACGTCTGAACCGGTGGAAACGCCGGAAGACCTGGAAGGCATGAAAATCCGCGGCGGCGGACGGTCGGTCAACGCATTGCTGACCGAGCTGGGTGCAACCCCGGTGGGGATGCCGGTTCCGGCAATCCCGGAGGGCCTGTCCAAGGGCGTGATCGACGGCACCACCATCCCGTGGGAAGTGACCGCAGCACTGAAGGTGCCGGAACTGGTGGAAAACCACACCGAGTTCACCGGCAAGGCGCTTTATACCCTCACTTTCGTCCTGGCGATGAACAAGGAGAAGTATGAAAGTTTGCCGGATGACCTGAAAAAGGCGATCGACGATAACTCGGGCCTGGAATTCTCGGTCTTTGCCGGCGGCACCCAGGCGGATTCAGACGGCCCCTCGCGCGAGATGGCGCTGGACCTGGGCAACAACGTCATCACCCTGGACGAAGAGCAGACCGCCATCTGGCGTGAGCGCTCGCAGCCGATCTATGACCAGTGGATCGCTGACATGAAGGAAAAGGGCATCGACGGTGCCGCGCTGATCGAGGAAGCCAGCGCGCTGATCGAGAAATACACGCCGCAGTACCAGTAAGGCGTTTTGATTGATAAACGTGAAGGGCCGCGCGGCATTGGCACTGCGGCCCTTTGCATACCGGAATAAGGCAACTGAACCATGCACAAGCTCATGACGCGGCTGGCCAACTCCATGGCCTACCTGGGCGGTGCGGTCCTCACTCTTCTGATCATTCTGACATGTGTTTCGATCGCCGGGCGTTTGCTCAATGGCTTCTTCCATGGCGAAATGATGGAGCGGATCGCACCGGGGTTTTCGAAATGGATGACGGGCTGGGTCGGGCCGGTCAACGGCGACTTCGAGCTGGTCGAAGCCGGGGTGGCCTTTGCCATCTTTGCCTTCCTGCCGTTGTGCCAGATCACCGCGGGCCATGCCTCGGTTGACGTGGTCGCCAATGCGTTTCCGCGCGGCGTGAAGCGGTTTCTGCGGATGGCGACCGAAGTGGTCTTTGCCGCCGTTCTGGTGCTGATTGCTTGGCGGCTGGGGGACGGGCTTGCGGGCAAGTATTCCAATGGCGAAACGTCCTTCCTGCTCGAGTTCCCGGTCTGGTGGGCCTACGCCATCAGCATGGTGGCGGCGGTCGTAGCGGCCATCGTTGGCATCTACATGGGTGCAATCCGAACTATAGAATTTTTTACCGGCCGGATCCTGATCTGGGACGGCGTGGAGGGCGAACAGTGACGGCTCTTGAAATTGGCATCGCCTCCTTCCCGGTTCTGATGCTGCTGATCTTTCTGCGGGTGCCGATCGGGCTTTCCATGTTCCTGGTTGGCCTTGGCGGGTTGATCTGGGTGACGGATGGCACCCAGGTGGCATTCGGACGGCTGAAAAGCGAGACCTATACCACCTTCTCCTCCTATTCTCTGACCATTGTGCCGATGTTCCTGCTGATGGGGCATTTCGCGACGCTGGGCGGCATGTCCACCGCGCTGTTCAAGGCGGCCGAAGGGTTCCTGGGCCACCGCAAGGGCGGAGTTGCGATGGCAGCAATCGGCGCCTGTGCGGGTTTCGGCGCGATCTGCGGCTCGTCGCTGGCAACCGCGGCCACCATGGGCCGGGTCGCGCTGCCGGAGCTGAAGCAGTATGGCTATGCCGGCGGGTTTTCGACCGCGACGCTGGCGGCAGGCGGCACGCTTGGCATCCTGATCCCGCCCTCTGTGGTACTGGTGATCTACGCTATCCTGACCGAGCAGAACATCGCCAAGCTGTTCCTGTCGGCCTTCATCCCCGGCCTGCTGGCGGCACTGGGCTATGTGATTGCGATCTCGGTCTATGTGCGCCTGTTCCCGGAAAGCGCGGGCACCCGCCCGCCGGTGCCGATGCGCGAGCGTTTTGCCGCGCTGTTCCATGTCTGGCCGGTGCTGCTGGTCTTTGGCCTGGTTGTCGGCGGCATCTACCTGGGATGGTTCACCCCAACTGAAGGCGCTGCCGTAGGGGCCTTTGGCACCGGATTCATCGCCTGGACCAATGGCGGGCTGACCCGTGAGACGCTGGCGGACAGTTTCCTGGTGACCGCGCGGTCCACCGCGATGATCTTCTTCATCGTGTTGGGCGCGGGCTTTTACAACGGCTTCCTGGCGCTGACCAGGGTGCCGCAGGAACTGGCCGATTTCGTCGTGAGCCAGGGCCTCAGCCCCTGGATGGTGCTGGCGCTGATCCTGGCCTTCTATCTGGTGTTCGGCTGCCTGATGGACAGCCTGTCGATGATCCTGCTGACCATTCCGATCTTTTTCCCAGTGATCTCGGTCATGGACTTTGGCCTGCTGTCGCTGCCCGCGATGCAGGCGGACGCCGCGATGGAGGTGTTGAAGGCTGGGGTGCCTGAAGGCATGGGGGCTGAGATGCTGGCCTCAATACAGGACGCCATTGCCGCCGGAGCGGAACTTACACGCGAGCAGATGAAGGAGTTGGGCATTCGGGTGACCGAAGGCCGGGTGAACCGGATCGAGGCGGAATATGTCGCCATCTGGTTCGGGGTGCTGGTGCTCATCGTGGTGGAGGTAGGCCTGATCACGCCGCCGGTGGGCATGAACCTGTTCATCATCAACGCGATGGACCGCAAGACCCGGATGATTGATACTTACAAGGCGGTGATGTTCTTTGTTGCCTCCGATCTCATCCGGGTGGTTATCCTGGTCGCTTTCCCGATCATCACTCTGTTGCCTTTGATGCTGACGCAATGAGGAGGCTGGCATGACTGGACATCCCTCCGCTCCGGCGCAGCCGGGGTTTACCCATGAAATCCGTGTCGGCTGGGGCGACTGCGACCCGGCCCGGATTGCCTTTACCGGACGGCTGCCCGTCTTTGCGCTGGAAGCGATCGACGCCTGGTGGGAGCATCACTTGGGCGGCGACGGCTGGTACCAGATGGAGCTGGACAGGGGCACGGGCACGCCATTTGTGCATATGAGCATCGATTTCAGGTCTCCGGTGACCCCGCGCCACCGGCTCGTGTGCGAAGTCTGGCCATCGGCGCTGGGAAGCAAATCCGTGACGTTCCGGGTGCATGCGCGCCAGAACGGGCAGCTGTGTTTCGAGGGTAAGTTCGTCTGCGTTTTCATTGCGCCGGAGAGCTTCACAACAAAACCCGCACCGGAAGATTACCGGCAGGTGATCGTAGCGCAGCTACGGCCTGAGTAATACCGGCCGGCACAGCCAGCCGTCTGTGAAATGCACGCTGCCAAGGCCAGCAAAGCGTGCAACCCGGTCCAGTTCCGCCTCCAGCCGTTTGGCGCGGGCCGGGGACCATTTTACATCCTGCTCGGGCCAGACGGCGGATACACGCAGGATGTCTGCGTCCCGGTCCGCCTTCATGTCGATCCGGCCAACCAAACGCGCGCCTTCCAGCAGCGGAAAGACATAATAGCCGTATTGGCGCTTGGGTGCGGGTGTGAAGACCTCAATCCGGTAGTAGAATCCAAACAGCCGCTCGGCCCGCTTGCGGTCGCGCAGGACGGGGTCAAAGGGGCTGAGCACCCGCATCCGCCCCGGTGCCGGACCCAGTTCCGCGGCGGCCTCCACTGTACCCGGGCGGGTGAACACTTTGCGCAGCTTGCCGTCCGCTTGCTCGATCTCAATCTCTTCCAGCTCGCCCAGACGCAGCTGGCCGGCACACCAAGCCTTGGCTTCCGCCGGAGAGGCAGTGTCCCAGAAAGCGGCGAGTTCGCCGGAAGTGGCAAAACCCAGCCGGCCCAGTGCAGCGGAGCAGAGCCAGCTGATCGTTGCCTCTGCATTGCAGGGCGCAGTTCCGGGCCGCAGATGTTCCTCGATCACCCGCTCGGTCAGGTCATAGCGTTTCTGAAATCCGTCGCGACCCACCACGGTCAGAGCCCCGGAGCGCCAGAGATACTCCAGCGCGGTCTTGGACGGGTGCCAATCCCACCAGCCGCCGGAGCCTTTCTTTTCGTCTTTTCCCACATCAGAAGAGCTGGCCGGCCCATGATCCCGCACATGGTTCAGGACTGCCTCGTACTGCGCCTCAAACCCGTCGCGCCGCCAGTTGCGCCAGCGCTTGCGCAGCAATTCCGCATCGCGCTGAAACCGCAGGTGCCAATGCGGATAAAACGCCATCGGGATCATTGCTGCGTCGTGCGTCCAGTGTTCAAACAGCCCGCGGCCGCGTTCATAGAGCTGTTTCAGATGCTTGGCGCGGAAGCCAGGCCGACGCGCATAAAGGATCACATCATGGGCCCGCGCAACTGTGTTGATGCTATCAAGCTGTACAAACCCCAACCGCTGGATGAGCGCCAGAAGATCGGCGCCCTTGGCCGGGCCTGCGGGCTGCTCCAGCAGGGCGTGGCGGTCCAGGAACAGCCTCCGCGCTCTTTGATTGTCCAGCCGCATCAGCGCCGTTTCAGCGTGTCCCCATAGGATATGGTCGGGGTCAAGGTAACGTGTTTTTCGATCTCGGCGTCGGGGTCTTCCAGCTGTGCGGCAATGATTTCGGCCGCTTTCCGGCCTATTTCCAGGCGGCAGGCGTCCATGGTGGCGAGCTTGCGGGGAAGCCCCTGCAGCAGCTCAACCCCGTTGAAGCCTGCAAGGCCGATCTGGCCGGGAACACTGATGCCCTGGTCCTGCAGATACAGCAAGCCGCCTGCGCCGATCATGTCGTTTGAGTAGTAGAGAAAATCAAGCTCAGGCGAGCGCTCCAGCATGGCCTGGGTCATTTCACGCCCCTTTGCCAGGGCCGAACCGCCGGAATAGAACTCTCGGTCTTCAATCTCCACGCCTTCTTTGGCCAGCGCTTCTGTGAAGCCTTCGAACCGTTTGCGCGCCCGGTGGTCGAGCGGCATCTTGGTGCCCATGAAGCCGATATGCCGGTAGCCGGCCTTAAGGATCGCCTTGGCCATTTCACGGCCTGCACGGCGGTGCGAGATGCCGACCATCGCATCCACCGGCTTGCCGTCGGTGTCCATGATCTCCACCACCGGGATGCCAGCGCTGCTCAGCATGGCACGGGCGGCATCGGTGTGCTCAAGGCCGGCAATGATCACGCCGGAGGGGCGCCATGAGAGCATCTCGTACAGCACCTTTTCCTCTTTCTCGGGCTGATAGTCGGTGACACCGACCACCGGCTGCAGCTCGGTATTTTCCAGCACCTTGTTGACGCCGGTCAGCACCTCAGGGAACACCATGTTCGACAGCGACGGGATGACTACCGCCACCAGGTTCACCCGGTTCGAGGCCAGCGCGCCGGCAATCTTGTTGGGGACATAGCCCAGCTCCTTGGCGGCGCTCAACACTTTGGTGCGGGTCTTTTCCGAGACGTCGCCGCGGTTGCGCAGCACACGGCTCACGGTCATTTCGGAAACACCGGTCGCTTCGGATACATCGCGGAGGGTGAGAGGGCGCTTGCTGTCCGTGGTCACGTTCCTGAGCCTCTTGTTATTGCTGCGTGCAACGTTAGCGCAGACATCGGTGGCTGCACAATGGAAACTGCGCGCGGCAAATCTGCATTCGGCCGCCTCCATGCCATTGTGATCGCAGGGGGGATTTGCTATCGCGTAAACAGGCGCGGCCCCGTGGCTCAACTGGATAGAGCAGCCCCCTCCTAAGGGGCAGGTTGCAGGTTCGAATCCTGCCGGGGTCGCCAAAAACATCAGAACCGAACCCGGAACGGGGGCTGCAGCGGCCGGGGTGCCGGGGCCACCCCTGCCGAACACCAAGCGCGTATCGCCGTCCTGAACGGCGACACAGCTCGCGGCATAGCTGTCAAACAGGCTGTCGCATAAGTCTGTCCGGGGCAAGGGGAACCCGGGCTATCTGCCGATTTGTGCAGCAGAGCCGGTGCGCCGCCGTTTTCCATGCCGCAAGCGGCGAAGATTTAAGGTGAAAACAGGGGGCTCTGGTTTCAAATCAAAGAAGCGTGCCTTCTTATGCCTTTTGGGCAGCCGATGTGAATAACTGGACTGATTTGCCGGTCTGTCATTCCATTTTGGAATGGCATCAGTACGCAATCTAATTGGCGTCAACCTTCGGATTCGCGGATAAACGCGCACAGTTATTGTTCCAAGGAGGCCGCATGGACCGTGCCCAGATCGTGCATCAGAATTTCCTGGACCGGGTTCAGGCTGCAGACTTCCCCGCCGGTGCGGCGCCCGCCGGTCCGCTTGAGGCCTCTGAGGCCGTCGGCACCTTCCGCGCGCAGGTGCTGAGCCGGGCGCTGGACCTGACCAGCCGGGCAATGCAGAAGGCGGGCGAGGGATTTTACACAATCGGCTCCTCGGGGCATGAGGGCATGGCGGCTTTGGCGCGGGCGCTGCGCCCCGCCGACATGGCGTTCCTGCACTACCGGGATGCGGCGTTCCAGATCGCCCGCGCCGATCAGGTGCCGGGGCAGCGGATAGCCTGGGACATGCTGCTGTCCTTTGCCTGTTCCAGCGAGGATCCGACCTCTGGCGGCAGGCACAAGGTGCTGGGCTCAAGAGCGCTGATGATCCCGCCGCAGACCTCGACCATCGCCTCGCATCTGCCCAAGGCGGTTGGCGCCGCCTATTCCGTCGGTGCGGCCAGGCGGCACAAGCCCGAACATCAGACGATGCCGGACGATGCCATTGTCATGTGCTCCTTTGGCGACGCCTCCGCCAACCATTCGACCGCGCAGGGGGCGATCAATACGGCGGGCTGGACCGCGGTGCAGTCGACGCCGCTGCCTTTGCTGTTCGTCTGCGAGGACAACGGCATCGGCATATCGGTGAAGACCCCAAAGGGGTGGATCGAGGCTTCTATGGCCGGGCGGCCGGGCATCAGGTATTTCAAGGCCGATGGTCTGGATATTTACAACACCTACGCGGTGGCGCAGGAAGCGGCGGAGTATGTGCGGACCCGCAAAAAGCCTGCCTTCTTGCATCTGCGCACCGTGCGGCTTTACGGCCATGCCGGTGCGGATGTGCCCACCACCTATATGAGCAAGGCTGAGGTGGAAGCTGATGAGGCCAATGATCCGCTCTTGCATTCGGTGCGGCTTTTGGCAGAGGCCGGAGCCTTGCAGCCGGCGGATGCGCTGAAGATCTACCAGGAGACCTGCGCGCGTGTGGAGCGGATCCGGGCAGAGGCGGTGAAGCGTCCGCACCTGAAGACGGCAGAGGATGTGGCGGCCAGCTTGATTCCGCCGAGGCGCAGTTGCGCATCCGCCAACGGTACAGATACCGCGGCGCGCGCGGCGGCTTTCGGCAGCGACATGCGGGCAATGGAGGAGCCGCAGCCGATGTCGCGGCTGATCAACTGGGCGCTGACGGACCTGATGCTGGAGCATGGCGAGATTGTCGTGATGGGCGAGGATGTCGGGCGCAAGGGCGGCGTTTATGGTGTCAGCCAGAAGCTGCAGCAGCGGTTCGGGCCGGACCGGGTGATCGATACGCTGCTGGATGAGCAGTCGATCCTGGGGCTGGCCATCGGCATGGGGCACAACGGCTTTGTGCCGATCCCCGAGATCCAGTTCCTGGCCTATCTGCACAACGCCGAGGACCAGCTGCGCGGCGAGGCGTCGACGCTGCCGTTCTTCTCCAGCGGACAGTTCACCAATCCGATGGTGGTGCGGATTGCCGGACTGGGTTACCAGAAAGGCTTTGGCGGTCATTTCCACAACGACAATTCGCTGGCGGTGCTTCGGGATATTCCGGGGATCGTGGTGGCCTGCCCATCGGACGGGGCGGAGGCCGCGATGATGCTGCGCGAATGCGTGCGGCTGGCGCGCGAAGAACAGCGGGTGGTGGTGTTTGTCGAGCCGATCGCCCTGTACCCGATGCGGGATCTGCATGATGCGAAGGATGGCAGCTGGATACGGACCTATCCCGCACCGGACCGGCGGATAGCTTTGGGCGAGGTCGGGGTGCATGGGGACGGCACCGATCTTGCCATCGTGACCTATGGCAACGGACGCTACCTCTCTGCTCAGGCACAGGCGGAGCTGGCGGCGCAGGGCGTGGCGGCGCGGATTGTGGATTTGCGCTGGCTGGCACCAATGCCGGAAGCGGCTCTGCTGGAGGCGGTCAAGGGCTGCGAGCACGTGCTGATCGTTGATGAATGCCGTATCACCGGCAGCCAGTCGGAGGCGCTGATGGCGCTGTTTGCCGAACAATCGGACGTCCCGGCGGCGCGGATAGCGGCCAGCGACTGCTTCATTGCAACCGGGCCGGCCTATGGCGCGACACTGCCGTCGAAAGACAGCATCATTGAGGTTGCCCTCAAACTGACCGGAGGCCGGACATGACCCGCACCGCTGTTCTGATCTGCCCGGGACGGGGCACCTACAACAAGGCAGAGCTGGGCTATCTGCACCGCCACCATGCGGACAAGGCGGCACTGTTTGCCGGATTTGATGCGCAGCGCAAGGCAGGCGGGCAGGAAGAGGTGACAGCGCTGGACGGGGCCACCCGGTTTTCGGTGTCGAAGTATTCCCGCGGGGATATTGCTTCGCCGCTGATCTACGCTTCGGCACTGGCAGATGCGCAATCGCTGGCAGAAGACATCGAGGTGGTTGCGGTCACTGGCAACTCCATGGGCTGGTACATCGCGCTGGCCGCCGCCGGAGCGCTGAGTGCGGCGGATGGGTTCAAGGTGGTGAACACCATGGGCACGCTGATGCAGGAGCAGCTGATCGGCGGCCAGCTGGTTTATCCCTTTGCTGGTCCCGACTGGCAGCATGACCCCGTGCGCAGGGCGGAACTGCTGGCAGTGGCGGCTGAGGTCAATGCGCGCGAGGGGCAGGACCTGGCGTTGTCAATCGATCTGGGCGGAATGCTGGTGCTGGCCGGGAACGAAGCCGGGCTGACAGCCTTTGAGGCGGCGGTGCCAGCGGTGGAGGAGCGTTTTCCGATGCGGCTGGCCAATCACGCCGCCTTCCATACCAGCCTGCAGGCGCCAGTGGCTGAACACGGGCGCAAACGGCTGGGGCAGGAGATGTTCAGGCAGCCTGATGTGCCGCTGGTGGATGGGCGCGGGCAGATCTGGTGGCCTGGTGCCACGGATACTCAGGCGCTATGGGACTACACGCTG
This sequence comes from Leisingera thetidis, assembly GCF_025857195.1. Taxonomy (NCBI): domain Bacteria; kingdom Pseudomonadati; phylum Pseudomonadota; class Alphaproteobacteria; order Rhodobacterales; family Roseobacteraceae; genus Leisingera; species Leisingera thetidis. Next base: position 4,064,757 of record NZ_CP109787.1, on the reverse strand, counting down.
GGGCACCAGGTGGTGGAACCCTATGACTTTACCCGTGCGGTGCAGAATGCGGCCTGCGAGTTTGCACCGGATTTGTTCATCGTGACCGGCCCCGGCACCACGCTGGGCGGCGCAGTGGCGCAATCGCTGGTGCAGGCCGGCTGGCGGGGCATGTCCGGGAAGGAGGCCTTCAGGGCACGTCAGACGCAGGCGCCGCTGCTGATCTCGATGGGGGATGAGGCGCAGCGCGGGAGTGCAACCGGCTGACTCCGGGACAGGGTGAGCTCCCGCGCCTGTTGCCTGCATCAAAGATGCCGGCAAGGCAGCCTTGGGCGTGGCACTGCCCTTCGGGCAGTGCAGAAGGATTGTTTTGCTGACAAAGTCTTCAGGGGGGCAGGTTTGCCCTGAAGACCGGTGTCCATTGTGAATGTCCATCCCCGCCTCAAGGGTGAACCGCGCAAAGCGCGGCCTATGATCCGGGGCAGAACACGGGGGCAGAGATTATTCTGCCGCAGCCTGCGGTTCGGTTCTGGCGGGGACGGCAAAACAGGTCACCGGCTGGGAGACGTTATGCAGCCTGACCGCGCCCAGCGAAATGCCCTGTGACGGATCGCTCAGGATATCGCGGCTGACAACGACCGGATGATTGACCGTCTTGCCGTAGTCGCCCAGCCGGGCAGCAATGTTGGCAGCCTGGCCGATCACCGTGAAATCCAGCCGTTCACGCGAGCCGACATTGCCGTAAGTTACACGTCCATAAGCAATACCGATAGCGGCCTCGCAGCGGTGGCCGTCTTCCTCGCTGGCAATTTCCTCCAGACGGGCCACGATGGCGCGCGCGCTGTTCAGGGCCTGGCGGCGGGCGTTCTCCGGGTCGCTCCCGGCCGGAAACACCGCGAGAACAGCATCACCGATGAATTTCAGCACCTCGCCGCCGTGGTCGTGCACGATGGTCGAGCCTGTCTCGAAAAACTGGTTCAAAAGTGCGATATAGTCCTTCCGGCCCAGCTGCTCCTCCAGCCGGGTGGAGCCGCGCAGGTCGCAGAACATGATGGCCGCGTCGATCTCGTCGCCGTCGCCGCGGCGGATTTCGCCGCCGAGCACCCGGGCACCGGTGCGCTTGCCGACGTAGGTTTCCAAGAGCGACTGGGCGTTTTCGCGCTGCATGAAGATTTCATAATAGCGGGCGATCACGCCGGAACATTCGAAAATGAGCCCAAGGTTGGCAGTGGAAAAGCCGTTCGGATGGTCGCTGGTCAGGGTCAGCACATTGATGCGCCCGTCGGAAAAGCGCAGCGGCATGGCGACGTAATCTGTGGCGCCCTCCTTGCGCAGGTCTTCGAGGATCGGAAAGGCGTCCGCGGACCGGCAGCAGCCGAGCCGATGGCGCACACCGCCCAAACCGTTGGAGACATGACGCAGCGGGCTGTTCTGATAAGCCGGGTGGTCGTGAATCTCGTAAGATGGCGCATAGGTGGTGACCTCGCCGGTCTTCTTTTGCCAGATGTAGTTCTTGCCGGCGATCAGCGGGTGCAGCGACCAGGCCATGACCGAGAGGCGGGAAAGGCGGATACCCTGCTCCACAAACTTGCGGGAGAGAGCCGCCGTCAGCTCTTCCGGTGTTGGCACCAGGGCGGCATCGCGCAGCAGCCAGTCGATCACAGGGCCGGAGATATTTCCGTAGCACGGCATCTCCACCTTGTTTTGCCCCAGATCGAATTCAGCCCCTGTGCCAGGCATGAAGCCGATATGGCCGGAAATGGCCGCGGCCTCGGGCATGGCCTCCTCATAGGCCCAGACTCCGTTCTGCAGGCCGTCGCCGGGCAGCAGGATGTCGCGGTAGCTGGCGGTGCCCTTGAAGGGGCAGAAGGTCTGCAGCGGGGTAGGGGAAGACAGCGGCGCCTTCACGTCTTCTGCCGGGAAATAGACCGCCGGTGGAAGGCGGGTTTCATACATCACCTTGGCACGGGAGCTTTGCGCCAGAAGGGTGCCATTGCGCCGGGCGGTGACCACCCCCTGCAGAGGCTCGACAACAATGCCGTAGCCCCGGTTCGGTGCTTGCACCTGTGCATCCATCCCTGAGGTCCTTGTCCTTGTGGCGAAAACCGGGACCGGCCGGCGCGGGCCGGTTCTGGACTATCTGGGGTCTGCGGACAGGAATTCCAGAGCAGAACACATGATGTTGAGCGACGCGGAGCGACGCCGGATCAGACCATTCGGATCACGTCTTTGCTGATGGCCAGCACATACCCGCGTTTGGCGATGTTCTTGACCAGCAGTTCACTGACCATCTGGTTGCCCAGCGTGTCCCGCAGCCGTTTGATGCGGGTGGCACCGGCGGCTTCTTCGCAATCAGCTGCAGTGCGGCCTGAAATCACCGCTTCGATTTCGGCACCGGACAGCACATCGTCGTCCAGGCGGGCCTCGGCCAGGACCGACAGGGTTTCCATTGCGGCGGGTGTCAGCTTGAACCCCATGTTGTTGAGGTAGACGGTGTTTTCGTCGCGGCTGATCAGCAGTTCGTTCACTTGTATGCCGGAGCGCTCGATCTGCGCCATGCGGCGGTTCAGCATCACCAGCATGCCCAGTACCGTCAGTGCCGCGACCATCATCGCGGTGGCAAAGACCAGCAGCACAAAGATCACCATCCGGTAGCTGGTCAGCATGTCGGCAAAGGCGGTGCCGGACTGGGCCAGGATTTCCAGCAGCTTGATCTCGGCCTGGGTTGTCAGGTCGTTTTCTACAAACAGCCGCTCAACCCTGGCGTTGAAGGCGTTGGCATCTGGCAGCGTCAGCAAAAGCACGGTGCCGGCGATTGCCAGCAGCGCGACGATGGCGGCGATGCCAAGTGCGATCACCCTGCTGCCGGCGGCGCGGGCCTCAGAAACGGAGATAGTAGGATCCGGCATTCGCCCTCCTTTGCTGCAGGCCTTCGGGGCCGAAGACGGACAGGACATTCAGGAGCGTCCAGCCGGCTGGCGCGATACGGGCCTGGATTTCGCGCCGGGCGGCCTTCTCCTTGCAGGCGCCGGAAAGCTGTATCACACCGTAGTGGAGGCGCAGCGGGTTGTCCTGCTTGGCCTTGTAATCGGCATAGCAATCAGCCGCCAGAGCCGGCGGGGAGAACGCCAGAAGGGCGGCCGCAATAGCGGGTATCAGGAGGTGTTGTTTCATGCGGTCATACTGCGGTTCTGCAGCGTGAAATTCAATAACCGCAGGGGGTTGTGGCGGCTGATATTCGATAACATCGCGCCGATATTGCCTGTCTGGAGGGGCCGCGGGCAGGCTGGATCCATCAAGCGCAGAAATTGCGTTCCGGATATTCAGTACAGAAAGGTCCCGATATGGCCCAGACACACCGCCCCCAGCCGCACCGCAAATTCATTGCATTGGTCGTAGCCGCATCCATTGCAATCACCGGATTTGCGGCAGCACCTGCCCGCGCCGATGAAGATGTCGCAAAAATCCTTGGCGGCTTGGCACTGCTTGGTATCATTGGCGCGGCCATAAAGCATTCCAGAGATGACGATCGTGTGGTGACGCGCCACTACACGCCACCGCCGCAAAGCCACTCGTATGGCGGCCACAAGCATCAGGGTCACAACCGTCATGGCGGCCATGTCAAACCGCTGCCGCCCAGTGTGCGCCGCTATAACCTGCCGTCCCATTGCTTGAAGTATTTCCCGAGCTACAGCCGCAATCACGCGCTGGTCGGAAAAGGCTGCCTGGAACGCAATTATGGCTACTCCAAGTCCTTGCCGCAGTCCTGCCGGGTGACTTTCTGGAATGGCAAGCGCCATCGCACTGGCTACAAGCCGGGCTGCCTGAACAGCCACGGCTACCGGCTGGTGCGGCGCTGAGCCTGACCGCAGATTCGAGCAGCAGCAAACTAGGGGGCTTCTGGCCCCCCTTTTTTTGTTCTGGAGGACTTGCATAAGCGGCAGGCATTGGTTTTGTCGGGGGGATGACACAGCCCGACTACAGCCTGGAAGCCGCCGCCCTGTCCCAAGGGTATCTGAGGATCGCAGGAGTGGACGAAGTGGGCCGAGGGCCGCTGGCCGGACCGGTGACGGCCGCGGCCGTGGTCCTGGATGCCGCGGCCATGCCCGAAGGCCTTAACGACTCCAAGAAACTGAGTCTGAAGAGACGCGAGGCACTGGAGGGCAAGATCCTGTCCTCTGCGCAGGTGGCCATAGCCCATGCCTCGGTGGAAGAGATTGATTCCCTGAATATTTTGCGCGCCTCGCATCTGGCGATGGAACGTGCGGTGGCGGCGCTGGATCCGGCGCCGGACTATCTGCTGATTGACGGCAACCTGATCCCCAAGGGGCTGGCCCTGCCGTCCGCGGCGGTGGTCAAGGGCGACGCCAAGTCAGTCTCCATCGCGGCGGCCTCGATCATGGCCAAACTGGCGCGCGACCGGATCATGGTGGATTTGGCGCAACAGTTCCCGGGATATGGCTGGGAGAAAAACGCAGGCTATCCCTCGAAACAGCACCGTGAAGCGCTAGTTCAGCTTGGAGTGACCCCACATCATCGGCGCTCCTTTAAGCCGGTACACAATATCTTGTATCAAGAGTGAACCGTAGGGTCTTGTTATAATAAACAAATTGACCTCGAATCCGCGATGACTCATCCTGTGGACAACCTAATGAGCGCAAAAATGCGCCGCGGTTATGAGGCAGAGCAATGAATAAAACCATGACAAAGGGCGCGGCAGCGCTCCCTTTAAACACGATTATTGGCGGCGATTGCGTCGAAGCGATGAACAGTCTGCCGGCCAATTCGGTCGATCTGATCTTTGCGGATCCGCCGTATAACCTGCAGCTGAAAGGCCAGCTGCACCGCCCCGACAACTCCAAAGTCGATGCCGTTGATGATCACTGGGACCAGTTTTCCAGTTTTGCGGTCTACGACCAATTCACCCGCGAATGGCTCAAGGCGGCGCGACGGGTGCTGAAGCCGAACGGCTCGATCTGGGTGATCGGCTCCTACCACAACATCTTCCGGGTCGGAGCGGTGCTGCAGGACGAAGGCTATTGGGTGCTGAACGACGTGATCTGGCGCAAGTCGAACCCGATGCCGAACTTCCGCGGCAAACGTTTCACCAACGCGCATGAGACGATGATCTGGGCATCGAAATCGGAAGGCGCGAAATACACCTTCAACTACGAAGCGCTGAAAGCATTGAACGAAGGCATCCAGATGCGCAGCGACTGGGTGCTGCCGATCTGCACCGGGCATGAACGGATCAAGGACGATAACGGCGACAAGGCGCATCCCACCCAGAAGCCTGAATCGCTGCTGCACCGGATCCTGGTCGGCGCGACCAACCCGGGCGACGTGGTTCTGGATCCGTTCTTTGGCACCGGCACCACCGGTGCTGTGGCCAAGATGCTGGGGCGCGAGTTCATCGGCATCGAGCGCGAGGAGGCCTACCGCAAGGTGGCGGAAAAGCGGATCAAGGCGGTGCGCAAGTTCGACCGCGAAGCGCTGGAGGTTTCTGCCAGCAAGCGTGCGGCACCGCGGGTGCCGTTCGGCCAGCTTGTGGAGCGCGGCATGCTGCGTCCAGGCGAGGAGCTCTATTCGATGAACCGCCGCCACAAGGCCAAGGTGCGCGCCGATGGCACCCTGATCGGCGACAACATCAAGGGCTCGATCCATCAGGTGGGCGCGCATCTGGAAAACGCGCCGTCCTGCAACGGCTGGACCTACTGGTGCTTCAAGCGCGACGGCAAGACGGTGCCGATCGACGTGCTGCGCCAGCAGATCCGGGCCGAAATGCAGAACTGAAGCCCGCGCAGCACATCGACCATCAAAGTCTATTGCAGGCGCCCGTGCTGTCAGCACAGGCGCACACCTTGCCCCGCCTTGCCAAGGCGGGGTTTTTTGCGCGTGTGCGGCCCGATACGCTATTCCCTGTGCAGTGCGGGGCAGTTATCTGAATTGTCGGCGCTGCAGCAGCCTGCGGGCAGGGGGAAGAGCCGATGACCGATACAGCCTTTGCGTCCGGAACCAGTGCCGCCCAGGCGGCGGAGACCGGCAGCCAACTGCAGACCTCCCCGGCGGAAAGTAGATTCGCAGAGGCGGCGCTCGATGCGCACAAGCGGCGCGGGCTTCAGCTTGCGGTGCGGGCCCGCTGGATAGCATTGCCCATTATTGCGGTCTTCATTGTCTTTCTGAATCCTGTTTGGAGCGTGCTCTACTACCACGGTATTCTTGCGCTCTTGTGCCTCAATGGATGGTTCATCAGCCAGGCGGGCAAAGTCGGCAGGTCGCGTCTGGAGCTGTTCCTGATCTTTCTCGATCTTCTCATCATGACCTACGGCCTGATTGTGCCCAACCCTTTTGACAGCCGTGAAATACCGGTGGCCATGCAGTACCGGTTCGATAATTTCCAGTATTTCTTTGTCATTCTCGCTGCAGGCACCATGGCCTATTCCTGGCGTACGGTGATCGCGATCGGCACCTGGACGGCAACAATGTGGCTCAGTGCGCTGGGGCTGGTCTGGTGGTTCTCCAGCCCGGTTCCCGGCCTGACCGAAGCCATCAACGCCGCCCTTGGCTTTGAGCCGGAGCTGGCAGAGTTTTTCGATCCTAACAGTTTTGTGGTTCAGTTGCGGGTGCAGGAGGCCGTGGTCTTTTTGCTGGTGGCGGTGACGCTGGGCTTTTCCGTGCGCCGGTTCAACGGGCTGCTGAAGCGCAATGCCAGCCTGACACGGGAGCGGGCCAATCTGTCGCGCTATTTCTCGCCGAATGTGGTTGAGCAGCTGTCGCAGAACGACGAGCCGCTGAAACAGGTCCGCAGCGAAAATGTGGCGGTGCTGTTTATCGACATCGTTGGCTTTACCCGGTTGTCGGCCGGGATGGATCCGCGGGCGGTGATTGACTTGCTGCGCGAATTTCACGGCCGGATGGAGCGTGAAGTGTTCCGCCACCACGGCACGCTGGACAAATACCTGGGCGACGGGCTGATGGCGACATTCGGCACGCCGGTTGCAGGCCAGCAGGATGCCGGCAACGCGCTGGCCTGTGCCCATGCCATGCGGGTCTCACTGGAGAAATGGAACAAGGAGCGCACCCGCCAGGCCATGCCGGAAATCCGCGCAGGGATCGGCATTCACTATGGCGAGGCACTGCTGGGCGACATCGGCGCCAACCGGCTGGAATATGCGGTTCTGGGCATGACAGTGAATGTCGCCGCGCGGCTGGAGAACCTGACCCGCAAGCTGCAAGCCCGGATCGTGGTCAGCGAAACGCTGGCGCAGCAGGTCAAGGCTGAACAGACGGGACAGGACTTGCTGGACGGCAGCACCCGTCACCCCGGTCAAGAGGTGCGCGGGCTGGACCAGCCGATGACGGTGCTGATCTGGAAATAAGCTTCAGCGAGGCATCGGGTTTTCTGCTTTGTTGTAGGCGTGCCAGTCGGTGATCTCGGGATAGTATGTCTGCCTCCAACGCCGCACCCGCGGGTTCATCACCCGGCGCCACAGGGGCGGGATCATGGCGGCAATGGTCATCACCGGATAGCCGTAGGGCAGCTGCGGCGCGTCAGTCTCGGTATAATTTTGCAAGAGCGGAAAGCGGCGGTTCGGTTTGTAGTGATGATCCGAATGGCGCTGCAGGTTTATCAGCAGCCAGTTCGACGCCTTGTGGGCGGCATTCCAGGAGTGGCGCGGCTGCACGGGCTCATATTTGCCGTCGCCCAGATGTTTGCGGGTCAGCCCGTAGTGCTCGACATAGTTCACCACCTCCAGCTGCCAGATCGCAACGCCGGCCTGCACCAGGAACAGCAGCACGCCGCCGGCCCCGCCCAGCAGCAGCGCCAGCAGCAGCATGGCCGCCTGCAGTGCCCAGTAGCGGAAGAACGGATTCGAACGATCGCTCCAAGGGCGGTTCTTTTTTGCCAGCTTTTCCTTCTCGGCGCGGAAGGCCGAATGCCAGCACTGCCGCAGCACCCGCGGATAAAAGCGGTGAAAGCCCTCGTTATAGCGCGCGGTCACCGGATCGCGCGGGGTTCCGACATAGCGGTGATGCACCAGCAGATGTTCGGAGCGGAAATGGGAATACATCACCATCGCCAGCAGGATGTCTCCCAGCCAGCGTTCGACCCGGCTGGATTGGTGCATCAGCTCATGGCTGTAATTGATGCCAACGGCCCCTGTAACCACGCCTACGCCAAAGAAGGCTGCGAATTTTTCGAAGGCACTGAGGTGCTCTGCGCCGCTGACGTACCAGATCAGCCAGAACAGCGTGACGAACTGCAGCGGCACCCAGGCTGCGGTCAGCGCCTTGTACCATTTCAACGCGCTGTCCGGCGTTTCCGGGTCTGCGTTTTCCACGTTGAGCCCGAACATTCCGTCCAGCACCGCAAACAGATGCCAGGTCACCAGCGGCGGCAGCAACAGCATCCAGCCGCCCTGCAACGCGGCAATCCAGACCAGCGGCAGCAGCAGAAAGGACATCCAGAACGGCAGGGCGCTTTGCCAGCGGGCGAGGGTTTCGGGGGCGATCATGCCGGGTCTCCCAAATCAGTCAGCGCGCGTTTGCAGAGACCCTATGACCTAACATCCGAAAACCCAAGAGGGGTGCAGCCTGACCTAACGGCCCTGGTACAGGTCAAAGGCCTTGCGCATGACCGTTGGCAGGCTTGAGGGGCGGAAATCATGCCGCGGGATCAGTTCCTGCGCAGGGTTTGGATTGAACCCTGCGGGCAATTCAGCCGTCATCACCTGCAGGATCAAGTGGAAATGAGTGAAGGTATGGCGCACTTCGCTCCCTATGCCCTGCCAGTCCGCCGCAAACGGCGGATTGGCGGCAGGGGTTTCGTTCCACTCTGATCCGGGCCAGCCGAGCATGCCTCCCAGAAGCCCCTTGTCCGGGCGCCGTTCCAGCAGCCAGGTTCCATCAGCCGATTTTGCCAGGTACACGATGCCGTTCCGGGTCGGCTTAGGTTTCTTGGGCGTCTTCCTGGGGAGTTCAGCGGCGGTGCCGGCCGCCCGCGCGGCACAAGGATCGCGCCAGGGGCAGATGCCGCAGGCCGGGTTGCGGGGGGTGCAGATGGTGGCGCCAAGGTCCATCACCGCCTGGGCGTAATCGCCGGGCCGCTGCGCCGGGGTCAGTTCCGCCGCCCGGTCCGTGAGCACGGGTTTCACACCGGGAAGCGGCTCGTGGATGTTATGCAGCCGGGCCATCACCCGCTCGACATTGCCGTCCAGCACGGTCTCGGGACGGTCAAAGGCGATCGAGGAAATCGCGGCGGCGGTATAGGGGCCAATGCCGGGCAGTTTGAGCAGGCCTTCATAACTGTCCGGGAAGGTTCCGCCGAAATCACTGGCAACCGCGCGGGCGCATTTCAACAGGTTGCGGGCGCGGGCGTAGTAGCCGAGGCCGGCCCATTCGCTCATCACGTCGGCATCTTCTGCCGCGGCGAGGTCCGGCACCGCCGGCCAGCGTTTGGTGAAGCGCAGGAAATACTCGCGGACCGCGGCCACCGTGGTCTGCTGCAGCATGACTTCGCTGAGCCAGACCTTGTAGGGATCGGGGCGCTCACCTGCCGCGCGCTTTGCCGGGCCGACCCGCCAGGGCATTTCGCGGGCATGGACGTCATACCAGGCAAGCAGGTCTCTGATCATTGCGGCACAATCACTGTTCAAGTCACGCATTCGTTATTCCTTGGGCGGCGGTTTGGCTGGCGCCTGCATTCCGGCTCTTTACAATAGGGCAGGCAGTCGAGCAAAAGCTAGATCATGGCATTCAGGCGTAGCACCACACGCGGGTTCGCACGAACCTCCAAGCTCCTCAACGAGCAAATCCGCAAGGCGGGGGAAAGCCGGGGATTCGCAGTGTCGCGGCTGCTCACCCATTGGGAAGAGATCGCCGGGCCGGATATCGCTGCCATGGCGCGGCCGGTAAACGTCGGCTATGGCCGCGGCTCCTTTGGCGCCACGCTGACGGTGCTGACCACCGGCGCCAACGCGCCGATGCTGGAAATGCAGAAGGAACGTCTGCGCGAGCGGGTAAATGCGGTCTATGGATTCAATGCCATCTCCAGGGTGCGGATCACGCAAACGGCACCGACGGGATTTTCCGACGGCCGCGTGGAATTCAAATATGCCCCCAAAGTGCAAGCGCCGCTTCAGCCGGACCCGCAGGATGCGGCAGAGGCCAGCAAGGCAGCGTCCGGGGTGGAAAACGAAGATTTGCGCGCCGCCCTGGAACGCCTGGGGCGCAATGTGCTGACAAAACAGAAAACGCAAGGAAAGGGGTTCAAATGACCCGTCTCATGTCTGGTGTCTTTGCCGCTGTTGCGGTTGTTGCGGGTGGTTATGCCCTGTCCGGTTTCAACAGCCAGAGCAATCTGCCGCAGAACCCGCTGGTGGGCGCCGCCGTTGCGCAAGAGGCTGACGTGGACACTTCGGCCATCACGGAAATGACGCTTGGAGCCGAGGATGCGCCGGTCACGCTGATCGAATACGCCTCCTACACCTGCCCGCATTGCGCCAATTTCCACAATGAAACCTTTAAGAAGCTGAAGGCTGATTACATCGACACCGGCAAGGTGAAGTTCATCTACCGCGAGGTCTATTTCGACCGCTACGGGTTGTGGGCGTCGATGATTGCACGCTGCTCCGGGCCGGAGAAATTCTTTGGCATTTCCGACCTGATCTACAAGGGCCAGTCCGAGTGGGCACGCGCGGGCGGCGCATCCGAGATTGTTGACGAGCTGCGCAAGATCGGCCGCCTGGCGGGGATCGAAAACGAGGAGCTGGAAGCTTGCCTGCAAGATGGCGAAAAGGCACAGACGCTGGTGGCGTGGTATCAGGAGAACGCAACCGAGCACGGGATCGAGTCGACGCCGTCCTTCATTCTGAATGGCGAGAAGGTCTCGAACCAGTCCTATGAGGACTTCAAGAAGCTGATCGACGCCGAGCTGGCAGGTTGAGAATTTTCAGCTGCAGTGATGGAATGCCCGGGCCGCGCGCCCGGGCTTTTTCGTTTGGGACCGCAGCGCATGCCGGGCGGATTGTCAGGGCGCAGGCGCAGCTTTTTTCAGCAATTCTTTCAACGCGTCATCTCCGGCAACCCGCAGACGTACCGGCAGGGTAATCACCTTGGAGCGGAATTTGTCCGGCAGGCGCACGGCGTCCTTTTCCGTGGTAACGAGCTGCGCATTCATCAGCTTTGCTTCACTTTCCAGCCGGTTCATCAGCGCCGGAGCAAGCGGCTGATGATCGTCCAGCGCCTCGGCCCGGGCGATGTCAGCACCGAGACCGCGCAGGGTGTTGAAGAATTTCTGCGGATGGCCGATGCCGGCGAAGGCCAGCACGCGGGTGCCATTCCAGGGCATTCCGGTCTGCAGCGGCTCCAGAGCGCCAGTGAAATGCGGCAAGCGTTGCAGCTGGCTGCCCCAGGCGGCGGCAAATTTCTGTTGGGCGGGCTCCGGTCCCAGAGACAGAATGGCATCAGCCCGTTTCAGCCCGGTGGCGACTGGTTCACGCAAGGGGCCGGCAGGCAGGCAGCGGCCATTGCCGAACCCGTGCCTGGCGTCCACCACGATCAGCGATAGATCTTTGGTCACGGCAGGGTTCTGGAAACCGTCGTCGAGCACGATCACCGTCGCCCCGGCAGCGGCAGCGGCCCGGGCACCGGCAGCCCGGTCCTTTGCAACCCAGACCTCGCCAAAGGCAGCGAGCAGCAAAGGCTCGTCCCCCGTCTGTGCCGCTTTGTGGCGGCCCGGAAAGACCTGCTCCGGCCCTTCCAGCGTGCCGCCGTAGCCGCGCGTGACTACATGCGGCTCATGCCCCAGGCGGCGCAGGGTTTCCAGCAGCCAGATCACAGTGGGGGTCTTGCCGGTGCCGCCTGCGTTCAGATTGCCGACGCAGATCACCGGCACGCCGGGGGCTTGCGGGCTGCCCTTGGCCAGCCGCGACGCAGTTGCGCGCGCATAGGCCCAGCCAAGCGGCGCCAGCAAGGCGGCCCGCAGGTCGAATTCGCCAGGCGGCTTGTGCCAGAAATCAGGTGCCCGCATCGGTATCCTCGCGCCGATCTAGCAGATCCTGGACCTTTTCCAAGAGTGTGTCGGTGGTGGCTGCGCTTTCGGTCACGCTCTGCCAGCCGGCCAGGGCCATTTCGGCGGCTCTGTCCGGAGCGGAAAGCGCAACCACCGCATCCGCCATGTCCGCTTGCGTCTGCACCGGTTGAGCGGCGCCGGCTTTGGCCAGGCGTTCATAAAGATCGCGGTGGGCATGGATGCCGGGCCCGTGCAGCAAGGCAGAGCCCAAGGCAGCAGCATCCAGCGGCGACTGACCCTGGGCGGCGGGGTCCAGGCTGCTGGCAATAAATGCGACCGGGCTCAGGCGGTACCAGAGGCCAAGGTCTTCGCCGCCGGTCAGCAGCACTTGGGTAAGATCGTCCGGCTCAGCCCCGTCGTCCCAATCAGTAAAAGACAGCCCGCTGTCCTGAAGCAGGCGGCGGGCGGCGTCCAGCTCCGAATAGTCATCCAAGGCAATCACCAGCAGCAGCCGGTGCAGCAGCCGCAGAGCAGCCCTGTGGGCTTCGAGGACGCGGGGAAGTTCGCCGGGTTTGACATGGGCCGCCAGCCAGACCGGGCGGCTGCCCAGGGTCTGCTGCATTGCGGCAAGCTCATCATTGTTGCAGCCGGGCGGAACCGCCGATACCCGCAGCTTGCCGGCCAGTTCCACCCGCTCGGCCGGGAAGCCCGCGCGGGTCAGCTGGTTCTGTACCGCCCTGGACGGCGTCAGGATGCAGGTCAGCCCGTCCAGCAGCCGCCGCCGCTGATCCGGCAGCCAACGGCTGGCGCGGTTGGGCATCTCGTCCTCAAGCAGGTCGGCCAGCAGCACGCCCGTACCCTGCTCGCGCAGCTGCCGGAGCAGATTCCGCCGGGCAGGAGTGCCAGTCCAAATGCAGGCATCAGGCTGCCAGTGGTTCAGAAACTCACGGGCCTCCGCCATGGTGTCCTCGGCAAGCGGACCAACGGGAATATCGCAGCCGACAGTTCCGGTCAGGCGCAGGCCGGGTTCCCAGCTGGCCAGCACCGACAGGTCCGGGCGCAGGGATTTGAGCCGCCGGCCGATATCGCAAAGAGCCAGATAACGTTCAGGCGTTGTCGCATGAATCCACAGCAGCTCGCCCTTGGGACGGGGCTGCAGTACGGAAGAGCGGCTGGAAGCTGTGGTTCGCCGTTGCATCTGGTTCGATCTGAATATTCCGGCCCAAGGTATCTGCAACATGCGGGTTTGTCTGTGAAAAATTTGCCTCCAGCGGAGACGGAGCTGCCGGAACGGCTTAAGGCCAGACAGGCTCAATGTCCAGAGAATGCAGGGTTGTCCGGGTCCAGCGCATTCAGCAGCCCCTGATGCAGTGCAGGGCTGCCGGCGACCACCCCGTTCAGTCGCGGCTGCGTGTTGTTGAAGCGCAAAGGGCTGCCGGACCTGTCGGTGATCATGCCGCCCGCCTCCCGTATCAGCAGATCGCCTGCAGCGATATCCCATTCCCAGCTTGGCCGCAGGGTCAGCATGGCGCCGAACCGGCCGTCGGCCACCTTGGCGAGGCGGTAGGCGAGCGACGGGCGGTAGCAGCGGATGAAGGCGGGCGGCGTGCCGCCCAGCCAATGGTGGGCTTGCAGGTTGGGCTTGGCTGCCAGTACCTCGGCACTGGCAAGCTCCGCGCCCGAGGATACTTGGATCAGGCTGCCATTGCAGGCGGCACCCTGGCCTTTGGCCGCAGTATACATCAGGTCCCGCTGCGGCAGATAGATCACCGCAGTGGTCACCTCGCCTCTTTCCGCAATGGCGATGGAATGCGCCCAGGTGCGGGAGCCTTCGGCAAAGCTGCGGGTTCCGTCGATCGGGTCGATGATGAACACACGGTCGCGCGTCAGGCGCGCGGCACTGTCCTCGGTTTCCTCTGACAGCCACCCGTAGCCGGGCCGCGCCTGCTGCAGCATGTCTTCGAGCATCGTGTTGACGGCCAGGTCCGCTTCCGTCACCGGGCCTGCACCGCCGGGCTTGTCCCAGCGCCTGGCTTCGGGACCTGTGTAGCGGCATGCGATGTCTCCGGCCTGTTCCGCCGCTTTTACAAGCAGGGAAAGGTCAGTTTCCGGCAAGTGTCATCCCCTCGACCAGCAGCGACGGCACCACCGTGGACAGGTGCTGGCGCGCGTCATTGGCGGGCACGATCCGGCGCAGCATGTCGAGCAGATTGCCAGCAATGGTGCATTCGTTCACCGGATAGGAGATCTCGCCGTTCTCCACCCAGAAACCGGAAGCACCGCGGGAATAATCGCCAGTGTTCGGATTGATGGTGGAGCCGATCATCGAGGTGACCAGCAGGCCGGTGCCCATCTGGGCAATCAGATCCTCGCGGCTGGCCTCGCCTTGGGTCAGCGCGATGTTCCAGGTCGAGGGGGAGGGCACTCCGCCGATGCCGCGGGCGGCGTTGCCGGTGCTTTCCAGTCCCAGCTTGCGGGCCGACGCGAGGTCCAGCGTCCAGCCTGTCAGCACGCCGTTGTCCACCACGGTGCGGCGGCGGGTCGGCAGCCCCTCGCCGTCAAACGGGCGGGAGCCGGAAATGCGCGGGCGGTGCGGGTCCTCGACGACCGAGAGGGTTTCGGGCAGCACCTGCCGGCCCAGCGAATCCTTCAGCCAGGAGGAGCCGCGGGCGATTGCGGCGCCATTTGCGGCGGACAGCAGATGTCCGATCAGGGAGGAGGAGATGCGTTCATCAAACAGCACCGGAAAGCTGCCGGTCTTGGGCTTGCGCGCGCCGACACGGGCAATTGCCCGTTGGCCGGCGGTGCGACCGATTTCCTGAGCGCTGCGCAGATCGGCTTGATAGGTGCGGGAATCCCCATCGTGGTCACGTTCCATTCCGGCGCCGCTGCCCGCGATTCCGGTGCAGGACAGTGACCGCCCAGTGCGCCGGTAGCCGCCGGAAAAGCCGTTGGTCGCAGCCATATGCACGACATGGCGGCCATAGCCTGCGGCTGAGGATTGAACCTGGGTGATGCCATCGATTGCCTGACAGGCGGCTTCGGCGGCAAGGGCGTCGGCCTGCAAGGCCGCGGGTTCCGGCTCGCCGCTCGGGTCCTCCAGCTCCAGGGCGGCCAGGTCCCAGTCCTTGGCCAGCTGTGAAGGGTCAGCAAGGCCTGCATACGGGTCTTCAGGCGCTTCCCTGGCCATCGCCACGGCGCGTTCCGCCATCGCGCGGATGGTTTCGGGCCGCATGTCGGAAGATGAAACCAGCGCCTGCCGTTTGCCGACAAACACCCGCAAGCCCAGGTCTGTGCCTTCCGAGCGCTCCGCATGCTCCAGTTTTCCGGTCCGCACTTCGATGCTGAGGGAGCTGCCCTCGGCCGCCATCGCATCGGCGGCATCTGCGCCGGCCTTGCGGGCGGCGTCAATCAGGGCGTGGCAAAGCGCTTGGGGGGACTGGGTCATGGGCACCTTCTGTTCTGCTCTATAAAAGAGCTATCCAGTGAGGCGGCCTGCCGCAAGAGCGGGTTGCAAAAAAGGGGCCGCATGCGGCGGCCCCTTTGCACAACCGGTCAGGGTTTGACGGTTACTTGATGCGCTGGCCATTGGCGTGGATCTGGCCGTCCTCGGAGATTTCGATCTTCGAGGTCAGAGTGTCGTCGCCGTCGCCCGGCACGGCCAGCATACCCATCATCATCCGCGCGCCCATGGCGTCGCTGTCGGACATCAGGCCCATCTGGATCAGCTTGTCGATCAGGGTGTTGGCGCCGGTCAGCTTGAGGTTTGCTTCGCCCGAGGGCGCGGGCATGCCGTCAAAGCTCACCAGGTCCTCATTGTTGAAGGTGAAATCGCCAGTACCGGTCAGCTCAGCTCCTGCCGCGGAAACCTGCAGTTGCTTTACCGTCAGCGCGTTCAGCTCACCCGGCTGTTCGTCGCCCGTTTCCACCGCTTCCATGGCTTCCGGGTCAAAGAGATCGAACAGCACCTTGCCCTTGCCGACCAGCTCCAGCACCACAGTGGCCGGATCATGCGGCAGCTGGCCGGTCGGGTCGACCATGCCCCAGAGCATGTCCGGAACCGCAAAGTCGCGCAGGGTGACGCCCAGGGCAAAGTCCTGCTCTTCGTTGGATTTTGCAAGCGGCATCATCAGTTTGAAACCGGTCTCGGCCATGCTGAGAGCCAGCGGGAAAGGGATCTCGGAACCGGAAATGTTCACATTGGTGTTGATCTGAGACACATCATAGGTCAGCTGCTGCTTATCCATCGCCACCGCGATAGAGCCGCCTTGCGAGTTGCTTTCCATAGCGAAGCTTTCACTGCCGTCGACGCCGGATACCGCCCCGTTGCCGCCGGCAAACGTGAACGTGCCGTCAAAGGCAAAGCCGGCTTCCAGCAGCGCCGCCATGTCGGGACCTTCCAGCCCGGTGGGGACGGTGCTGGTGCCGGCAAAGCGCAAGCCTTGAAGCGCACCCTTGAAGGAGCCGCTGCCGTTGCTTTCCGGATCATTGAAACCCATGTCGTAGTTGAAGCTGGACGCGGTCAGGGACTGCTCATATCTGCGTGCGCCGGCGATTTTCATATCGGTCCGGGTGGCAACATCGTGCAGGGTGATCTGAGCCTTAGCAATATCCGCCGGCACCGCCTCGCCATCCGCGGTCAATCCGTCCAGCGTCATCGTGACTTTGGAGGAGCTGTAATCATAGCTCATGCTCTCAGCGTCGCCGGTCACCGTCATCGGGCTGCCGTCGTGGGCATAGATCAGCTTGCCCGAAAAGCTCTCTCCATCAGCCGAGAAATCAAAACCCATCGGGAATTCCTTGGGCAGCAGCACGTTGACGGTGCCATCACCGTTTTCCACGAACTGGATTTCCGGAAAGTTCACGGTGCCGGTGCTGTCCTCTTCCGGGATCGGCATCACCATCGCCACGTCGGAGACCGTGAGGGTGCTGCCGGAAATGGATTCGGTGCCGGAAACGGTGTAGCCGGTGCTGGTGAGATACGCTTTCCAATCGGCCCAGACGTCCTGGGCGCTGAGATCGGCCAGGGCGCCTTGGGCGGAAACAATCAAAATTGCCGCTGCAGCGCTGCCGCGCGCAATAATAACGGACATAAGAGAACCTTTCTCTGTGAGATAATTGAAATCATCGTCGGCCTGGCGGGCAGTGCCGTCAAGGGGGCCTTGGGCTGGACCGTTCCCCCTAACCGCTTTACCACATGGCTTAGCAGCCACTTGGAGGGACGGCGGATGGATTTCAACGGAAAAACAGTTGCAATTACAGGGGCCAGCCGCGGCATCGGCGCGGATGCCGCCCGGGTGTTTGCCGCCGCCGGGGCCAATCTGGCCTTGCTGGCAAGGAACGGCGGGGCTTTGCAGGCGCTGGCGGAGGAGATCGGCGGAAATGTGCTGACCTTTGCCTGCGATGTGTCTGACTACGCTGCGGTCGAAACCGCGCTGGCCAAGGCCTGGCAAGCGTTCGGCAGCCTGGATGCCCTGATCAACAACGCCGGCGTGATCGAGCCGATTGCCCGCTTGGAGACTGCAGCGCCTGGCGACTGGAGCAAGCTGATAGATATCAACCTCAAAGGCGTGTTCAACGGGATGCGTGCGGCCTTGCCGCTGATGAAGCCTGCAGGCGGCGGCACTATTATCACCGTCAGCTCCGGTGCGGCGCACCGTCCGCTGGAGGGATGGAGTGCTTATTGTTCCTCCAAGGCAGGTGCAGCAATGCTGACCAGCGCGTTGGACCTGGAAGAACGCGCCAATGGTATCCGCGCCATGGGGCTGTCGCCAGGAACGGTGGCAACCCGGATGCAGCGCGAGATCAAGGCCAGCGGCATCAACCCGGTGAGCGAACTGGATTGGGAAGACCACATCCCTGCAGAGTGGCCCGCGCGGACATTGATGTGGATGTGCACAGCAGATGCGGATGACTATACCGGCCAGGAAGTTTCTCTGCGTGAAGACAGTATCCGCGTGCGGGTTGGTTTGACATGATCGGGCTGGAGATTGCAGAGAACGGCCTCTGGACCATCACTATCAACCGCCCGGACAAGGCCAACTCGCTGACCGAGGCGATGCTGACCGAGCTGGTGGAAATCGCTGACCGCGCGCAGGACGCCCGCGGGCTGATCCTGACCGGAACCGGCAAGGTGTTTAGTGCGGGTGCTGACCTGGACGAGGCGCGGGCGGGTCTGGCGACCTCGCCGGTGTGGGAGCGGCTGTCGGCTGCGATGGCTTCCATTCCCTGCCTCAAGGTGGCAGCGCTGAATGGCACCTTGGCAGGTGGTGCCAATGGCATGGTGCTGGCCTGTGATATCCGCCTAGCAGTGCCTTCGGCCAAAGTCTTCTACCCGGTGATGAAGCTCGGTTACCTGCCGCAGCCGTCGGATGCCGGACGCATGGCGGCACTGATCGGGCCGGCGCGTACGAAGATGATCCTGGCGGCCGGGCAGAAGATTACCGCGCAGGAGGCTTTGGCTTACGGGCTTGTGGACCGGATTGTGGAGCCGGAGGAACTGATCGGAACGGCGCAGGATCTGCTGGCGCATTCGCTGGAGGCCAAGCCTGAGATTGCTGCGGGCATCCTGGGGATGTGCCGGTGAAACGGCTGTCTGGCTTGCGTCTGCAGGTCGAAAATCCTGAACAACTCGCCCGTTTTTATGCGGACGTGCTCGGCATGGATGCATGGGCCGAGGACGAGGCTTGGCGTGCGGGTTATGCAGGCGAGGATGCGGATCTGATCTTGTTGCCTGGCGGTCGCCGGGTTCAGCATTCACGCGATGAACGCTACTGGAAAATCGGGATCTGCCTGCCTGATCTGGACGCCGCGTGCGAACAGCTGCGCCGGAAGGGAGTGGATGTTTCGGCCCCGCATCAGTTCCGCGACATCGGTTATATGGCGCATTTGCATGACCCTGAAGGCTTTGCCATCGAACTGCTGCAGCATGATTTTCTCGGCCGCCGACCGGATGATGCAGGTGATCCAATGCTGCCGCTGGGCGGCGGGGCGCATCTGGGCCAGATCACCTTGCGGACGGGAGACATCGCGGCGGAGCTTGCAGCACGCGCAGACATGGCCCTGCTGTCTGTTCAGGACGTTGCGGAGTTCGGTTTCGATCTGCATTTCCTAGCTTACACACGGGAAGCCCCGCCGGTCCCGGATCTGCGGGCGGTGGGCAATCGCGAATGGCTGTGGAGGCGGCCATATACCACACTGGAGTTCCAGCACCTTGCCGGAGCGAAGCTGCGGGACAGCCCGGCCTTTCTGGGGTTGGAATTAACCTAGCGCTCGCGACGGTTTCCGGACATGCGAGAACGGAACTCAGACGAGTGTTTTTTTGCACCAGGGTGGCGGATCTGGCCAGGCGTGGAAGCGCTTGCAAGGCTTCGGGTGTGCTGGAAACGCGCACCAGTTCCGCTTCGGTCAGCGTGGCGTGGACCTCAGTTGAATTTAGAGCAGGAAATAGTACGAGTTTCATCGCTTAGCCCCTATCCACGGAAAACCCGCTGCCGACGCCGGCATTGTTGGGAACTGAACGCTTCTACCGTGCATCACATGGCTGGATGCCGGCTGGTCAGCAGCTGGAAAACTGACATCGCTCTAGAGCCAATTGATACTGTCCTTCGCATTCGGAATGTTGCTGGCGCGGCATGCGCTGATGGCGGGCCCCAGCTCGCGGACTTGGCGGAACGGATTGTGACAGCCGCTGAATGCGTCACCCCGAAGCACCCCCGTTGACAGCCGCTAAGTGCAAGGCGGAATGCCGGCACCATTGCGCCAAAGCTGTTTGATCGGGTCGCCCTAGCACTCGCGATCTTCACACGCATCCCCGCGACTTCCGCTGCCATCGTGCAGTGGCCTGAAAATTGCTCTGCCACGATCCGGATGTTGCCCGCTTCGCTCCGGTGCCGTCGGCGCGCGGGATCAGTTGCAAAAATGACCTTCGATCTTGGGTTTGAACGAACGGCGGGCCATAGGGCAGGGCCTAGCGCCGGTATCGAAATCCCTTCAGATACCGCCCGACGCAGGGCGGCGAAGTCCGGCAGTCGTTTCAGAAACACAATTAGCCGTTTGTTTTTGTTAGACTTTCAACGCGTCTGGGGAAAGAAGAACGCAGCTATCTCTATACGCAGTGGTAGATGCCATGCCGCCACACAGCCGACCCGCCCTTGCCTCCTTTCGGTTTTGGGATCAGATGGTGCAGGCTTTGCGCAGCGCCCTCGGGAACGGGGCGGCCGCAATGTGGGCAGACCGGATCGGACATGTGCGGGCCTGTTGCGGTTTCGTGCGATGAGTTGAAACGTCGGCAGCGGGTGTTGGCAGGGAGATGGCATGATGGAAACTTGGGACGCAGTGGTGATCGGGGCCGGGCCTGCCGGGCTGATGGCCGCAGAAGAACTCGGCCGGGCAGGGCACCGTGTTCTGATCGCCGAGGCCAAGCCATCGGTCGCGCGCAAGTTCCTGATGGCCGGCAAGTCTGGGCTGAACCTGACCAAGGATGAACCCGTTGAAACACTGATCACACATTTTGGCGAGGCGGCGGACTGGCTGAAGCCGATGATTCAGGCCTTCGATGCACAGGCTGTGCAGGACTGGGCGCGGAACCTGGGGAGCGAGCTGTTCACCGGCTCGACGGGCCGGGTATTCCCCGCCGCGATGAAGGCCTCTCCACTGCTGCGCGCCTGGCTGGCGCGGCTGGATGGACACGGCGCTCAGTTCCGCACCCGCTGGCGCTGGGCCGGCTGGGAGGGCGCAGCACTTATTTTTGAAACGCCGGGAGGGGTGCAGCGGGTTGCAGCCACGACCGTCGTGCTGGCGCTGGGCGGGGCAAGCTGGGCACGGCTGGGCTCTGATGGTGCCTGGCAGCCCTTGCTGTCGGGAAAAGCTGTGGAGACTGCGCCGTTCAAACCGGCGAATGCGGGGCTGCTGGTGGAATGGTCCGATCACATGGTGCCGCAGTTCGGCCAGCCGCTGAAAGGCATTGCGCTGCACGCCGGAACCCTTTCCTCGCGCGGAGAGGCGGTGATTTCGCAGCGCGGGCTGGAAGGCGGTGGCATCTATTCCATCTGTGCGGCGGTGCGGGAAGGTGCGGCGCTGCATTTGGATCTGCTGCCTGATCTGGCGGCGGCGGACATCACCCAGCGCCTGTCCCGCCCGCGCGGCAAGGCGAGCTTTTCCAACCATCTGCGCAAGGCGCTGAAGCTGGGGCCCGCGCGGACGGCTGTTCTGCAGGAATTCGGGCGCCCGCTGCCGCAGGAGGCGCAGGCTCTGGCGCGGCTGGTCAAGGCACTGCCGGTGCAGCACGCAGGTCTGCGCCCGATGGATGAGGCAATCTCTACTGCTGGCGGCGTGCGCCGGGACGCGCTGGACGGAAATCTGATGCTGACCCAACTCCCCGGCACCTTCTGTGCCGGGGAAATGCTGGATTGGGAAGCGCCGACGGGCGGGTACCTGCTGACCGCCTGCCTGGCAACCGGGCGCTGGGCGGGACGGGCGGCCGCGGATTACTTGGCCAGTGCTGCAACCCGCTGATAAGCTTCGCGCTGCCGCATCCGCTTGCCGTAATCCAGCAGCTTTTCGCCCTCGACCGGGAACTTGGCGCTGAGGGCCCAGTTCAGGCAGTGGGTGCAGATGATATCGGCGATCGTGAAGCCGTCCCCCATCAGGAAGGGGCCGGCCATCTTGCCTTCGAGCCGTGCCAGATTGTGGGCAAACTCCCATTTCAGGCTGCCCTTCACCTCCGGTACCCGCTGGTCTTCGGGCAGGATGAAGCTGTGGCGGGCGGCGGCCCACAAGACGGCATCGACCTCGTCCAGCAACAGATGGGTGATTGCGTCCTGTTTGGCGCGGGCCACTGTGCCGGCAGGCGCGGTCAGCGCACCGTGCTTGTCAGCCAGATAGGTAAGGATGGCGGTCGAATCGGTGATGACCTCGCCCTCCGCCTGCAGCACCGGCACCTTGCCCGAGACGTTCAGCGCCTGGACTTCCGGGCTGCGGGGGCCGTGCTGATTGAGCTCGTAAGCTTCGCCAAGCTCTTCAAGCGCCCAAAGCACCCGGAAGGTGCGGGTGAGCGGGATGCCGGTGACGGTATACATCGTCTCTCTCCTGTTGTGCCTTCTTAAGATGGGCGGCGCAGCGGAGAGGATCAAGCCGGACGGTGTGTTGCAGTCTCAGCGGGCCCGGCCCAGCATCGCAAGGCGGATCAACGCGCGCTCCATCAGTGCCAGAGCCGGCGCAGTCTGCCCGGCAGAGCGCAGCTGCAGATCGGTATCGGTGATGATCGTCAGCGCAGTTTCCAGCCGGTTTGCGCCCCAGTTCTGCGCTTGCCGCAGCATCCGGTCGCGGCGCTTGCCGTAAAGCGGCGGGCGCAGCTGGCCGATGCCCTGGGCCGGGCCGCCGGGGGCAGAGGCGATGGTGTAAAGGGTGCGGAAATGCCGGGTGGCGCCAATGCAGAGCGTGACTGCGTTGGTGCCTTGCGCCTGCAGGCGGCGGATCAGCGGGCCGATTTCCGGGCTGCGTCCCTCGGCCACCACATTCAGCACGTCATCCAGCGCGGCCTCGGTCGATTGCGGGGCAACGGCGCCAATGTCTTCCAGCGTCAAGGGGGCGCTGTCGCCGTGCTTATACAATGCCAGCTTCTCGATCATGCGGGAGAAATCACCGGGCCCGATGTCATTGGCAATGTCCGTGAGCGCCGACATGCTGTCGCCCGGCACGTCGCGGATGCCCGCCTCGCCCAGGATCCTTTCGATCTCAGCGCGCGAGGGCGGGTCGTCGTAGATGCCAACGGCATAAGCGTTGCTGTGGCTCTCAAACGCCTTGCGCAGTTTGGAAGAGGCCTTGAGCTGGCCGGCCGTGACAACGATCTGAGCATCGCCCGGCTGCCATTCTTCCAGCGCTGCCGTGATGGCCGGGGTGGCGGTGTCATTGGCGCCTTCGACAAAGACCGCCCGGACACCGGGAAAAAAGCCCACTGCCTTCACGGCGTCCAGCAGCTGTGCGGGATCCTTGCGCAGATCGCTGCCGGGCAGGCGGCTGAGGCGCATCTCCTCTTCAGCGCCGGGGCCCAGCAGGGCGGCCAGGACCTGCTGACGCTTCAGCGACACACGCATCGCATCGGCACCATAGATCAAAATGCCAGTCTTTCCCGGATCGGGCTTGGCAAAATATCCATCCGCCTCGCGCGGGGAGAGTTTCATTCCTCTGGCGCGGAGAGATCCGCAGTTGCCAGGATCTGCGCAGTGATCTGGTCGGCCAGGATCACCATCAGCCGCTCATGCGCGTCTCGCTCGCCTGCCAGAGTTTCCACCGTGGAGCCGGTGGCGGAGTAGCCAGTGAAGTTCCGCACGGTGCCGCTTGAGGCGATATTGCCGTCTGACAATCTCGTTAAGGAGTAGCCGACGGTGCCAATCACAGAATAGCGGGTGATCTCATTGCCTGCGGTGATCGCCTGGCCCTCTTCCCGGGTGCTGAGCGTCAGGTCCAGTTTGTATGCTGCGCTGCCGCCGCGGCCCAGCCGCTGTTCGAGATTCTGCACCAGGAAATAGGCGTCGGTGCCGCTGGCCCCCTGGATCTCCTCCGGCGCCTGAACCTCGATCTGCCCATAGAGAGCGGACCCGGTGCCGCCAGGGGCGTACACCGGGGTAAAACCGCAGGCCGCTGCCAGCAGGGGCAGGGCCAAAAGCAGGGTGCGGCGGTTAAGCAACGACATTCACAATCCGGCCCGGAACCACGATCACCTTTTTCGGAGCGCTGCCATTCAGCGCCTTCTGCACAGCTTCATGCGCGAGGGCGAGTTTTTCAACCTCTGCCTTGTCCAGGTCCTTGGCGACTTCGAGCTCGCCGCGGCGTTTGCCGTTGATCTGGATCGGCAGGGTGATCGTGTTCTCGACCAGCATCGCTTCATCGGCAACCGGCCAGGGGGCGGTCGCCACCAGGCCTTCGCCGCCCTGATGGTTCCAAATGTCCTCGGCCAGGTGCGGGGTCATCGGCGCCATCAGCTGCGCCAGGGTCATGATCGCCTGTTTCTGAACCTTGGCGCCGGCCTTGGACTTGGCGAGCGTGTTGGTGAAGGCATAAAGTTTGGCAATCGCGGCGTTGAAGCCGAAGGAATCGACCCCCAGCGTCACGTCACGGATGCATTTGTGCATCTCGCGCAGCAGCTCCTCATCGCCTTCGCCAGCAGCCTCCGGGTCCATTTCTCCAATGCGGTCGCACAGGTTCCAGACCCGGTTCAGGTGCTTGAAGGCGGCTTCGGCGCCGGCCGCGGTCCACTCCACGTCGCGCTCGGGCGGCGAATCGGACAGCACGAACCAGCGCGCGGTATCGGCGCCAAACGACGAGATGATGTGCAGCGGGTCCACCACGTTGTTCTTGGACTTGGACATCTTGGCGGAAGGGATGACTTCCACCTCGGTGCCGTCCTTGAGGAAGCCCTTGCCGTCGCGCAGCTCCACTTCCTCGGGATAGTGGTAGACCGGGCGGTGATTGCCGCCGGTGGTCTTGTAGATCGCGTGGGTCACCATGCCCTGGGTGAACAGCGCATCGAATGGCTCGATGGATTTCTCCGGAAGGTGCCCGCAAATCTGCATCGCGCGGGCAAAGAAGCGCGAATAGAGCAGGTGCAGAATCGCGTGCTCGATGCCGCCGATGTATTGGTCGACGTTCATCCAGTATTCGGCTTCGGCCATGTCGGTCGGGGTTTCGGCGCGCGGGGCCGTGAAGCGGGCGAAGTACCAGCTGGAATCGACGAACGTGTCCATGGTGTCGGTTTCACGCTTTGCCGGCTTGCCGCAGGACGGGCAGGCGCAGTCGCGCCAGTCCGGGTGGCGGTCCAGCGGGTTGCCGGGCACCGAGAAGTCGATCGGCTTGCCGCCCTCGTCATAGGGCAGGGCAATCGGCAGGTTTTCTTTCTTCTCCGGCACAACGCCGCAGGCGTCGCAATGCACCACCGGAATCGGGCAGCCCCAATAGCGCTGGCGGCTCAGCCCCCAGTCGCGCAGGCGGTATTTGGTGACGCCCTGGCCCCAGTCGGCCTTTTCGGCGAAATCGACGGTGGCGTTGATCGCTTCCTCGCCGGTGGCCTCGGTCAGCCCGGCAAAATGGTTGACCCAGCGCACCTTCTCGGTTTTCGGCGGTACCAGGGCCTCCGTGGTGACCGGCGCGTCATCCCCCAGCGCAAAGAAGGCGTTGGTGACCGGCAGATCGTATTTGCGGCAGAAATCGAGGTCGCGCTGGTCATGCGCCGGGCAGGCAAAGATTGCGCCGGTGCCGTAGTCCATCAGGATGAAGTTGGCGATCCAGACCGGCAGCTCCCAGTCGGGGTTCAGCGGGTGCTTCACCCGGATGCCGGTGTCATAGCCCAGCTTTTCGGCGGTCTCGATGGCTTCCTCGGTGGTGCCGCCCTTGCGGCATTCGGCAACAAAAGCAGCAACCTCTTCCGATTCCGCCTCAAGCTGCTTGGCGATCGGGTGATCGGGCGAAATGCCGACAAAAGACGCACCCATCAGCGTGTCGGGACGGGTGGTGTAGACCTCGATCGGCTCACCGTCGTCGGTGCGCTCGAAGGAGAATTGCAGGCCGCGCGACTTGCCGATCCAGTTTTCCTGCATCAGCCGCACCTTGGCGGGCCAGTTTTCCAGATTGTCCAGTGCCGACAGCAGCTCTTCGGAGAAATCGGAGATCTTGAAGAACCATTGCGTGAGCTCGCGCCGTTCCACCAGCGCGCCGGAGCGCCAGCCGCGGCCGTTTTCGACCTGCTCATTGGCCAGAACGGTCATGTCGATGGGGTCCCAGTTCACCACCGCGTTCTTGCGGTAGACCAGACCCTTTTCCAGGAAGTCCAGGAACAGCGCCTGTTGCTGGCCGTAATATTCCGGGTCGCAGGTGGCGAACATCCGGCTCCAGTCCAGCGACAGGCCCAGCGGTTTCATCTGCTCGACCATCGTGTCGATGTTCGAGTAGGTCCAGTCCTTCGGATGCCCGCCCGAGGCCATGGCGGCGTTTTCGGCCGGCATGCCGAAGGCGTCAAAACCCATCGGATGCAGCACGTTATGGCCGGTGGACAGCTTGTAGCGAGCGATCACGTCGCCCATCGTGTAGTTGCGCACGTGGCCCATGTGCAGCTTGCCCGACGGGTAGGGGAACATCTCCAGCACGTAATACTTGGGCTTGCCGCCGGTACGCTTGGCCTGGAAAATTCCGGCCTCGTTCCAGGCTTTCTGCCATCGTGCTTCGATTTCAGGAGCTATGTAACGCGGCATCAGAGCGGTCCTTTGCATGAAAACGCCGGGCAGGTGGCCCGGCGCTTCTGATAATGGGGTTTGGCAGGCGTTTCCAGAGGGGAGCGGTTCAGAGTTTCTTATCCGCGATCCGCAGCTGCCGCGCACGGGAGAGAATCGCATCCTCGACCGCGCGGGTGGTGCTGGCGCTGACCGGGCCGCCCTTCGACTGCAGCGACAGGTTCAGCGAGCGTGCATCCAGTGCCGGATCCTTGATGTGAACGGTTGCCCGGTAGGACCGGCCGCCGCCCGGCGGCGTGCCGTAGCCGGTCACGATGACGCCAGTGAAAGGGTCGACCGATTGCACGGGCAGAAAGTTCAGCACATCCAGGCTGGCAGCCCAAAGGTAGCGGTTCACTTGCACATTCTGATCAGGCTTGCCGCGGAACACATCCCAGATCGAAGACGGGTTGCTTTGCGCGGCGACTTCGTCGACCGCCCGGCGGTCTTTGCCCAGCAGAGTGCCGTCCTGGCTGCGGTCCTTGTTACCGCCGCATGCGGCAAGGCTGAGACATAGTGCAACGGCCAAAGTTGCCTGCAGGGTCTTTGTTCTGTTCATAACCGCTCCCGGAGCCAATTTTCTGCGCGAACACCTAACGCAAGCGGCATCGGCGGAGCAAGAGCTTTGCCCGTTGCAGCGTCCGCCTCGGAACCGGCAGGCCGTTGGTTCCCCGGTGCGGGCGTCCCCACGCGGGTTCTTCGGCTGCCTGCCTGGGCTGGGACAGGCAGACTGTGGCAAAGCTGCACCATCCCGGCCCGCATCGTTTCACCTGACTTTCCGAAGACTTGCCAAAACGGGGGCGAAAGAGCGAAACCCCTTGGCATACCCACGCCGGATTCCCCGGTTTGGGCTGAGGAATAGAAAACCGAGGGAAAAACATGAAAAAGGTTCTCTTCGCGACTACCGCGCTGATCGCCACCGCAGGCATGGCCGCGGCCGAAGTCAACATCTCCGGCTATGGCCGTTTCGGTCTGGACTACAACGAAGCCAACGACACCGCTGCGCTGGACAACACTTCGTCGACCAACATCACCAGCCGTCTGCGCTTCACCTTCGACGCGACGACTGAAACCGATGGCGGCGTGACCGTTGGCGCACGTGCCCGTGCCCAGTTCGAAAACCGTGACGGCGCACCCGGCACCGGCGTATTCAACGGCGCACAGTTCCACGTCGCATACGGCGGCCTGCGTGTGAACGTTGGCAACATCTGGGGCGCAATCGACAACATGCCGGGCTTCTACCTGGAAACCCGTTCGGTTGGCATCGGCATCGACGGCGCCGGCTTCAACTCGCTGGTGGCCAACGTTGCCGGCAACGGCTTTGACTGGGACACCTACACCTCCGCAGGAGCCGGCCGTAACGGCATCGAAGCTCTGTACTCCGTTGGCGGTTTCTCGGGCCACCTGTCCTACTCGCAGGCAAACGGCGGCGCTGTCCCCGCCACCTCCGCAAACGGCACCGAGCGCACCGCTGTGCACGTTGCCTACACCTTCGGTGACTGGACCGCCGCTCTGGGCTACCAGGACTCCAACGTTGCAACCGAAGACAAGCTGATCTTCACCGTTGCAGGCGACCTGGGTCAGTTCGGTGTTCGTCTGGCATACGGCAACAACCAGGACGCAGTGACTGTTGGCGGCGTTGCACAAGACGTCGACAAGATCACCCTGGCTGGTAACGTTGAGCTGGGCGCAGCCTCCACTCTGGTTGCCTTCGTGAGCGACGAAGACAACCCGGCAGGCACCGGCGTTGGCGGCACCGACGGCACCGCCTTCGGCATCAACTACTCCTACGATCTGGGCGGCGGCGTGTCGTTCGAAGCAGGTGCGGTTGAATCGTCCACCGACTTCACCACCGTTCAGGCAGGCCTGTACTTCAGCTTCTAAGCTGAAGCACGCCTAGCGTGACTTCGGGGCGGGTTCTTTCGGGAGCCCGCCCTTTTCTTTTGGCTCTTAACATTTGCGGGCAAACAGTGTTTTTTGCGGCCAAACAGCAATGAGGCCGGACCCATGCCGCTTGAAGAGATAAAATCCAGGATTGCCAAGGCTGAACACAAGGCGGGCCGTGCGCCGGGCAGCGTGCAGCTGATTGCGGTGTCCAAGGTGCAGCCGAACGAACGGGTCGAGGCGGTGCTGCAGGACGGCCACCGCTGTTTCGGCGAGAACAAGGTGCAGGAGGCAGCCGGCAAATGGCCGGGCTTTGCCGGGCAGTTTGACGGCATAGACCTGCATCTGATTGGCCCGCTGCAGACCAACAAGGCACGCCAGGCGATGGATCTGTTTGACAGCATTCATTCCGTGGACCGGCCCAAGCTGGCCAATACGCTGGCCCGGATTGCGCAGGAACGGGGCAATTGTCCTGAACTGTTTGTTCAGGTGAACACCGGCGAGGAAGAGCAGAAGGCGGGCGTGATGCCGGCAGAGGCTGATGGTTTCATAGCCGAATGCCGCAGGCTGGATCTGCCGGTCCGCGGGCTGATGTGCATCCCTCCGGTGAACGAGGAAGCAAGCCTGCATTTCGCACTGCTGGCCAAGATCGCCGAGCGCAACGGGCTGCAGGGGCTGTCGATGGGGATGAGCAGTGATTTCGAAAAAGCCATAGCGCTGGGCGCCACCCATGTCCGGGTCGGTTCCGCCATCTTTGGTGCCCGCACCTACTGAACCGCAAAGGGGCAGGAATAACACTGCCCGGAATTTCCGCCGGTCTTGGCGGCGTCAGCCGCCAGCCAGCGGCGGAATGACGATCCGTGTGCCTGGCTGAACCCGGGCAGCCAGCCAGCGGAGATCTACTCTGGAAAAGGCGATGCAGCCCTCGGTCGGGAATCCGGGGCGCCGCCATTGGTGGATAAATATGGCTGATCCATGGCCGGGAACGGATTCCGGCCAGTTCCAGTCAGTGATCAGGACCAGATCATAGAGGGGATCGGCGCGGCGCAGCTTTTCATGGCTGAAAGCATAAGGCGCGCGTACATGGGTATTGTATCTTTCATCGCTTGCGTCATCCGACCATAAGTCCCCGGGGCCGATCGGTTCAGCCCAGGGCACAGGCCGCGGCAGGCGGTCCGGGCGGTACAGCATGCCTGCAACGCGATGCACGCCAATGGGCGTTGCGCCGTCGCCTTCGCGCTTGCCCGCGGACAGCCCGCCTTTGCCGATCGTGCAGGGCAGCCGCCGCCCCAGGAAGCGGACACCGCGCGGGGTGAGAACCAAATCGGCAGGCGATGTCACAGCATGTGGCCTGACTTGCGGGCCTTGGTGGCCAGGTAATGCTGGTTATGAGCGTTTTCCCCCACTTTCAGCGCCACCCGTTCCGTCACATGCACGCCAGTCTTCTCCATCATCGCGATTTTGTTCGGGTTATTGGTCAGCAGCCGCACTTGGGAAAAGCCCATCTTTTGCAGGATAGCTGCGCCGAGGCGGAAGTCGCGCTCGTCATCTTCGAATCCCAGCCGGTGATTGGCTTCCACCGTATCGAATCCTTGGTCCTGCAGCGAATAGGCCCGCATCTTATTGGCGAGGCCGATGCCGCGGCCCTCCTGATTGAGGTACAGCAGCACGCCCGCGCCTTCCGAACCCATCTGCGCCAGCGCGCCGCGCAGCTGCGGGCCGCAGTCGCATTTGAGCGACCCCAGAACGTCACCGGTGAAACAGGCGGAGTGCAGCCGCGCCAGAACCGGTTTGGTGCGGTCGGGGCGGCCGATTTCCACTGCGTAATGCTCCTCCGCGCCATCTTCCG
The DNA here is from genome assembly GCF_025857195.1 of Leisingera thetidis. Taxonomy (NCBI): domain Bacteria; kingdom Pseudomonadati; phylum Pseudomonadota; class Alphaproteobacteria; order Rhodobacterales; family Roseobacteraceae; genus Leisingera; species Leisingera thetidis. Next base: position 4,034,768 of record NZ_CP109787.1, on the reverse strand, counting down.
GGCGGAAGATATGAAGCCGCCCGGCTTCGGCAGCGTCCATCGGCAGCCGGGCCGCGGCGACCGGATGAAGGGGGGAGCTTTCGCTGAGCAGCGGTTCGGCTGCTTCTCGTGAAACGGAAGTGAGGGCGTGAGTCGCGGCAAATCCGGCCGCGCCGCCGAGAGGGACAAGGGCGGCGGCCGGCAGCAGACGGGCAGATTTCACCAGCGCAATTGCCAGCCGGTGCAAGTCCGCGCTGCCGCCTCGCAGGCTGGACAGCGGGCCCTTCATCGGCGTGTTCAGATCATCTGCCGGATCCGCCAGCGCCTGGATCCACTCAAGCCCTTCGGATTCGGGAACCGCGACACGGGCGATGTCTTCGTCATAGACCCGAGCCTTCAGTGTCTCTGCGCGGCGGGCGGTCAGGGCCAGCGATAAATTTCCCAGCGCCCGCATGTCTGCCAGGCGGGTATCCGAAAGTGATTCCACGGCAATCGCCAGCGCGGCATCGCCACCGCCGGTCAGAACCACGGGCAGCCCCATGCGCAGATCGACCCGGGCGCGGGCCAGCAGTTCGATCATCGTGGGCATCAGGCTCATACGGGGCATCCGGTGTTATTGTGTAACAAAGGCTCGCTGTCTTTACGCCTAAATGCAACGGATGTGAAATATTTTCCATGCGATAGACACGACGGCGTGAGGCATTTGCAGCAAATCTTGCCGCGGGCGCAAGGGATGCGCATTTGTGATCATGTGAACAGGAGGGCGAGCCGATGGCGCAACTGAAGAAAATTCTGCTGGTTGATGACGACGACGACCTGCGCGAGGCGTTGAGCGAGCAGCTGGTGATGACCGAAGACTTCGATGTTTTCGAGGCGGAGAACGGTCAGAGTGCGATGGAGCGCGCCAAGGAGGCCCTTTATGATCTGATCATTCTGGATGTGGGCCTTCCGGACACAGATGGCCGCGAGTTGTGCCGCCTGATGCGCAAGCAGGGCGTGAAGGCGCCGATCCTGATGCTGACCGGCCATGACAGTGATGCCGACACCATCCTCGGGCTGGATGCCGGCGCCAATGACTATGTCTCCAAGCCGTTCAAGTTTCCGGTTCTGCTGGCCCGGATCCGCGCGCAGTTGCGGCAGCACGAACAATCTGAGGACGCGGTTTTTGCGCTGGGGCCATACACTTTCAAGCCGTCGATGAAGCTGCTGATCACCGAGGATGAACGCAAGATCCGGCTGACCGAGAAGGAGACCAATATCCTTAAGTACCTGTACCGTTCCAGCGACGGGGTGGTGCCGCGCGATGTGCTGCTGCACGAGGTCTGGGGGTATAATGCGGGTGTCACCACCCATACGCTGGAAACTCACATTTACCGGTTGCGGCAGAAAATTGAGCCCGATCCGTCGAATGCGCGCCTGCTGGTGACGGAATCGGGCGGGTATCGTCTGGTCGCTTGATGCCATTGGTGTTGAGCCAGATCAAAGAAGAGCCTGCAGTTCTTCTTCAGAACGATCCTATCCCGCGTATATCCGGGTCATGATATGCACTTCCCTGTTGGACTTGGCCGGGTAATTTGCCCGGCCTCTTTTTGTCTGGCCGGGCAGATGCCGCTGCGCGATTCACCTCTGGCCCTTCCCGGCCCGTGCAGGCAGTATCGCGCCGGAACCCGGATTTCACGATGAGGCGCGCGATGCCATTTACCCTTGCCACCTGGAATATCAACTCGGTCCGCCTGCGCGAGCCGATTGTGCAAAAGCTCTTGCAGGAGGAAGGGCCGGATGTGCTCTGCCTGCAGGAATGCAAGAGCCCGGTCGAGAAGATCCCGATGGAGGGGATCGCGGCGTTAGGCTACCCGCATATGATTGCGCGCGGACAAAAGGGCTATAACGGGGTGGCGATCCTGTCGCGGCTGCCGATAGAGGATGCGGGCGACAAGGACTTCGCCGGCCTTGGCCATGCCCGCCATGTGGCCGGGCGGCTGGAAAACGGGGTGGTGATCCACAATTTCTATGTGCCTGCGGGCGGCGATGTGCCGGACCGCGAACAGAATGTGAAATTCGGACAGAAGCTGGACTACCTCACGGAGATGCGTGACTGGTTCCATGCGGAGAAGCCGGAGAGATCCATCCTTGTGGGCGATCTCAATATTGCGCCGCGGGAAGAGGATGTCTGGGATCACAAGAAACTGCTGAAGGTGGTGAGCCACACGCCGGTTGAGGTGGAGCATCTGGCGCAGACCCAGGAGGCAGGCGGCTGGACCGACATCACCCGGCGGGACATTCCGGACGGGAAGCTTTACAGCTGGTGGTCCTACCGCGCGCGCGACTGGGATGCGGCAGACAAGGGGCGGCGGCTGGACCATGTCTGGGCGACACCGGACATTGCGAATGCGGGTCATTCCAGCCGGATCCTGCGCGCGGCCCGCGGCTGGGAAAAACCCAGCGACCACGCACCGGTTTTTGCAACCTTCGATCTGTAACCGCAGGCGGCGCGCTCCCGCCTGATCCGGAACATCCGCTGGATGTCCCTTCTCAGTTGGGCAAGGCACTGCGCTGGCGCGCAGTGCGGGCACGCCGCGAGGGGGCGGGTGCTTCCAGGGGCGGGCGGCGGCGGCTGATCGGCAAACTCCTCTCTTGGTTTCCGGCGCGCAGGATTCCATATAGGGAGCAAGTTCCAAGCGGAGAACAAACTGATGACCGAAATTCTTGGCAGTGCTGCCCCGGCAGGCGATCTGATCAAAGACGTGACCGAAGCCACCTTTATGCAGGACGTCGTGGAGGCGTCGATGCAGGTGCCGGTGATCGTCGATTTCTGGGCGCCCTGGTGCGGCCCGTGCAAAACCCTGGGCCCGATGCTGGAGGCAGCAATCACCAAGGCCAAGGGCGCTGCCACCATGGCCAAGATCAACGTGGATGAAAACCAGCGCCTGGCCCAGGCTCTGGTTCAGCAGGGGCTGCCGCTGCAATCTATCCCGACGGTTGTTGCCTTTGTCCAAGGCCGGCCCATCGACATGTTCCAGGGCGCGCTGCCGGCATCGGAAATCGATGCCTTCGTCAAGAAGGTGATCGAGGCCGCGGGCGGGTCCGCAGACGGCGGCCTTGGTGACGCGCTCGAAGCGGCGGAACAGATGCTGACTGAAGGTGCAGTGGCAGATGCCGCCCAGACCTTTGCCGCGATCCTGGGCGAGGATGACAGGAGTGCTGCCGCATACGGCGGGCTGGCGCGTGCGCATATCGCGCTGGGCGACCTGGACCAGGCAGAAGCCGTTCTGAATGGCGCGCCGGCAGAGATTGCCGGTGCCGCGGAAATCGAAGCTGCATTCGCGCAGATTGCATTGGCGCGCCAAGCGGAAAATGCCGGGCCGGTGGCTGAGTTGCGTGCGGCGGTGGACGCCAGCCCGGATGACCTCCAGGCCCGGTTCGATCTGGCGCAGGCGCTGCATGCGGCTGGTGAGACCGAGGCTGCCGTGGCCGAACTGCTGGAGCTGTTCCGCCGCGACCGCGAGTGGAACGATGGGGCCGCCAAGACGCAGCTGTTCACCATTTTCGACGCGCTCAAGCCCAATGACCCGGTGGTCCTGAACGGGCGCCGCAAGCTGAGCTCGATGATATTTGCCTAAGACCGGGGCAGCACTACACTCTGTCCCATGATCCAGCCTGCTGATCTGCCGGACACGATTGCCGTGTTTCCCTTGCCCGGGGCGCTATTGCTGCCCCGGTCGCGCCTGCCGCTGCACATCTTCGAGCCGCGATACCTGCAGATGCTGGAAGACACGCTGAAAACACGGCAGCGGCTTATCGGCATGGTGCAGCCTTTCCCGGGACCGCAGGGGACGGGGGAGGATCTGCACAGCATTGGGTGCGCCGGGCGGGTCACGCAGTTTTCTGAGACCGAAGATGGAAGATATCTGGTGACGCTTTCGGGCATCTCCCGGTTCCGCATTACCCGCGAGGCCAGCGGCTTTACGCCTTACCGCCGCTGCGATGTCAGCTGGACGGGGTTTGACAGGGACCTTGGCCGTTCGGAGGCGGATGAAACCCTGGACCGTCCGTCCTTCCTGGATTTGCTGGAACGCTTCTTTTCTGCCCGGAGCCTGTCGACCGATTGGGAAGCTCTGAAGGATGCGGATGACGAACTGCTGATCAATTCTCTGGCGATGCTGCTGGAATTTGACCCTGAGGACAAACAGGCCTTGCTTGAGGCACCCTGCCTTGCCACAAGGCGGGAAACGCTTGTCACTTTGATCGAATTCGCCCTGCGCGGCGGCTCTCACGAGGAAACCCTGCAATGACCGAACCACAGGCGCCTGCCTTTGAGCGGCGGATGCTGGAAGCGCTGGTTTGCCCGCTGACCCAGACGGTGCTGGAATATGATGCCGAGGCGCAGGAACTGATTTCCCGCGCCGCCAATCTTGCCTTCCCGATCCGCAATGGAATTCCCGTGATGCTGGTGGATGAGGCCCGCGCGCTGGATTGATCCCGGCTATAACGCAGGCAGTTGCTGGCAGCCGGGGCCGGAATGCTCCCGCGCTTTCAGGTGTGCCGCCTCCAGCGGCCGCCGCGCAAGACTTGGGCCCGGCGCCGCGCAGACGCGCGGTGCGGCAGGATTGCACCGCCATGTTCCGGGAATGCAGGAAAGAGTGTTCCGTGGCACGCATCTGCAGCTGCCAATCAAACTGCCGGATGTTCCGCGTCAGGCGGGAGCACGGGCGGCAGCATAGAAGTCAACGCGCCTGCTTCAGATTGGCTGGCCTTTCAGCAGGCGTGGCAGGTCGCCGGTCAAACCCGCCGCTTCGCGCACGAAATTGCGGCGCAGGCCAGGAACGGCACCAGCCAGCCCCATGCCGATGTCACGGCCCAGCCGCAGCAGCGGGTTGTCGTTGGAAAACAGCCGGTTGAACACATCAGTTGCCGCCGCCAGCGACGCCGTGTCGAAACGGCGCCATTGCTGGTAGCGTTCCAGCACCAGTGGTGAGCCGATATCTTCCCCGCGGCGGGTGGCTTCCGTTATCACCTCGGCCAGCGCGCCGACATCGCGCAGGCCGGCATTCAGCCCTTGGCCGGCGATGGGGTGCATGCCATGTGCCGCATCACCGACCAGCGCCATCCGGTCACCGATGAAGCTGTTGGCGATAGTCAGGTTCAACGGGTAGGTGAACCGCTTGCCGGCCAGGGAAATCGCCCCGAGGTAATCTCCGAACCGCGGCCGCAGCGCCTGAATATACTCTGCGTCATCCAGCGCGTGGATGGCTTTGGCTGTCTCTGTCCGCTCGCTCCACACGATGGAAGAGCGGTTTCCGGGCAGCGGCAGGATTGCCAGCGGTCCGGGCGGCATAAAGAACTGGTGCGCGATACCGTGATGCGGTTTCTCATGGTCGATGGCGCAGACCAGCGCAGTCTGGCCATAGTCCCAGCCGGTGCGCTTGATCCCGGCCCGCAGGGCTGTGCCGCTGCGGCGCCCGTCTGAGCCGACCAGAATCTGGCCCCGCAGCTCTCCGCCATCGTCCAGGGTGACGGTCACACCGGTCTGGTCCGGAGACTGCGCCACCACGGTGCGGCCGGACACCAGGGTGATGCCCGGCGCGTCCTGCATCGCCTGCAGGAAGGCACGGCGCAGAAAGCGGTCCTCGATCATATAGCCCATCGGGCCTTCTTCCAGCTCGGCATGATCGAAATGGATGAAGAACGGTGAGGGGCCTTGACCTGCGTGGCCGTCGGTCACCTTGATCTCCAGCATTGCCTGGGCGTTGTCCCCGACATGCTGCCAGACGCCGGTCTGTTGCAGCAGCCGCTGAGACGCCAGCGCCAGCGCATAGCCGCGGCCGTCAAAGGCGTCATCGGCAAATGTGCCAGGGGTGAGCGAGTCGATCACGGTGACGCTGTGGCCGGTCTGCGCCAGGGCCAGGGCCAGCGCGGGGCCATTCAGCCCGCCGCCCACGATCAGGATATCGGACGCGTTTTTCATGCCCCGCAATATGCGCTTGCCGGAGGGATTGTCCATGCAGGAAGCGCGGCATTGTGCCTGCGTCCTGCTGCCGCTACCGTCACCGGCGACTGCTTATGGAGAGAAGGCTTATGCAAGACTGGCTGACGATGACCGCCGCCGACCTGGGGCGCGGGATTGAGGCGGGTGAAATCAGCCCTGTGGAGCTGACCCGCTGCTACCTGGAGGCCATCGACTCGCACCCTTTGAAGGACCGGATCTACACGCAGGTGACGCATGACCGCGCCTTGGCCGAGGCAGAGGCCGCCTGGCAGCGCGCGGAACTGGGCCTTCGCCGCTCGCTTCTGGATGGTGTGCCGGTCAGCTGGAAGGACCTGTTCGACAGTGCCGGCACGGCAACCGAATCCGGTTCGGACCTGCTCAAGGGGCGGGTGCCGGAACAGGATGCAGCCGTGCTGTACACTGCCTCTCTCATGGGTACCGTCTGCCTGGGCAAGACCCATATGAGCGAGCTGGCTTTTTCCGGCCTCGGCTTCAATCCGGTCAAGGAAACACCGCCTTGTGTGAACGGCCAGGGCGCAGCGCCTGGCGGCTCTTCCTCCGGAGCCGCGGCCTCTGTGGCTTATGGTCTGGCGGCGGCGGGCATCGGATCGGATACCGGCGGTTCTGTCCGCATCCCGTCAGCCTGGAATGATCTGGTGGGGCTCAAGACCACCTCGGGCCGGATCACGCTGGAAGGCGTGGTGCCGCTGTGCCTGAAATTCGACACCATCGGTCCGCTGGCCCGTTCAGTCGAGGATGCCGGTTTGCTGCTGGGCGTTCTGGAAGGCCGGGCCGGACCCGATCTGCGCAATCCGGCGTTCCTCAAAGGACGCCGTTTTGCCGACTTGCAGACAGTGGCGCAGAACGATCTGGAGCCGAGGGTTTCAGCGGCCCATCGTGAAACCCTGGACCGGCTCAGGCAGGCCGGCGCGGAGATCGTGCCGCTGGAGGTGCCTGAACTTGAGGAGGCCATGGGCCTCAGCCCGATTCTTTACACGACCGAGGCTTATGGTCTTTGGAAAGACGTGATCGAGGCCGCGCCGCAGCTGATGTACCCTGAAATTCTAGAGCGCTTCCGCTCCGGTGCACAGTTCAGCGGCGCGGATTACGTCGCTGCCTGGGGCAAGCTGGAGCAGTGCCGGATGGCCTGGGATCAGACTGTGGCGGGGTTTGACGCGGTGCTCAGCCCGGTGTCGCCGATCCTGCCGCCGGATCTGGAACGGCTGCAAAGCGACCATGACTATTACGTGCAGTCAAATCTGCTGGCATTGCGGAATACGCGGATCGGCAACCTGATGGGTCTCTGCGCGCTGTCGCTGCCGACCGGCACGCCCAGCTGCGGGCTGCAGGTGCTGGGGCAGCCGGGCTGCGAAGAGGCCCTGCTGCGCACCGGCGCCGCGATCGAGGCCGCCTTGGCCTGAAAGCCACATCTGGCCCATGGGCCGCATCACCGGGTGGACGCGTCCGCCCGCCCCCTGTAACCTGAGGCGCAAACGGGGCGCCAATGATCCCGTGACCGAGGCACAAGATATGGATTTTCCTGAGCGGTTTTCGAACCTGCCAGCCTATGCTTTCCCGCGCCTGCGGGCGCTGTTGGACCATCACTCTCCCGGCGGGGATGTGGTGCATATGACCATTGGCGAGCCGAAACATGCGTTTCCGGCCTGGGTCGCGGATGTCATCGCTGAAAACGCTGCCGGGTTTAACCAGTACCCGAACAATGACGGCACGCCGGACCTGCTCGGTGCCATCGCGGACTGGATCAGCCGCCGCTATGGCGTGACAGCGGATCCGGAGACGCAGATCATGGCGCTGAATGGCACCCGGGAGGGGCTGTACAACGCTGCCATGGCGCTGTGTCCGGAGCAGAAGAACGGGCAGAAACCCGTGGTGCTGATCCCCAATCCCTTCTACCAGGTCTACATGGTGGCCACGATCTCGGTCGGGGCGGAGCCTGTGTTCGTGCCGGCAACCGCCGCCACAGGGCATCTGCCGGACTATGAAAACCTGCCCGAAGACGTCCTGAACCGCACTGCTGTGGCCTATATCTGCTCGCCAGCCAACCCGCAGGGCGCGGTGGCTTCGCGTGACTACTGGACCCGGCTGATCCAGCTGGCCGAGAAATACGATTTCCGCATCTTCGCGGATGAATGTTATTCCGAGATCTACCGCGGCACGGCGCCAGTCGGCGCGTTGACAGTTGCGCAGGAACTGGGCGCCGACCCCGAGCGGGTGGTGCTGTTCAACTCACTGTCGAAGAGGTCGAACCTGCCCGGCCTGCGCTCCGGCCTGATTGCGGGCGGGGCGGAGACCATCCGCCGGGTGAAACAGCTGCGGGCCTATTCCGGTGCGCCGCTGCCGGGACCGCTGCAGGCCGCCGCCGCCAAGGTTTGGGCCGATGAGGCGCATGTGGCGGAGAACCGTGCGCTGTACCAGGAAAAATACACGATCGCTGACGAGGTCTTTGACGGCCTCAACGGCTACATGGCGCCCGAAGCGGGCTTCTTCCTGTGGCTTCCGGTGGACAATGGCGAGCAGGCCGCCCTGAAGCTTTGGCAGGAGACCGGCGTGCGGGTGCTGCCCGGTGCCTATCTGGCGCAGGGCGCACCTGGGCAGAACCCGGGCGAGTGCTACATCCGGGTGGCGCTTGTCGCCCCCGCCGAGGACACCCGCAAGGCGTTGACGACTCTGCGCGCGTGTCTTTACTGAATTTTGCTGCACGGCGCCTGGCTGGGCGCCGTGCAGCCAAGACCAAAAAACGGACAGGCGCGTGACCCTGCGGATAACAGCGGGGCGTGTACCATATGAAACGGAACTGAGGTAGGCATGGCATTTCAAACCCGCAGCCGCGATCCGCTGCTCGACAGCAACATGCAGGCGGCCATTGAAAAGCGCGGCAAGGAGCTGATCGGGATTGCCCTGATCCTATTGGGGCTGATGGTTGCTGCCATGCTTGGCTCCTACACGCCCGAGGATCCGAACTGGACCGTGTCGACCGACGCGCCGGTGCAGAACTGGATGGGCCGCCCCGGCGCATCGGTTTCCTTCATTCTGATCACCCTGTTCGGCAAGGCCAGCTGGGCGCTGCCGCTGTTCCTGTCAGCCTGGGGCCTGCGGTTCGTGCTGCACCGGGGCGAGGACCGGGTGGTCTGGCCGCTGCTGTTGTCGGTGCCGTGGCTTCTGGTTGTGGCGCTCCACATGGAAACTCTCAACGCCAGCTCCGCCTGGCAGCAGAACTATGACTTCGGTCTTGGCGGCATGGTGGGCTACACCTTCCTCGGGGCACTGCTGGCACTGCTGCCGGTCGGCCTGCATTTCATGGTCAAGATCATGTCGCTGCTGAGCGCGGCCGGCATGCTGGCACTTGGCTGCACGGTGCTGGGCTTTACCTGGCCCGAAGTGAAGAAAGGCCTGCACAAGGTCATAATAGGGCTGATCCTCGGTTATGGCGCAGTTGCCGCGCTGCTGGGCCGCGGGGCGTCAAGCGGCCTGCAGGCAGCCATGACCTATCGTCAGGCACGGGCAGCGCGGGCTGGCGATGCCGCTTATGACAGCGCTGAAGAAGAGCCCGAGATGTTCGAGGATTATCCCGAGGACGCTTATAACGCTTTTGCAACGGGCACTGTCGCGGAAGACCCGGAAACGCCCGCAAAAGGCGGCCTGCTGTCGCGTGTGCCCGGGCTGATCCGCCGTGCCGCATCTGCACCAGAGCCGGAAGACGTTTACGCGGCCCGGACCCAATACGCGGATGATGCGGAAATTCCAGCAGACGGCGATGCCGGTGAAGACCGGATTTCCCAGAAGATCGCCAATGCCGTACGGGTCCGCCGGGCCGCCGAAGTGCCGCCGGAACAGGATCCGAATTTTCCGCTCACCAAGGGCCGCGGCCAGCGCCCGGCGCCGCTGATCTTCAATCCTTCTGCCGGTCAGAACGGGCTGCCTCCCGAACCGCCGCTGACAGCCGCGCTGGCACCAGTACCGCCGATGCCGGAAGAGCCGCCATTGTCCTGGCAGGGATCCGCGGAAGACACCTATGGCCGCGAAGCGCCGGTTGCAGACCTGCGGGAAGATCCTGCGGCTGAAACTTTCGCTCCTGATCACAGTGCGATTGACCCGGACAACGTGCCGTCCGAAGCCCTGCCCGAGACTGTTGACGCATCGGTTCAGGTTGCTGATGAACCAGAGATGCGCCCGTCGCCAGGGCCGCGCCTGACCGTTGATCTGCCTGTAGCCGAGCCGCGCAAGGCCGTTGTCGAAAAAACGGTCCGCAAGACGGTGCAGCCTTCGGCACGTGCCAAGGCGGAAGCCCAGCCCAATCTGGCCTTTGACGACAGCGGCAGCGATTTCGAATTGCCGCCGCTGAGCCTTCTGACCAATCCAACGGGCATTGAGCGCCACCACCTGAGCGATGAGGCGCTGGAAGAAAATGCCCGAATGCTGGAAACCGTGCTGGATGACTATGGCGTCAAGGGAGAGATCGTCTCGGTCCGCCCCGGCCCCGTCGTGACCATGTACGAACTGGAACCGGCACCGGGCCTCAAGGCCTCCCGTGTGATCGGCCTGGCCGATGATATCGCCCGTTCGATGTCGGCACTGTCGGCGCGGGTCTCGACCGTGCCGGGCCGCACCGTGATCGGCATCGAGCTGCCGAACGAGAAGCGCGAAAAGGTGGTTCTGCGCGAGATCCTGTCGTCCCGAGACTTCGGTGACGGCAACCACGCGCTGCCGCTTGCGCTGGGCAAGGATATCGGCGGCGATTCCATGGTGGCAAACCTGGCCAAGATGCCCCACCTGCTGATCGCCGGCACCACCGGCTCCGGCAAGTCGGTTGCGATCAACACCATGATCCTATCGCTGCTCTACAAGCTGACGCCGGACGAATGCCGCCTGATCATGATCGACCCCAAGATGCTGGAACTCTCCGTTTATGACGGCATTCCGCATCTGCTCTCGCCGGTTGTCACCGACCCGAAAAAGGCGGTTGTGGCCCTGAAATGGGTGGTGGGCGAGATGGAAGACCGCTACCGCAAGATGTCCAAGATGGGCGTGCGCAACATCGCGGGCTTCAACGGCCGCGTGAAAGAGGCGCTTGCCAAGGGCGAGATGTTCTCGCGCACGGTGCAGACCGGGTTTGACGACGACACCGGCGAGCCGGTGTTTGAGACCGAAGAGTTCGAACCCAAGGCGCTGCCCTATATCGTTGTGATCGTCGACGAGATGGCCGACCTGATGATGGTTGCGGGCAAGGAGATCGAGGCCTGCATCCAGCGCCTGGCGCAGATGGCGCGGGCGAGCGGAATCCACCTGATCATGGCCACCCAGCGCCCCTCGGTCGACGTGATCACCGGCACCATCAAGGCGAACTTCCCGACCCGGATTTCCTTCCAGGTGACCTCCAAGGTCGACAGCCGCACCATCCTGGGCGAGATGGGCGCCGAGCAGCTCTTGGGCATGGGTGACATGCTCTACATGGCGGGCGGCGCCAAAATTACCCGCTGCCACGGTCCGTTCTGCTCGGATGAAGAGGTCGAGGAGGTGGTGAACCACCTCAAGCAGTTCGGCCCGCCGGACTACGTCGGCAGCGTGCTTGACGGCCCGGACGACGACAAGGCCGACAATATCGACGCGGTTCTGGGCCTGAACACCGGCGGCAATACCGATACCGAGGATGCCTTGTACGACACGGCGGTTGCCATTGTGGTCAAGGACCGCAAGTGCTCCACTTCCTACATCCAGCGTAAGCTGGCAATCGGCTACAACAAGGCCGCCCGGCTGGTGGAGCAAATGGAGGACGAGGGGGTCGTCTCGGCGGCCAACCATGTGGGCAAGCGGGAAATTCTTGTTCCTGAACAATAAGCTGACAAATATCCGCCGATGCCGGAGCCGTGAAGGCCCCGGCATCTTCACTTCTGCGGCCGCATGCCTATGTTGAAGCCATGAAACGGATTGCACTTGCCCTTGCGCTGACCTTTGCTGCTCCGGCCTCTTGGGCGGCGGAACAGCTGAGTCTGAATGATATTTCCCGCTATCTGAACGGGATCAGCACGGCGTCCTCGCCGTTCACCCAGATCAACGATGACGGCAGCCTGTCGACAGGCAAGCTGTACATGCACCGGCCGGGCCGGATGCGGTTTGAATATGATGGCAAGGGCGGCGGCACCGTGGTGGCTGGCGGCGGAGCGGTGGTGATCCATGATCCCAAGTCGAACCAGCCGCCAGAGACCTATCCGTTGAAGCGGACGCCGCTGTCGATCATTTTGGACCGCAGGGTGGATCTGGGCCGTGCCAATATGGTGGTGGGGCACAGCTTTGACGGAACTTCGACCATTGTGCGGGCACAGGATCCGGAGCATCCGGACTATGGCAGCATCGAAATGATGTTCACTGGTGAACCGGTTGAATTGCGCAAATGGGTGATTCATGACAGCGCGGGCGGCAAGACAACCGTCATCCTCGGGGGGATGGAAACCGGCCAGAAGCTGTCGTCCAGCCTGTTCAGCACCAGCGGCAGATCCCGCTAGCCCGGAAGCGCAGGCTTTGCCGCGCCCGCGGCAGCTCCTGCTTTCCGGAACCGCCTGATGGTTCTGAGCCGGCAGCACAACCGGTTAAAAGCACCTGTCACCGGACATCTGAATGACATCCGCACCGCGCGTCAGCGCGGTGCCATGCCCAACGGTTGAAAGCCTTTCGCAGGAAAGGCCTTGAGGCGGGCGGGAGAATCCCGCCTGGGCGCCTTCAGCGGAACTTGCGGCACGTGGCGAGCTGGGCCTGATAGGTTTGGGAGCGGGTTTCGACTTGCCCGGCAACCCGCATCAGCCAAGGCTTGCTGCGGTAGCTGCCGCGGGAATAGCCATAGTGGCCCTCGTGGTAGGCCAAGTACTGGTTGCGGGCGTCATAGAGCGGGATGCCGTTCTTGTCCTGGCTTTTGCGCATGTACCAGCCCATGAAATCAGCGGCATCGCCGATCCGGTCGCGTTTGGCCCGGCGCCGTCCTGTATCACGGCGGTAATCATCCCAGGTTCCGTCCAAGGCCTGGCTGTAACCATAAGCACTGGACTGCCGCCCGACCGGGATCACGCCCAGCAGGTACTGGTGCGGGGTGCGGGCATCGCCGCGGAAGCGGCTTTCGTGATAGATCGTTGCCATCTGCACATGCACGGGCACGCCCCAGCGGCGCTGCGAGGCGCGGAACGCTTTCAGATATTCAGGCCGCTGCTGGATGATGCTGCAGGCGTTATCCAGATTGCGCGGCGGCGCTTTGTACCCGCCTCCGCATGACGCTACCGCCAAGAGGAGGACGAGGACGCTGATGAGTCTGCTCATTGCCTCTGCCCATTTTTGTATTGGGTTTGTTTTGGGACAGTTTAGCGGATTGCGGCAGGCGAGGAAATCACAATTCAAGAAGCTGGGTCAGCAGCAGTGGCAGAAAAATTGCCGACAACAGGATTGAGACCACGACAAGCCCGGCCGCCGCGCTGGAATCCGCCTCGAATTTCTCGGCCAGCAGATAAGCGGTCACCGCCACAGGTGTCGCCAGCTGCAGAATCAGCACCCCCGATGCCGTCGCCTCCAGACAAAACCGGCCAGGGCCAGCAGGAACACCGGAGCGGTGATTTCGAGCACTGTCAAAGCGAGGTTCACAGTCTGTTTCCCTGAAAATTTACGTCAACAGTTGGACAATTGCCTGGCAGGCGCGCTATTTACAAAAGACGGGGGCTGCAAGACCATGATGAGAACGCGAGCAAAATACAATCTTGGACAGGTCGTCCGCCACCGGAAGCACCCCTTCCGCGGGGTGGTCTTTGACGTCGATCCCGAGTTTTCCAATACCGAGGAATGGTATGAGGCGATCCCGGAAGACAGCCGCCCCGTGAAGGACCAGCCGTTTTACCACCTTCTGGCGGAAAACGACCAAAGCTATTACGTGGCTTATGTCTCGGAACAGAATCTGGTCGCAGATTATTCGGGTGAACCGGTAGGCCATCCGGATGTCCCGGAAATGTTCGGCAATTTCGATGGCGGGGCTTATGCGCTGCACTATCAGCTGAACTGAATTCCAACACTGTCGAACTGCCGGGCGGACCCCGCATCAATACCCCAGCGCACAACCGTCTTTGCGCGGGTCGCTGGCACCTTCCAGGACGCCGGAAGCATGGATTAGGATCGCTTGCGCACCGCCGAGCGGCGTATCCGGCACTTCAATCCTATGCCCCATGTCCGCAAGCAACTGAAGGACCGGTGCTGCATAGCCGCGCTCCATTTTCAGCACGCCGCCATCGGCAAAACAGCGCGGCGTGTCGATGGCGGATTGCAGATCCATGCCGAAATCCGACAGGTTCGACACAAGCCGGGCATGGCCGGTGGGCTGGTATCCGCCGCCCATCACCCCGAAGGGCATGATCACCTCTCCGTCCTGTTGCAGCATGGCGGGGATGATTGTGTGCATTGGCCGTTTGCCTGCACCAAGTTCATTGGGGTGGCCTGCCGCCAAATTGAAGCCCGCACCGCGGTTCTGCAGCAGGATGCCGAACTTCTCGGAGGCGATGCCGGAGCCGAAACCATGGAAGATCGAATAGATCAGCGACACCGCCATGCGGTCTTTGTCCACAACTGTGATATAGACGGTGTCCTTGTGCACCGCTTCGGTCAGCGGTGCGGCAGCGGGCAAGGCGCGTTTCGGGTTGATCAGCGCAGCAAGCCCGGCTGCGGTTTCAGGTGCCAGCATATGCTGCAACCGGGTGGTGTGGTTCGGATCAGCCAAAAACCGGTTGCGCGCATCGTAGGCAAGCTTGGCAGCTTCCGCCTCGATATGCGCGCGCTCGGCGCCAAGGGGGGCTGTCCCGGCAATGTCGAAATGTTTGAGAATGTTCAGCAGCAACAACGCCGTAGCCCCCTGACCGTTGGGCGGATGCTCGGCCAGGCCCAGGTCGTTGTATTGGCCCTCAACCACTTGCGTTGCAAAGCTGCGTGCCGCGGCAAAGTCCTCCAGAGTGTGGACGCCGCCGAGTGCGGTCAAGGCAGCGACCATGTCTTCAGCCACTTCGCCGGTGTAAAAGGCGTCCCGCCCATGTTTGGCGATGCGGCGCAGGACTTCGGCCTGACCGGGCGAACGGAACACATCTCCCGCGCCAAGGGACCGTCCGTTCCTCAGGTAGTGGCGCCGGGCCGCGCCGCGCAGGGTTCCCGCACTGTTCTGCCAGTCAAATCCCGTGCGCGGCGCCACCGGCACGCCTTCCTCGGCATAGCGGATGCCGGGTGCCAGGAGCGCGTCGAGCCCGAGGCGTCCTTCGCTTTCTGCCAAGCGGCAAAAGGCATCGACGGCACAAGGGATAGTGACCGCATCCGGCCGGTCCGACGGCACGGAGGCCAGGCCCTGTGCCCGCAAGGCTTCAGCGCTGGCCGCAGCGGGGGCGCAGCCGGATCCGTTCAGCGCTTGAATTCCAGTGCCCGGACGGGAAAAAAGCACAAAACAGTCGCCGCCGATCCCGGTCATCTGAGGTTCGCAGATGCCGAGCAGAACTGCCCCGCCCAAGGCTGCGTCCATCGCGTTGCCGCCGCGTTTCAGGATATCCACCGCCACGCCGGCCGCCAGCGGGTGGGAGGTTGCGCACAGGCCGTTTTGGGCAAAGACGGCTGAACGGCCGGGAAGATGGAAGTCGCGCATGATCCTGCTCCTCGCTTTTGCCGGACAGACGGTAGGCATGCGCCGCCGCGAAGCAACACAATTTCGCTGCCAGCAATGCAGAACGGAGCGTAAAAGATTGGCGGAAGGAGAAGCAGGCTGAAGCAAAGGTCCCCGGCGCCGCGCACTGGTGGGGGCTAGGATACGCGGCACCAGGGGAAGCTCGTTTCAGCTACAGGTAAGTTTTTGCATATCTGTTGGGCTGCGGTTGGCCGGGAATGCGGCGCCATTGTGGCAAAGTATTAAAAATGCAGATACCGGAAATGGCGGTTGCTGCCCTCGGCCATGGCCCGGCTCAGGCCTTGGCCGAGGGGCTGGTGACCTTGATTTCAAAGCAGAGCGAGAGATTGTTGCCCTCTTCCGAGCGCTCGTACTGGACCTGGCTTGCCAGTTCGCGGATCAGGAACCAGCCAAAGCCGCCTTCCGGCAGGCTGTCGGCCGGGACACTGACGTCGGCGGGTTTGCCTTCCGGCAACTCCCCCCTGGGGAAGGGGGCGCCGGCATCCTGGATGCTGATCCACAGGCGCTCCGGATACAGCTCGCCCCGGATCCGCACATCACCCGGCGCCGCGGCCTCATAGGCGTGCTCGACCACGTTGTTCACGGCTTCGGTCAGGGCAATTTGCACCTCGTCCACACGGGCGCCCGGGATCCCCAGGGACCGCAGTTGCGCCACGACAGAGGAGATGCCGGAGCGGGCATCCAAATTCGTGGCCGTGAACGAGCAGGCAAAGGTTTTTACCATCGGATTCTCGCTTTGCGCCGCCAGCGCATTCGTCTTCAGGAGTTCGCGTTGGCCGGTGCGGTTGCGTCGCTCAGCGAACTGTAGAGATCAAAGACCGTATCCATGCGGGTCAGCCGGAAAACCTTCTCCACCATCGGGGTCAGCCCGGCCAGATCCAGCTTGCGGCTGCCGCCCAGCTGTTTCATGGCTGCGACAATCGCACCAAGCCCGCTGGAATCGATGAACTGCACTTGGGACAGGTCGAGGATGACACGGTCCGGACCGCTTTCGGTTTCCGCGCGCATGTCTTCCTTGAACTGGATGGCCATGGCGGCATCAATGCGCTCGGCATTGACTTTGACGATCTGCGCATCGTCCGTCATGGTGGTCGTCAGGCTCATTTTGCTCCCCCGGGATGTAACGTCATTTGCCAGCACTCTAGACCGCAAAGCTTACTTTTCTGTAGGTATAATTTTGACGATTGGAGGAAAATTGCATGAAAGATGTTGTTATCGCCGGAGCAGCCCGGACGCCGATGGGCGGGTTCCAGGGAATGTATGACGGGGTGACGGCTTCGGAGCTGGGCGGCGCGGCCATCCGGGCGGCTCTGGAAGGGGCCGGTGCTTCCACCGTTGATGAGGTATTGATGGGGTGTGTGCTGCCGGCCGGGCAGGGCCAGGCGCCTGCCCGCCAGGCGGGCTTCGCGGCCGGCCTGGGCGAAGAGGTGCCCGCCACCACCCTCAACAAGATGTGCGGCTCGGGCATGAAGGCGGCGATGATCGCCTTCGACCAGATCGCCTTGGGCCATGCGGAGACGATGATTGCCGGCGGCATGGAGAGCATGACCAATGCGCCCTATGTACTGCCCAAGATGCGCGGCGGCGCCCGCATCGGCCATAGCCAGGTGATCGATCATATGTTTCTGGACGGGTTAGAGGATGCCTATGACAAGGGCCGCCTGATGGGCACCTTTGCCGAGGATTGCGCGGAAAAATACCAGTTCACCCGCGAAGCCCAGGACGAATATGCGCTGAAATCGCTGTCCAACGCTCTGGAAGCGCAGCAGAGCGGCGCCTTCGACGGGGAAATCGTCTCCGTTACCGTGAAAACCCGCAAGGGCGAGGTGGTCACGGATGCCGATGAACAGCCGAAGGCGGCCCGGCCCGAAAAGATCCCGGCGCTGAAGCCTGCTTTCCGTAAGGACGGTACCGTGACCGCGGCCAACGCCTCTTCCATTTCAGATGGCGCGGCGGCGCTTGTGCTGGCCTCCGCCGAAGCTGCCGAGGCACAAGGATTGAAGGTCCGCGCGCGCATCCTGGGCCACGCCAGCCATGCCCAGGCACCAGGCTGGTTCACCACCGCGCCGGTTCCGGCTGCGCAGAAACTGCTCAAGTCCATTGGCTGGCAGGTGGAAGATGTCGATTTGTGGGAGGTGAACGAGGCCTTTGCCGTGGTACCGATGGCCTTCATGCATGAAATGGGACTTTCGCGCGACAGGGTGAACGTGAACGGCGGCGCCTGTGCGCTGGGCCATCCGATCGGCGCCTCCGGCGCGCGGATCATGGTCACCCTGCTGAACGCCTTGGAAAAGCGCGGCCTGAAACGCGGCGTGGCGGCGATCTGCATCGGCGGCGGCGAAGGCACCGCGATCGCCATTGAGCGGGTGTGAACTTCACCTTTGGAAAATACTCTCGGGGGTGAATTGACCGTCAGGTCAAGAGGGGGCAGACAGCCCCCTCTGCTGCGTTGAAGGAGGGCTGTTCATGCGAGCCGATTACGAAACCCTTGCCAAGACCATTGCGTCGCTCACCGGCGGCGAAACTGACGAGGTCGCGCTGATGGCCACCGTCGCTTGCGAGGTGCATCACGCAGACGACCGCTTTGACTGGACTGGTTTTTACCGCGCCGTTGCACCGGAGCTGCTGAAGATCGGCCCCTATCAGGGCGGGCATGGCTGTCTGCAAATCCCGTTCTCCCGCGGCGTCTGCGGTGCAGCGGCGCGTACTGGAGAGGTGCAGCTGGTCGCGGATGTGGAGGCCTTTCCAGGCCATATCGCCTGCGCCTCCTCGACCCGCTCGGAACTGGTTTTGCCGGTCTGGAGTGCTGCCGGCGCGCTGATCGGGGTTTTTGATATCGACAGCGACCAGCCGGACGCCTTTGCCCAGGAAGACGCGGAGCAGCTGGCTGCGATCTTGCGGCAGGTCTTCGGCCGCCGCTGATTCGCAGGTTCAGGGGCTTTGCCCCTCGGCCTGCGGCCTCACCCCAGAGTACTTTCAAACCAGAAAGAAGCAGCCCGGCGCCTGAAGGCACTGGGTTTTTTCTTGGCTTGCTGCGATCTCGTGAAAAAAAGCTTGGAAATTTCACGAACTCAGGGCATCGTGAAAAACGAGAGATATTTTTCACGAGCGGGGAGAGCGGCGGTGAACGATCAGGCGCTGGCAGCGGCGACACTGGGGGCGGACATCCGGGCCCTGCGCAAGGCGCGCGGGCTGACGCTGGCGGATATCGCGGCGATGCTGAACCGCTCGGTCGGCTGGCTGAGCCAGGTCGAGCGCGACATGTCAGAGCCCTCGATTTCCGACCTGAGGCAGATTGCCGAGGCGCTTGGGGTGCCGATGTCGATGCTGTTTGCCCATTCCGGCGCCCCGGCGGATGAGCATGGCTATATCGTGCGCGCAGGCTCTCGCCGTCCGATGGGGTCGGGCGAGGAAGGGCTGATCGAGGAGCTGCTGTCACCCGACCTGACCGACGATTTCGAGATGGTGCATTCCACCTTCCGGCCCAATTCGCGGATGCAGACCCCGGCCAACCGGCCGACACAGGAGGTCGGTTACATGATCTCGGGCAAGCTGGATCTTTTGATCGGCGGCCGCAGCTTCACTGTCGGTCCCGGCGACAGCTTTCGGATCAGGCATGAACCGTACCAGTGGTCGAACCCCTATGACGCGCCCGCGGTGGCCGTCTGGGTCATCGCGCCGCCGGTTTATTAGGAGGGGACGATGATCAGGGGATCCTGCCTGTGCGGTGATATCCGCTTTGAAACCGCGGCGCAGCCGCAAGGGGCCTCGATGTGCCACTGCAGCCAGTGCCGCAAGCAATCCGGCGGCATCTGGGCCTCGGCCTATGTCCGCAATGAGGACCTGACCATAACCGGACTGGTGCGCTGGTTTGAAGCCACCGCCAAGGCCCGGCGGGGCAGCTGCCCGCGCTGCGGCGCCTTTCTGTTCTGGCAGGGCAAGGGCGAAGACACCATCAGTTTTGCTTTGGGCGCTGTCGACGGGAACACCGGTCTCAGCGTCGAAAAGCACATCTTTACCGCCTCCAAGGGCGACTACTACAAGATTGCGGACGGCGTGCCGCAACAGGACTGAGATTAGGGAGCGAACATGTCTGATTTTCCAACCAGGGCCCGTGTGGTCATTATCGGCGGCGGCGTCATCGGCTGCTCGTCGCTTTATCATCTGGCCAAGAAAGGCTGGACCGATTGTGTGCTTTTGGAAAAGAACGAGCTGACGGCCGGCTCGACCTGGCACGCGGCCGGCAATGTGCCGACGTTCTCGACCTCCTGGTCGATCATGAACATGCAGCGCTACTCGACCGAACTGTATTCCCGTCTTGGCGAAGAGGTCGACTATCCGATGAACTACCACCAGACCGGCTCGATCCGTCTGGCGCACACCAAGGAGCGGATGCAGGAGTTCGAGCGCGCCTGCTCGATGGGCCGTTACCAGGGCATCGGGATGGAGATCTGGACGCCGGAGCAGGCCAAGGAGAACTACCCGTTCCTGGAAACCCATGACCTGGAGGGGGTTCTGTGGGATCCCTCGGACGGCGATATTGACCCGGCGCAGGTGACTCAGGCACTGGCCAAGGGGGCGCGCGACATGGGCGCGAGGATCATCCGCTTCTGTCCCGCCACGGGTGTCACCCAGAAGGAAGACAAAACCTGGATCGTGCACACCGAAAAGGGCGACATCGAATGTGATTATGTCGTGAATGCTGCCGGGTATTATGCCCAGCGTGTGGGCGAATGGTTCAAGCCCTTCGGCGGCCGTACCGTGCCGATGATGGTGATGTCGCATCAGTACCTGCTGACTGAGCAGATCCCGGAAGTCGAAGCCTGGAGCAAGGAGCACGGCAAGAAGCTGCCGCTGATCCGCGACGTGGATGTGTCCTATTACCTGCGTCAGGAAAAGAACGGCTACAACCTTGGGCCTTACGAGCCGAACTGCAAAGGCCACTGGATGACCGAGGACGACCGGATGCCGGACGACTTCTCGTTCCAGCTGTGGTCGGATGATCTGGACCGGATCGAGGACATCGTGACCGATGCGATGGAACGGGTGCCGCTGATGGCGTCTTCCGGTGTGTCCAGCGTGATCAACGGACCGATCCCCTATGCCCCCGACGGGCTGCCGCTGATCGGTCCCATGCCGGGTGTCGACAATGCCTTCGAGGCCTGCGTTTTCACCTTCGGCATCGCCCAGGGCGGCGGCGCCGGCAAGGTGCTGGCGGAATGGATCGTCGACGGCCAGACCGAGTGGGACATGTGGGCGGTCGATCCGCGCCGCTATACCGACTACACCGATCAGGACTATTGCGACCAGAAAGGCATGGAAGTTTACGGCAACGAATACGCCATGCACTTCCCGCACCACGAATGGCCGGCTGCGCGCGGCAAGAAGGTCAGCCAGGTGCACGGCAGGATCAAGGAACTGGGCGGTGTGATGGGGGCCTACAACGGCTGGGAACGCGCCAACTGGTTTGCACATCCCGGTGACGACACCTCCGAGGAAGCCACCCATACCTGGGGCCGCTCCGGCCCGTGGCAGCAGCGCATCAAGGAAGAATGCGAGGCGGTCCGTGACGGCGTAGGCGTGCTGGACCTGCCGGGCTTCTCCCGATTCAACCTCGAGGGCGAAGGCGCCGCAGAATTCCTGCGCGGACTGGTCGCTGGCGGTCTGCCCAAGGTTGGCCGGATGAACCTGGTCTATATCTCCGATGACCGCGGCCGCATCCTGACCGAGATGTCCTGCATCCGTCACGGCGAGGATTTCTTTACCTTGATCACCGCGGGGTCGGCCCAATGGCATGATTTCGAGATCCTGCGCAAAGCCCTGCCCGCGGGGCTGCGCCTGACCGATCACACCACCGAATTCGCCACCATGATCGTGACCGGTCCCAAGGCGCGCGAATTGTTTCAGTCCATTGGCACCGAGGCCGACTTGTCGCTGCCGTGGCTGTCACATCAGCCGACCACCGTGGCGGGCCACCCCTGCGCTCTGGCGCGGGTGTCCTTTGCCGGCGAACTGGGCTGGGAGGTGCATTGCGCCAATGCGCACCAGCCCGAGGTATATGAGGCCATCCTGGCTGCAGGCGCCAAGCCGTTCGGCATGTATGCTCTGAACAGCCTGCGCATCGAAAAGGGCTACCGCACCTGGAAGGGCGACCTGTCGACCGATTATTCGCTGCTCGAAGGCGGGCTGGAGCGGTTCGTCAAACTGGACAAGCCGCAGGACTTCCCGGGCAAGGCGGCGATCCGGAACGAAAAGCAGCAGGGTGTGAAGAAATCCTTCGTGACACTGATCGTTGAGGCGGGCGATGCGGATGCGCCTTACATGTCCTGCATCTGGAAGGATGGCGGGATCGTGGGCGAGACCACCTCGGGAGACTGGGGCTACCGGGTGAACGCCTCGATCGCGCTGGGCATGGTGCGCAGCGACCTGGCAGTGCCAGGCACCGAACTGGAGGTCGAGATCTACGGCGAGAAGTGCCGTGCGGTGGTTCAAAAGGATGAACCGCTGTGGGATCCGGCCAACGAGCGCCTGCGCGCCTGACAGGCCGGCACCGGCCCGCAATTGCGCCGCGGGCCGGACGCTCGGGACAGGCGCCGTGACAGCGGTTCCGGGAACCGGCCTTTCCGCGGATGCTCCGCGGAAAGGCCGGATTTCCAATTTGATGCGTTTCCGGGCAAACTGGTCCCGACCCCCCAAGGAGGCATGCGCGTGGCCATCGACAGGAAACTCGGCATGGAGCCGGGCCAGAACAAGGTCTGGTCAATCGACATCATTGTCACCGAAGGCTTTGTGCTGATCGAGATGTCGGCAATTCTCGAAGTGCTGCGGATTGCAAACCGGGTGCTTGCCCAGCCGCCGTTCAAATGGACGGTGCGGTCCCTGCAGGGCGGACGGGCCGGCTGCCGGGCGGGGCTCAGCGTCGATACCGAGCCCTTTGCCGTCAAGCCGGACGCGGATTTCGCCTTTTTCCTCGGCAACTCGGACCCGGATCATCCGGGCCTGTCGCTGGGTCGGGTGATTTCCAGCTACACAAGCCGCGGCATCAAGGTCTATCTGCTGGCCGAGGCCGCAGCACGCTACATCCGCGATCAGGGCGGTGCCGCGGGGCGGTTCACCACGCATTGGGAAAACTCGGCCCTGCTGCGCGAGCGCATGGGGCTGCATGACGCAAGCCATGCGCTGGCCAGCGAAGACGGGCCGATCGTCACCTGCGCCGGCATGGGCGCCACCATCGATGTGATCCTCGACCTTGTCGGGCGGCTTACGTCGGCAGCGGCGCAGATGACGGTCAGCAACATCATGCTGCATGAACAGGTGCGCGACTTCGCCTCACTGCAGCCCTTTGCCGGCGCCAAGCCGACCATCACTGGCGACAGCGATCTGGACCACTGCATCCGCATCATGCAGCACAACATCGAAGAGCCAGTGCCGATCAGCGATATCGTCGATGAACTGGGCATCTCGACGCGCTCGCTGGAGCGCAAGTTCAAGACCTTCCTGGGCACCACGCCCAACGGGTTCTACCGCGAAATGCGGCTGTCCAAGGCCAACAACCTTCTGCTCAACACCACCATGAGCGTGCGCGAAATCGGGCTGGCCTGCGGCTTTCCCAACGGGTTTTCGAGTCTCTACAAAAGCTTCTTCGGCATCACCCCCTTTGCCCTGCGCAAGCGCCGCAGGCTGGGGGAGGCGGGCGGCGAAAATATCCTGAAGGCGGGAGAATAACCCGGCGCTCCTGACGTTTTTGATGCATTTTCCGCCGCCTGCTCGTGATAATCAGGGTCAGACACTGATTGTGGAGCGATGAGATGAGCGATCTTCCCAACAAGGCCCGCGTGGTCATTATCGGCGGCGGTGTGATCGGCTGCTCGGTGGCCTATCATCTGGCGAAACTGGGCTGGAAGGATGTGGTGCTGCTGGAACGCAAGCAGCTGACCTCCGGCACCACCTGGCATGCTGCCGGCCTGATCGGGCAGCTGCGCGCCTCTTCCAACATGACCAAACTCGCCCGGTATTCTGCCGAGCTGTATCTTGGCCTCGAAGAAGAAACCGGGGTGGCCACCGGCCTGCGGCAGGTCGGCTCGGTCTCTGCCGCGCTCACCGAGGAACGGCGCGAAGAGCTGTTCCGCAACGCCGCAATGGCCCGCGCCTTTGGCGTCCCGGTCGAGGAGCTGTCGCCGAAAGAGGTCAAGGAACGCTACGAGCATATCAATCTGGACGGCGTGACCGGCGGTGTCTGGCTGCCGACCGACGGCCAGGCGGACCCGGCCAATATCGCGCTGGCCCTGGCCAAGGGCGCCCGCCAGCGCGGCGCACTGGTCAAGGAGCGGATTAAGGTCACCGGCATCTCCAAGCAGGGCCGCCGTGTGACCGGCGTGGATTGGGCCAGCGACGATGGCCAGGCGCAGGGGCACATCGAAGCCGACATGGTGGTGAACTGCGCCGGCATGTGGGGTCATGAGGTCGGCCGCATGGCGGGCGTCAACGTGCCGCTGCACGCCTGCGAGCATTTCTACATCGTGACCGAAGGCATTTCCGGCCTTGGCCAGATGCCGGTGCTGCGGGTCCCGGACGAATGCGCCTACTACAAGGAAGATGCGGGCAAGATCCTGCTGGGCGCGTTCGAGCCCAACGCCAAGCCGTGGGCGATGAAGGGCATCCCCGACAGCTTTGAATTCGATCAGCTGCCCGAGGACTTCGACCACTTCGAGCCTATTCTCGAGGCTGCCTGCAACCGTATGCCGATGCTGGCGGAGGCGGGGATCCACACCTTCTTCAACGGACCTGAGTCCTTTACCCCGGACGATGCCTACCACCTGGGCCTGGCGCCGGAGATGGACAACTTCTGGGTCGCCGCGGGCTTCAACTCGATCGGCATCCAGTCTGCGGGCGGGGCCGGCATGGCGCTGGCGCAGTGGATGGAAGATGGCCAGAAGCCGTTCGACCTGGGCGATGTGGACATCAGCCGGATGCACCCGTTCCAGGGCAACAAGCACTATCTGTTCGAGCGTTCGAAAGAGACGTTGGGCCTGCTTTACGCCGACCACTTCCCCTACCGGCAAAAGGCCACTGCCCGCGGCGTGCGCCGCACTCCGTTCCATCATCACCTGAAGGAGCAGGGCGCGGTATTCGGCGAAATCGGCGGCTGGGAACGCGCCAACTGGTTTGCCAATGAGGGCCAGGAACGCGAGTATCAGTACAGCTGGAAGCGCCAGAACTGGTTCGAAAACTCTGCCGCCGAACACCGTGCCGTGCGCGAAAACGTTGGCATGTACGACATGTCCTCCTTCGGCAAGATCCGCGTCGAAGGCCCCGATGCGGAAAATTTCCTGAACTACATCTGCGGCGCCAATGTCTCGGTGCCGGCAGGCAAGATCGTCTACACCCAGTTCCTCAATCCGCGCGGCGGCATCGAGGCGGATGTGACCGTCACCCGCCTGTCGGAGACCGCTTATCTGGTGGTGACCCCGGCGGTGACCCGGCTTGCCGATCAGACCTGGATGATGCGCCATGCCGGCGACCGCCGTGTGGTGATCACCGATGTGACCGCAGGCGAGGGCGTGCTGGCGGTGATGGGACCAAATGCGCGCAAGCTGCTGCAGAAGGTCTCGCCCAACGACTTTTCCAACGAGGCGAACCCGTTCGGCACCGCGCAGGAAATCGAGCTGGGCATGGGCCTCGCCCGGGTTCACCGCGTGACCTACGTGGGCGAGCTTGGCTGGGAGATCTATGTCGGCGCCGACATGGCGGGCCACGCGTTCGAGACCCTTTGGGAAGCCGGCCAGGACATGGGCCTCAAGCTGTGCGGTATGCACATGATGGACAGCTGCCGGATCGAGAAGGGCTTCCGCCACTTCGGCCACGACATCACCTGTGAGGATCACGTGATCGATGCAGGGCTCGGTTTTGCGGTGGCCACTGGCAAGGACGACTTCATCGGCAGATCCGCTGTGCTGGAGCGCAAGGAAACCGGCCCCAAGAACCGCATGGTCCAGTTCAAGCTGACCGATGCCGAGCCGCTCTTGTTCCACAATGAACCGATCATCCGCGACGGCAAATATGCGGGCTATCTCAGTTCCGGCAACTACGGCCACACGCTGGGGGCCGCCATCGGCATGGGCTATGTGCCCTGCGAGGGCGAAAGCGCTGCGGATGTGCTGGGCTCAGCATACGAGATCGACGTCTGCGGCGTGAAGGTAAAGGCCGAGGCTTCGCTGAAGCCGATGTACGATCCGAAATCGGAGCGGGT
The DNA here is from genome assembly GCF_025857195.1 of Leisingera thetidis. Classification (NCBI taxonomy): domain Bacteria; kingdom Pseudomonadati; phylum Pseudomonadota; class Alphaproteobacteria; order Rhodobacterales; family Roseobacteraceae; genus Leisingera; species Leisingera thetidis. Next base: position 4,008,851 of record NZ_CP109787.1, on the reverse strand, counting down.
GAAGGCCTAAGCACCTCTCCAGTGTTTTCACCTGCCCCTGTCACGCCCCGGCTGCACCGCCGGGGCGTTTTTTGTGACTGTCCCCTCGGGAACAGCTTCGGGTTCTGCTGCAACGTTTCCCCGGGTTTCGCCGTTTGGCCGTCCGCCGCCTCTTGACCCCGCCGGAAATCCCTTGGAGAAATCCATAAAAAGCCTTGTGTGGCAGGGGTAAACGGGTAGGTTGCTTGTCCCGGCCACTGACACGGGCATGACGAAGAGGATTTGGGACATGAAGATCAGCATAGAACGCGGCACGCTTCTCAAGGCTGTGGCTCAGGCACAGTCTGTTGTCGAGCGCCGCAACACCATTCCGATCCTGGCGAATGTGCTGATCGAAGCCGAGGGCGACAGCGTCCAGTTCCGCGCCACTGACCTCGATATCGAGGTGGTCGACAAGGCTCCCGCCCAGGTGGAGCGCGCCGGTGCCACCACGGTGGCTGCCACCACTCTGCACGAGATTGTCCGCAAGCTGCCCGACGGCGCGCTGGTCACGCTGATCGCGGATGCCGCAACCGGGCGTTTGACAGTGGAGGCCGGCCGCTCGAACTTCTCGCTGGCGACCCTGCCGCGGGAGGATTTCCCGGTGATGGCCTCCTCCGAATACCACTCGAACTTCGCCGCCAAGGCTGCGGTGCTGCGGCGCCTGTTCGACAAGTCGAAATTCGCGATTTCCACCGAGGAAACCCGCTATTACCTGAACGGCGTCTACCTGCATGTCTCAACGGGTGCTGAGGGCGGCAAGGCGCTGCGCGCGGTGGCCACTGACGGCCACCGGCTGGCGCGGATTGATGCCGAACTGCCGCTGGGTGCCGAGGACATGCCGGGCGTGATCGTGCCGCGCAAGACCGTGGGCGAGCTGCGCAAGCTGCTGGATGACGATGACATGGACATTGCAGTGTCGGTCTCGGAAACCAAGGTGCGCTTTGCCACCCCGAACATCACCCTGACGTCAAAAGTGATCGACGGCACCTTCCCCGACTACACCCGGGTGATCCCGGCCGGCAACACCCGCCGCCTGGAAGTGGACGCGTCCGAATTCGCACAGGCGGTTGACCGGGTGGCGACCGTGTCCTCGGAGCGGTCCCGCGCGGTGAAGCTGCAGCTGGAGGAGGACCGGCTGATCCTGTCTGTGAACGCGCCCGACAGCGGCGCCGCGGAGGAAGAGCTGGCGGTGGCCTACAACGACGAGCGGCTGGAAATCGGCTTCAACGCCAAATACCTCTTGGAGATCGCCAACCAGGTGGACCGCGAGAACGCGGTGTTCATGTTCAACTCCTCCGGCGATCCGACCCTGATGCGCGAAGGCAACGACGAAAGCGCTGTCTATGTCGTGATGCCGATGCGGGTGTGAGCGCCTGACGGCGCTGCCTCCGGCGGGGATATTTTAGGCCAGAAGAAGTAGGGAGCTCCCGCGTGCTGGCTTTGACCTCACTCGTATTGTCTCATTTCCGCTCGCATTTGCGGGCGGAATTGCATTTGGACGGGCGTCCGGTGGCCATCCACGGCAACAACGGCGCGGGCAAGACCAATATCCTGGAGGCGGTGTCGCTGTTTTCTCCCGGGCGCGGTTTGCGCCGGGCCAGCGCGGCGGAGATGGCACGTCAGCCGGAAAGACTGGGGTGGAAGCTAAAGGGGGAGCTGCGGGCGTCCTCGCAGGTCTATGAAGTGGAAACCTGGTCCGAGGGCGGCAATGCCCGGCAGGTGAAGATCGACAATAAATCCGCAAGCCAGCTGGCGCTCGGGCAGGTGGCGCGGGTGGTCTGGCTGATCCCGGCGATGGACCGGCTGTGGATCGAAGCAGCCGAAGGGCGGCGGCGGTTTCTGGACCGGATTGCGCTGAGTTTCGAGCCCGGCCATGCCGAGGCTTCGCTGGCCTATGAGAAAGCGATGCGCGAGCGCAACCGGCTGCTGAAGGAGCAGATACGTGACGCCGCCTGGTACCGGGTGCTGGAAGACCGGATGGCCGCGGCCGGGCATCGGATCCACGCCGCACGGATGCAGGCGGTGGATCTGCTGCAGCTGGCGCAAGCCGAAGCCGAAACCGCCTTTCCGGCGGCCGAGCTGGAGATGCTGCAGTCGGAAGGCAGCATGCCTTCCACCGAAGCGGATTTCAAAGAGGCCCTGGAGGAAAGCCGGTTCCGCGACCTGGCGGCCGGGCGGACGTTGGTCGGGCCGCACCGCACTGATCTGATCGGCACTTACCGGACCAAGGGCATTCCGGCCAAGGATTGCTCCACCGGCGAGCAGAAGGCGCTGCTGGTCTCGCTGATCCTGGCCAATGCGCGGGCGCTGGCGCAGCGCGAGGGCGCGCCGCCGATCCTGCTGCTGGACGAGGTGGCTGCGCATCTGGATGCGGCCCGCCGCGCCGCGCTTTATGACGAAATCTGCGCCCTTGGCACCCAGGCCTGGATGACCGGCACCGGGCCTGAACTGTTTGGCGAGCTGAAAGCCCGCGCGCAGGTGATTGAAGTTTCCGACAGCGGCGGAGCGTCGAAGGTAGTGCAGAAATGACAGTCTCTTCCTGGGATCTGGTGCTTTATGCAGGGGCCCTGCTGATCCTGTTTCTGACCCCTGGCCCGGTCTGGCTGGCGCTGGTAGCGCGCTCGGTCTCCGGCGGTTTTCCGGCGGCCTGGCCGCTGGCGCTGGGGGTGGCCTGCGGCGATATCCTGTGGCCGCTGATCGCTGTTGCGGGGATGTCCTGGGTGGTGTCGGAATTCACCGGCATCATGACTGCGCTGCGCTGGCTGGCCTGCCTGATGTTCCTCGGCATGGGCTATCTTCTGATCCGCCACGCCGGGGAGGCGGTGCAGGAGAACCGGGCGCTGACCCGGCCCGGCGTCTGGGCCGGGTTCATGGCGGGGATTGCCGCCATTCTGGGCAATCCGAAGGCGATTCTGTTCTACATGGGCGTGCTGCCGGGTTTCTTTGACCTGTCCGGCACCTCCTGGCCGGATGTGGCCGCCATTGTGACGCTGTCCTTCGTGATCCCGCTGAGTGGCAACCTGGCGCTGGCGGGCATGGTGCACCGGGTGCGCCGGGCGGTTGCCTCGCCCCGGGTTCTGCGGCGCATCAACCTGGTGTCGGGCGGGCTGCTGATCTGCGTGGGCATTGCGATCCCGGTCTTCTAGGCAGGCGGCAGCAGCCAGGCCTTCAGGTAAGGCTCCAGCGTCCGGGCAGGCGGTGCCTCGTTCTCATGCTCCATGCAGAACCAGACACCCAGCACGTGGTTCAGGAAGGCCTGAATGCCTTCTGCCAATAGCTGCGGCGGCGGGCTCTGGCGAATGCTGCCGGCGGCCTGCATGTACTGCAGCCAGCGGGCCAGCAGCGCGACCTGCCGGGTGAAGCTTGCGGTGACCACCTCATCCGGTTCCGCCGCCGTGGTGCCTGAGTAGCGCAGCAGAAGATCGAAAATCACCCGGTCCTGCACGACATAGTCGAGATGCGGTGCGAGGCGGGCGGTCAGGCCGGGAATATCCGATGGGGCCCCGGCGGCTTCCATCCCGTCGAGCAGCCGCGTCACCTCCTCCCCGATCAAGACTGCCAGCAGCCCGTCCTTGTCCTTGAAATGGGAAAAAAGAGTGCCCTTGGCGACCCCGGCCCGGGCAACCACATCTTCGACCCGCAAACCGCTGTAGCCCTGCTCCTGCACGATGGCTGCCGCCACATTCAGCAGTTTTGCCCGGGTTTCCAGCCGCCGCTTCTGGGGTGCGCGTGTCATTTCTGTGCCTCGAATTGAATTTAGTGACCGCGGTCAATTTTATATTTGACCGCGGTCATTTTTGAGTCGATAAAGTGACCGTGGTCAACTTAACCTGTGGAGCCCGAAATGTCTGCCCGGAAAATCCTTATTCTCAACGGCCATCCCGGCCAAACCTCTCTTTCGAAATCCCTGTGCGACGCCTATCGCACAGCGGCAGAGAAAGAAGGCCACGAGGTCCGCAGCCATGATGTTTCGGCCATGCAATTCGACATGGACTACGGCCAGAGCGGTTACCGGAACCCCAAGCCGCTGGAGCCGGATCTGGAGGCATTTCTGAAAGATCTGGAGTGGGCCGGACATGTGGTGATGGCGGCCCCCCTGTGGTGGGGGGCGGTGCCGGCCAAGCTGAAGGCGGTGTTCGACCGGGCGCTGCTGCCGGGGCGCGCCTTTGACACCCGCAGCGTCAATTTCATGGGGCTGCCGGCGCCGATGCTGACCGGCAAGACCGCGCGGGTTCTGCTGACGTCGGACACGCCTGCGCTGTGGCTGCGGCTGTTCTACGGCAACGCCGTGAAGACCTTCATCAGCCGTCAGATCCTCGGATTTGTCGGCATCAGACCCACGCGGTTCACCACATTTGCGCCGGCCACGGATGCGCCGGAAGCCAAGGTTGAAACCTGGCTCAGGACGGCGGCCGCCCTTGGGGGCAAAGCGGTCTGATTCCGGCAAGAAAAAGGGGCCTTGCGCGTGACAATCCCGGCCAGACTTCGTATAAAATCCCGAAGCAAAGACAGGAAGATGCGAATGTCCGGAAACGAGCAGGCCCCCGCAGAATATGGCGCGGATTCCATCAAGGTTCTCAAAGGGTTGGAGGCGGTTCGCAAACGCCCCGGCATGTATATCGGGGACACGGATGACGGCTCGGGCCTGCACCACATGGTCTATGAAGTCGTGGACAACGGCATTGACGAGGCGCTGGCGGGCCACGCCGACCACGTGACGGTGAAAATCCACGCCGATTCCAGCGTCTCCGTCAGCGACAACGGCCGCGGCATTCCGGTGGGCATCCACGAGGAGGAAGGCGTCTCGGCGGCCGAAGTCATCATGACCCAGCTGCATGCGGGCGGTAAGTTCGACAGCAACTCCTACAAGGTCTCAGGCGGCCTGCACGGCGTGGGTGTGTCGGTGGTGAACGCGCTCTCCGACTGGCTGGAACTGCGCATCTGGCGGGACGGCAAGGAGCATGTTGCCCGGTTCGAGCGCGGCGAAACCGCCCGGCATCTGGAAGTGGTTGGCGACTGCGGCGACCGGACCGGCACCGAGGTGCGTTTTTTGGCCTCGACTGACACGTTCTCGAACCTGGACTACATCTTCGAGACGCTGGAAAAACGCCTGCGCGAACTGGCCTTCCTGAATTCCGGCGTGCGGATCATCCTGATCGACGAACGCCCGGCCGAGCGGCTGGAGATTGAGCTGTTCTATGAGGGCGGGGTCAAGGAATTCGTCAAATATCTGGACCGCCACAAGACTCCGGTGATGGATGCCCCGGTTTACATCATCGGCGAACGGGACGAGATTGTCGTCGAAATCGCCATGTGGTGGAATGACAGCTATCATGAAACGGTGCTGCCCTTCACCAACAACATCCCGCAGCGCGATGGCGGTACCCATGTGGCAGGCTTCCGCGGTGCGCTGACCCGGACCATCAACAACTACGCGCAGACGTCCGGCATTGCGAAGAAGGAAAAGGTCTCTTTCACCGGCGATGACGCCCGCGAAGGCCTGACCTGCGTGCTGTCGGTCAAGGTGCCGGACCCGAAGTTCTCCAGCCAGACCAAGGACAAGCTGGTGTCGTCAGAGGTGCGCCCGGTGGTCGAAAGCCTGGTCGGCGAAAAATTGGCAGAGTGGTTTGAGGAAAACCCCAACCAGGCCAAGCAGATCGTCGGCAAGATCGTCGAGGCCGCGCTGGCCCGCGAGGCCGCCCGCAAGGCGCGCGAACTGACCCGCCGCAAGACGGCGATGGACGTCAATTACCTGGCCGGCAAGCTCAAGGACTGCTCCGAGAAGGACCCCTCCAAGACCGAAGTCTTCCTGGTCGAGGGTGACTCGGCCGGCGGTTCCGCCCAGACGGGCCGGGACCGGATGACCCAGGCCATTCTGCCCCTGCGCGGCAAGATCCTGAACGTGGAACGGGCGCGGTTCGACCGGATGCTGGGCAGCCAGGAAATCGGCAACCTGGTGATGGCGCTCGGCACCGGCATCGGCCGCGACGAATTCAACATTGAAAAGCTGCGCTACCACAAGATCGTCATCATGACAGACGCCGACGTCGACGGCGCCCACATCCGCACGCTGCTGCTCACCTTCTTCTACCGGCAGATGCCGGAGCTGATAGAAGGCGGGTATCTCTATATCGCCCAGCCGCCGCTCTACAAGGTGGCGCGCGGCAAGTCCGAAGTCTACCTCAAGGACCAGGCGGCGCTGGATGACTACCTGATCAACCAGGGTGTCGATGGTGCGGTTCTGAAGCTGGGCGATGGCTCGGAGATGGCAGGCGCCGATCTGGCCCGTGTGGTGGACGAGGCGCGCCAGCTGAAGCGCGTTCTGGATGCTTTCCCGACCCATTACCCGCGCCATATTCTGGAGCAGGCGGCTGTGGCAGGCGCATTCATTCCTGGCGCGGTAGATTCCGACCTGCAGGGTGTGGCCGACAAGGTTGCCGCCCGTCTCGATGCCATTGCACTGGAATATGAGCGCGGCTGGCAGGGCCGGATCACCCAGGACCACGGCATCCGCCTGGCCCGGATCCTGCGCGGCGTCGAAGAAGTGCGCACGCTGGACGGTCCGATGCTGCGTTCGGGCGAAGCCCGCAAGACCGGCAGCTTCACCCGGAGCCTGCAGGAGGTTTACGGCACCACCTCGCAGCTGGTCCGCCGCGACCGCAGCCAGATCATCCACGGGCCGCTGGGGCTGCTGAAAGCGATTCTGGAGGAGGGCGAAAAGGGCCTGGCGCTTCAGCGTTACAAGGGTCTGGGTGAAATGAACCCCGACCAGCTGTGGGAAACCACCCTGGATCCGGACGCCCGCACGCTGCTGCAGGTGCGCGTCGACGACATGGTCGAGGCGGATGATCTGTTCACCAAGCTGATGGGCGATGTGGTGGAACCCCGCCGTGAGTTCATTCAGAAGAACGCGCTTAGCGTGGAAAATCTGGATTTCTGATATGCTGTAGGATCGCGCATATTCGTGCGCGATCCCCATAAGTTTGCGCGATTTTCCCAAAGGTTTGCGCGGCGGCGGCGCGGAGCGTCGCACATTTCTGTCGATCCATGCCTCCAGGGGAAGAGCGTTGAGCTCTTTGCGCACATTGCGCCACCGCGGCATTTCCCGGTCGAGAACGGCAGTGAAGCTCTGATCGTGCTGAGGCGAAATCAGGTGAGCGAGCTCGTGCAAGATCACATAGTCGATCATGCCCTCTGGCTTTTTCACGAGCGAAGAGTTCAACCAGATGATCCGTTTTTCGGCGTTGCAGCTGCCCCATTTCGTTTTCATGGGGCGGATGCCCCACCAATCTGGATGCGCTCCCAGCCGTGCGGTCCAGGCGTCGAACCTCGGAAGCGCCCAGTCACGAAGACGGTTCTTCATCCAGGAGGCCATCCAGCGTTCCCGTTGAACGGAATCTGTCTCGGAAGGAACCTTGAGGATCAGTCGGTCGGACCCGGATCGCATGTTACGATGGACCTGCTTGTCCCACTCCTCAACTTCGAGCCGAAGCGGACGACCAAAATAGAAATGCGTTTCGCCTGAGACATACTTCCGAACTGGCTGACGAGGCTGGCCTAGGAACTGAGCCTGCTTCCTTCGAATCCAGGACATTCTTGTTAGCACGGCGACGCGAATGGCTTCGCCACTTACCCGTTCCGGGGCAGCAAACCGTCAGGCCTCGCGCAAGGCGACGGGTATGTGCCGACGGAAAGCCACCACCAATGCCTCCTCAGCCTCGCTGAGAACGGTCGACCGAGGCTCCTTCGGACCGGTCTTGCAATCCTCGGCCGTCTCGCGCTTGCGCCACTTCGCGGCCGTCTTCGGGTTGATACCGAGGTCCCGGCTCAACGCTGCGGTCGAAGCTTGCGGTCGCTGTATTGCAGCTCGGAAGGCGTGCGTGCCCTATCGGCAGATTGCTCCGCAATCGCCTGCCGGGTGACAGTGCGTGGCGCTGCCGTGACGAACTTGTCCCATAGTGCTTCCTTCCATTCCGACGAATGGATCGCACCAGCAAACCGTGGGATCAAACACTAGGAATAGGGTGGTGGACCGGGCGGTAGTGGCAAATTTCTTCCGGCGCTCCGCCTCGTGCCAGAATTTCCAGACCACCGGCTTGGGCGCGCGCATCTTCGGGCCGCCGCAGCCGCCGTTGCCGACACCGTCGCGCAGCGGGTTTTGCAGGGCGCCGCCGTGGCTCAGCAGATGGACTGTGAGGCCGCCGAACAGGCCGAGGCCAACGGCAGCAAGGGTCTTGGCCATGGCAAACTCGACACCCAGCACCCCCGCGGTCAGGAAGAACATGGAGGGGTCCATGATCGGCGACGCCAGCCAGAATGCCATGACGGCGGACAGCGGCATCCCCATCGACAGAAGCGCCGCAATCAGCGGGATCACACCGCAGGAACAGAACGGCGACAAGCCGCCTGCCAGCGCGCCCAAGGCGATCATCAGGAGCGGCGAGCCGGTGAAGGCCTTTGCCACCAGATTGTCCGCGCCGGTGGCCCCGGCCCAGGCCGCGACGGCAATGGAGAACAACAGTTAAGGCGCGGTATGGGCCAAGGCCGCACCGGCGAAGGCTGCGCTGTCCGCGGATTGCGCAGGGGCGAACAGGGCCAGCAGCAGCAGGATGGCCGCGGAGACCGCTCAGATCCGCTGATCCTTGGCGAACCGCCAGACAGCAGCGCCGGGTCTCAGGGAGATTTCGGTAGTGCTTGTCATTTCTGAATAACCAGTTTTGTAGTTTCTTTTGATCCAAGAAAAGGCCGCCTGCATCTCAAGCGGTCTCCTCCTTTGCGGTCAGGGTCACACCCGCGCAGCATTCCGATGTCAGAAAGTTCACGACGGACAGCATGACGGGATAGTCGACCCTGTTGAACACTTCGCGCCCCCGTTTTTCCTGCAGCACCAGCCTGGCATCGACCAGCGTGGACAAGTGATGCGCCAATGTGGAGGCCGCAAGGCCCAGATGCTCGGCAATGTCGCCAACCCTCAGCCCGTCCTCCCCTGCTTTGACCAGCAGCCGGAAGATGGCCAGCCGGGCGTCGTGACCCAGGGCGGCAAGAGCGCGTGCGTTAGAGCTTGATATCGTCATGACATCAAAAATAACTAAAAAACCGGTTTTATCAAAATGACATCCTTGATGTCTCACCAGGGCAAGGAGTGAAAGTGTCAAAGTGCTAGTGCCAGGCCAAAAAAGGGGCGCACCGCCAACATGGTCAGCTTTGCGCATCAGGACCAGTTCGAAACCCGCGCTGTACTTGGTTGAGGAGGCGGTGGGCAAGGAACGCATGATCCACTGGCATCAAGAGAATGCTGCAGTCATCGCAAAGCGACAGGCATGGTTCGAGGGCCAGGGCCTGTCCGTTGCCATCATACAGGTGATGCGCAACCGATCCGCCGGCTCAGGGAGCTTGGCTAAGAAATCTTGGGGACCTTTCAGGACGGGAAGGCATGGCGGGGGCACCACGTCGCCCAGTTCGCGTTGACAGGCGCAGTGCTTGGTAACGGGCAGCCAGGCGGTTAGCCACAGCTCGGTTTGCGCTTTGCTACACACAGATTACCGGGCAGGTGCAGCATCATCGGAAACGGCCGCAAAGCCGGTCAGCCGCAAATTCGGCCCCGCACTATAACGTCCTGATCCGCCGAGTCGCCGTGTCTCGACAACGGTCCTACTCAGAACTCAAGGTCGATGGCCGGGCCCACCATGCCTCGGGATCTCCTGAAGGCAAATGGAAAGCCGTCGCCGGCCACAAGGCCGCCCATTTTCTGTTTCCGAACACGCCGTTTTCGGAATCAACCTCTCCGCGATATGATTCAGATCAATGCGCGGCCTGCTTCTCCCGCGCATTGTCCTGCCAGCGAACAGATGCTGTTCAGGACACCCGGAATCAGGACCTCCCCTATTCCGCCTGACTCTCTGCGCTGCATTAGTAAGAGCCAAGGAGGACAAAGATGTCCGAACAGCCAAGCAAAGCCGAAGAGCGGAACACATTCCTGTTCCTCGCTGTGATTCTGGCGCCGGTTCTGGCGGTGGGAATTGTCGGTGGCTACGGCCTGATCATTTGGATCTCCCAGATTTTCCTGGGCCCGCCTGCAGGATAAGGGCTCACGCCGATGCCAGCACATGCCAGCACTGCCCCGTCGCGGCGCGCCTTCCTGACTGGAAGAGTGGCCCGCCCGGATCCGGAATTCCGCCCGCCCTGGACGGATGAAGCCCGGGTCCTGGCGCATTGCACCAGCTGCAATGCCTGCGGGGAGGCCTGCCCGCAGGACATCATCGGCTTTGACAGCCATGGCCGCCCGCGGATCGAATTCCGCGGCAGTGAATGCATTTTTTGCGCGGCCTGTGCCGAGGCCTGCCCGGAGCCGGTGTTCGACCTCGAACAGCCCGCACCCTGGCCGGTCACGGTTTCCATCGGCGGCAGCTGCCTGCTGACGGCCGGCATTGCCTGCCAGCTGTGCACCGACACTTGCGATCCGCGCGCGCTGCGGATGGACTTGTCGGTCCGCCCGGTCGGCGCCATCCGGATCGATGCCGGGGCCTGCACCGGCTGCGGCGCCTGCCTGTCCACCTGTCCCAACAATGCCATCGCGATCCGCGATCCCCGCCAGCAAAGGAGCCACGTGTGACAGAGGAGCTTCATATCTCCAGTCTGCTGGTGCGCAGCAATCCGGCCTGCATGGAGGCCGTTCTGGAAACCATCCAAGCCATGCCCGGCGCCGAGATTTCGCAACGTGATCCCTCGGGCAAGATCGTCGTCCTGTTCGAAGCGGACAGTGACCGTGCCATTGGCGATGCCCTGGCCAAAATCCAGCTTCTCGACGGCGTCGCCAGTGCGGCGCTTGTCTTCCATCAGACCTGCGATGCCCAGGACCTCGCCCCTGAAGAAGGAACCCCCCAATGACCGGACTTACCCGCCGTGACGCTATCAAGGCGCAGGCCGCCGCCGCTGCGGCGCTTGCGGCCGGCCTGCCGATCCCTGCCGCCGCGCAGAACCTTGTCACCGACGCCAGCCTGACCGAACTCAAATGGTCCAAGGCGCCCTGCCGCTTCTGCGGCACCGGCTGCTCGATCATGGTCGCCACCAAGGCGGGCCGCGTGGTCGCCACCCACGGCGACACCCAGGCCGAGGTCAACCGCGGCCTGAATTGCGTCAAGGGCTACTTCCTGTCGAAGATCATGTATGGCGCCGACCGCCTGACCCAGCCGCTGCTGCGCAAAACCAACGGCGTTTACGACAAAGAGGGTGAATTCACCCCGGTCAGCTGGGATGAGGCCTTCGACATCATGGCCGAGAAATGGAAGAAGACCCTGGCCGAGAAGGGCCCCGAGGGCATCGGCATGTTCGGCTCCGGCCAGTGGACCGTCTGGGAAGGCTATGCGGCGTCCAAGCTGATGAAGGCGGGCTTCCGCTCCAACAACATCGACCCCAATGCGCGCCACTGCATGGCCAGCGCCGTGGGCGGCTTCATGCGCACCTTCGGCATCGACGAGCCGATGGGCTGCTATGACGACTTCGAGAACGCCGACGCCTTTGTGCTGTGGGGTTCGAACATGGCGGAGATGCATCCGATCCTGTGGACCCGCATCTCGGACCGCCGCTTCAGCCATCCGCATGTCAAGGTGGCGGTGCTGTCGACCTTCACCCACCGCAGCTTTGACCTTGCCGACATCCCGGCAGTGTTCACGCCGCAGACTGACCTGGTGATGCTCAATTACATTGCCAACTACATCATCCAGAACGGCGCGGTGAACGAGGATTTCGTTGCCAGGCACGTCAACTTCAAACGCGGCAACCAGGATATCGGCTACGGCCTGCGGCCCGAGCATCCGCTGGAGCAGATGGCCGAAAACAATGACAAGGTTGGGGGAGCCTCGGACATCACATTCGAGGAATTTGCCGAGTTCGTTTCCGAATACACGCTTGAAAAAGCGTCGGAAATGTCCGGTGTCCCGGCCGAGACCCTCGAAAAGATCGCCAAGCTTTATGCCGACCCGGACACCAAGGTGATGTCGCTCTGGACAATGGGCGTGAACCAGCACACCCGCGGGGTCTGGGTCAACAACATGATCTACAACATCCACCTTTTGACCGGAAAGATCTCCACCCCCGGCAACTCGCCGTTCTCGCTGACCGGCCAGCCGTCCGCCTGCGGCACCGCGCGCGAGGTGGGCACATTCTCGCACCGTCTGCCCGCCGACATGGTGGTGAATAACCCTGAGCACCGCGCCTATGCCGAAAAGATCTGGAAGCTGCCCGAAGGCACCGTGCCCGGCTGGATCGGCTCCCATGCGGTGAAGCAGAACCGCGACCTGAAGGACGGCAAGATCAACTGCTACTGGGTGCAGGTGAACAACAACATGCAGGCCGCCCCCAACATGATGGAGGAAGGGCTGCCGGGCTACCGCAATCCCGACAACTTCATCGTGGTGTCGGACGCCTATCCGACAGTGACCGCAGAAGCCGCCGACCTGATCCTGCCCGCGGCCATGTGGGTGGAGAAGGAAGGCGCCTACGGCAATGCCGAGCGCCGCACCCAGTTCTGGTACCAGCTGGTCAACGCGCCGGGTGACGCCAGGTCCGACCTGTGGCAGCTGGCGGAATTCTCCAAGCGCTTCACCACCGACGAGGTCTGGCCGGCCGAGCTGCTGGAGGCCAACCCGGAATACAAGGGCAAGACGCTTTTCGACGTGCTGTACGCAAACGGCAAGGTCGACCAGTTCGAGCTGACCGAGAAGGCCAAAGAGTACGGCAACCACGAATCCGAGGACTTTGGTTTCTACATCCAGAAAGGCCTGTTCGAGGAATACGCCGAGTTCGGCCGCGACCACGGCCACGATCTGGCGCCTTTCGACCGCTACCACGAGGAACGCGGCCTGCGCTGGCCCGTCGTCGACGGCCAGGAAACCCGCTGGCGCTTCAAGGAGGGCTCCGACCCCTATGTGACCCCCGGCTCTGATTATGAGTTCTACGGCAAGCCCGACGGCAAGGCGGTGATCTTTGCACTTCCCTATGAGCCGCCGGCGGAAAGCCCGGATGACGATTACCCGATGTGGCTGGCAACGGGGCGCGTGCTGGAGCACTGGCACTCCGGCTCGATGACCCAGCGGGTGCCCGAGCTCTATCAGGCGGTCCCGGATGCGCTCTGCTACATGCACCCGGACGACGCCAAGGCCCAGGGCTTCCGGCGCGGCACCGAAGTGCGGATCATCTCGCGGCGCGGCGAAATCCGCACCCGGGTCGAGACCCGCGGCCGCAACAAGCCGCCCAAGGGGCTGGTGTTTGTGCCCTGGTTCGATGCGCGCCGCCTGATCAACAAGGTCACGCTGGATGCCACCGACCCGATCTCGAAACAGACGGACTACAAGAAATGCGCAGTCCGTATCGAAGCAGTGTGAGGCCCGTCATGAAACATCTCCGTCTCGCCATCCTGGCCGCTCCGCTCCTGCTGGCCACAGTCTTTATGGCGTCATCAGCCTTTGCCCAGAACCAGGTTGCCACGCTGCGCAACAACGTGCCGCTGGACGAGCAGGGTGAAGCCACCCAGATCCCTGGCATCGTCAACACCGACATCCGCCAGGTGCGCAACTACCCGGATCAGCCGCCGCTGATCCCGCACAAGACCGACAATTATCAGGTCGATCTGAACTCCAACAAATGCCTGACCTGCCACAGCCGCACCGCGGTGGAAGTCAGCCAGGCGCCGATGATCTCGGTCACCCACTTCATGAACCGCGAAGGCCAGACCCTCGGCGCGGTCAGCCCGCGGCGCTATTTCTGCACCCAGTGCCACGTGGTGCAGACCAACGCCCGGCCGCTGGTCGAGAATGAGTTTGTGGATGTCGACAAGGTGCTCGACTACGTGCACTCGAAACAGGGCGGGGCGGACTGATGTGGAGATTCATCAAACGCGCCTGGTGGATCATCACCCGCCCCAGCGCCTTCTTCTCGCTCGGCTTCCTGACCATGGGCGGCTTTGTGATGGGGATCATCTTCTGGGGCGGCTTCAATACCGCGCTTGAGGTCACCAACACCGAGGCCTTCTGCACCAGCTGCCATGAGATGCGCGACAACGTGTTCGAGGAGCTGAAGCCGACGATCCACTATTCCAACCGTTCAGGCGTGCGGGCCTCCTGCCCGGACTGCCACGTGCCGCACAACTGGACCAACAAGATCGCACGCAAGATGCAGGCCTCCAAGGAGGTCTGGGGCAAGATCTTCGGCACCATCAACACGCGGGAAAAATTCCTGGAGCACCGGCTGGAGCTGGCGCAGCACGAATGGGCACGGCTTGAGGCCAATGACTCGCTGGAATGCCGCAACTGCCACTCGGATGAGTCGATGGACATCACCCGCCAGTCCAAGCGGGCGGCAGAGGCGCATGAGCGGTTCCTGTTCACCGGTGAGAAGACCTGCATCAACTGCCACAAGGGCATCGCCCACCAGCTGCCCGACATGAGCGCGGCAGAGGGGGAGGATCACGCAGGCCTGCTGGCCCCGGCGCATGGCGAGGGCCTCCTGGCCAGCACCCGCAGCTACCTGGGCTTGAGCAGCGACTGACGCTGCCAGCCCCGCAGAACCACTAAAAAGGCCGCTGTCCATCAGGACAGCGGCCTTTTTAGTGTCTGCTTTCCTCTTGGATCAGAGCGGGATGCTGCCCAGATGATCCTCGCCGCGCTCCCGCGCCAGCTTCATCTGCTTCTGACGCTCGCGGAAACGGGCCTTGTCCGCGTCTGAGGTCTGACCGATGCACAGGTGGCAGCTCACGCCCTGCTCGAACTCCGGCCGCGCCTTGTCCTCCGGCAGGATCGGGCGGCGGCAGCCGTGGCACAATTCATGCGGGCCTTCGGCCAGCCCGTGGCCGACCGACACCCGGTTGTCGAAGACAAAGCATTCGCCTTCCCAGCTGCTGTTCTCAGCGGGCACTTCCTCCAGATAGCGCAGGATGCCGCCCTTCAAGTGATAGACATCCTCGACCCCCTGGCCCAGCAGGTAGTTGGTGGATTTCTCGCAGCGGATGCCGCCGGTGCAGAACATCGCAACCCGCTTGTTGTGAAAGCGGTCCTTGTTTTCTTCCCACCAGGCGGGGAAATCGCGGAAAGACTCGGTCCTGGGGTCGATCGCGCCCTCGAACGTGCCGATTGCCACTTCGTAATCGTTGCGGGTGTCGATCAGCACAACATCGTCCTGCCGGATCAGGTCGTTCCACTCCTCGGGCTCGACGTAATGGCCGACCGACGCACGCGGGTCCACGTCCGGCTGGCCCATGGTCACGATCTCTTTCTTCAGCCGCACCTTCATCTTGCCGAAGGGCGGCTCGGTGGCCGCCGCCTCTTTCCACTCCAGCGCCGCGCAGCCGGGCAGCGCCCTGATATGCGCCAGCACCGCATCAATGCCTGCGCGCGGGCCGGCGATGGTGCCATTGATCCCCTCCTGCGCCAGCAGGAGCGAGCCTTTGACACCCTGCGCCTGGCACAGCTCCAGAAGCGCCGGACGGATCGCGCCGGGATCGGGGAAGCGGGTGAAGTGATAGAGGGCAGCAATCGTGTACATGCCCCGCCCTTAGAACCATGGCGCGGGGTTTTCAAGAGAAAGAACCGCCAGCGCTGGGCCAGTAAAACAAGGGCTTTGGATGTATGTTTTCCGCGGCACCGGGCGGCCCCGGCCAGCGGGAGTTCCCAAGACGCAGCTGGAGCGCTACAAATTGTGCAGGCCAGCAAAGGAGTTGCCGATGACCGAGGCGCTGATCGTTGTCGATGTGCAGAATGATTTCTGCCCCGGAGGTGCGCTGGCGGTGCCGGGCGGGGATGAGGTGGCGGCCCCCATCAATGCGATGATGGAACGGTTCGACGCCGTGATCCTGACCCAGGACTGGCACCCGCAAGGGCATTCCTCCTTTGCCTCGTCGCATCCGGGCAAAAACCCGTTCGAGAGCGTGGAAATGCCCTATGGCACCCAGGTGCTCTGGCCCGATCACTGCGTGCAGGGCAGCGAGGGGGCGGCGTTTCACAAGGATCTGCGCACTGATGGCGATCTGGTCCTCCGCAAGGGCTTCCGGCCCGGAATCGACAGCTATTCGGGTTTCTTCGAGAATGACCAGACCACCCCGACCGGGCTCGACGGCTATCTGCGCAGCCGTGGCATCTCCCGGCTGACGCTGGCCGGGCTGGCCACCGATTTCTGCGTCGCATTCACCGCACTGGATGCGGCACGGCTCGGGTTTGCAGTGACGGTTGAGCTGGCCGCCTGCCGTGCGATTGACTTAGACGGCTCGCTGCCGGCGGCTCTTGCAAAGATGAAGGAGGCAGGCGTTGCCATTCAATCCTGAGTTGTTTTGCCGAAATATTAACATTAGCTGGCCTATGCTGCGCGGAGACCCAGACGGCAAGGCTGATTGATGGACACTTCGGACGGGGCCGGCAGCGGCCCGCTGGCCAGTTACTACCGGCGGTACGGCTCGCTTGAGCTGATGCTGCGCTACGCCCGTGGCCGCGTCCGCCTGTTTTGGGGCCGCCAGCTGTTCATGGCCCTGGCGTTTCTGGCTCTGGGTCTGGTCGTCCCGCCGCTCTATGCGCTGCTGGCCTTTGCCATCACCCTTGCCGGGGATGCGGCGGACTGTCTGCTGCTGCGCCAGGCAGACCGGCTGGCGGTCCGCGGATTGGGCCACAGAACCCTGCGGCTGCTGACCGCCCTTACGGCTCTTTTGCACGCCTTGTCGCTCTGCGCGGCTGCATCGGTTCCCTATTGGGCTGAGCTGCCGGCACTGCAGATGCAGGCGCATAATGAACCGCTGTTCACCATCGGCCTGCTTCTGGGGTCTGCGATCAATGCCGGGCTGGTGCTGCCGTACCATCCGTGGGCCGTCATCGCAAAACTTGCCGCCTACGCAGCGCTGCCCGTCGCCGTTTTGGCGATGGAGATTCTGGAAGCCCCGGAACTGGCGGCGACCTACAAGCTGCACCTGGCGGGGCTGGTGGTGCTGTATACCTCCTATCTGTGGTTTCTTGCCTTCGTCATGCGCAACTTCAGCCGGACCCGCAGCAGCATGCTGGCCCAGGTCCTGCAGCAGCAGGAGCTGGAAGCCGCCTATGCAGATCTGACCGATCAGCAGATGGAGGCCAAACGCCTGGCGCTTGTGGCGCAAAACGCAAACGACAGCGTGATGCTGATGGACCGGGAGGGCCGCATCACCTGGGTCAATGACAGCTTCACCCGCCTCACCGGATATTCCTATGGCGAAGCGCTGGGCCAGCTGCCCGGCGACCTGCTGAACAGCGGCAGGACCGATCCCGCCACCATCCAGCTGCTGCAGGACAGTGTCCGCCTTGCCCGCCCCGTGCGGGTAGAAATCTGCAACCGGCGCAAGGACGGGCAGCACGTCTGGATCGAAACCAGCCAGGTGCCGATGCTGAACAGCGCAGGCGAACTGGAAACCCTGATCGCGGTGGAGCGGGATATCTCAGCCGCCAAGGAACACGCCCGGCAACTGGAGCGGGCGCGCATCGCCGCCGAAGAAGGCGCCCGTGCCAAATCGGAATTTCTGGCCACGATGAGCCACGAGATCCGCACCCCGATGAACGGGGTGATCGGCATGGCGCAGCTGCTGCGCGACAGCGGCCTGAACGAGGAGCAGCAGAGCTATGCCGGTGCCATCCTCAGCTCGGCGGATACCCTGCTGGCGCTGATCAATGACGTTCTTGATTTTTCCAAGATGGATGCCGAGGGGATTGCCCTTAGCCGGATCAATTTCGATCCGCGCGCCTGTTTCGGAGAAACAGTGCAGCTGCTGCAGGCCCAGGCCGAGGCCAAGGGCCTGGGGCTGCTCTTGGACATCAAGGAGCGTGTGCCCGGGCAGCTGCGGGGCGATGACCGGCGGATCCGGCAGATCCTGATGAACCTTGCCGGCAATGCCATCAAATTCACCGAACGGGGCCGGGTTCTTGTAACGCTGGATGCAGAACCGGCGGAGGGTGGCTTTGACCTGGTGTTTTCGGTGGCCGATACCGGGATCGGCATCCCCAAGGATATGCTCGGCAAGGTGTTCGAGCGTTTCTCGCAGGCCGATGCCGCGATCAGCCGCCGCTTTGGCGGCACCGGCCTGGGCCTCGCCATCTCCCGCCGCCTGGCCGAGGCGATGGGCGGCAGCATTGCCGTCACATCTGAACTGGGGCTGGGGTCCTGCTTTACCGTCCGGCTGCGTCTGAGCCCGCCCAAGGCGGAGCCCGTGGCAATGCCTGCTGCCGTTCCGCCGCAACCGGACGCCGCACCGGCGCTGGAAGGGCTGCGGGTGCTGGTGGCAGAGGACAACGCGGTGAACCGGGTGCTGCTGGAGAAGTTCCTGCAGCCCGCCCCGGTGGAGCTGGCCTTTGCCCAGGATGGCCGCGAGGCGGTGGCGCAGTTCGAGGCGTTTGCACCCGACATTATCCTCATGGACATGTCGATGCCGGAGATGGACGGGCTGGAGGCCACCCGCGCCATCCGCTCTTTGCCTCGGCCGCAGCCGGCGATTATTGCACTGACCGCCAATGCCTTTGAATCCGACCGCGAAGCCTGCCTTGATGCGGGCATGGATGAATTCATGAGCAAACCCGTCAACCGTGGCAAACTGCTGGAGCTGCTGGTGCAGCTGGCGCAGCTGGCGCCGCAGGCGCAAGCGCGGCGGGCGGGCTGATTTCCTTTGCCCCTGCCGGCCGGCTGTCCTATCAATCGGTGACCCTGATGCACGAGGCCGCCGGTGGATATCGCAACCCGCGTATACAATCACAAATGGAAGATTGATCCGATCATCCGGTCCCTGATCGACACGGATTTCTACAAGCTTCTGATGTGCCAGTCGGTGTTCCGCAACAAGCCGGACACCACCGTGACCTTCTCGCTGATCAACCGTTCCGCGCATGTGCCGCTGGCCCGGCTGATCGACGAGGGCGAGCTGCGCGAGCAGCTAGATCACATCCGCTCGCTGTCGCTCAGCCGCGGCGAGAGCACCTGGCTGCGCGGCAATACCTTCTATGGCAAGCGGCAGATGTTCCGCCCGGATTTCATGGAGTGGTTCGAAGGCCTGCGCCTGCCGCCCTATCACCTGGAGCGCAAGGGCGACCAGTACGAGCTGACCTTCGAAGGCAAATGGCACGAGGTCATGCTGTGGGAAATCCCGGCGCTCGCGGTGCTGATGGAGCTGCGCAGCCGCGCGGTGATCAACAGCATGGGCCGGTTCGAATTGCAGGTGCTCTATGCCCGCGCGATGACGAAGGTCTGGGAGAAGATCGAGCGCCTGCGCGAAATCGGCGGCCTGACGATCGCCGATTTCGGTACCCGCCGCCGCCATTCCTTCCTGTGGCAGGACTGGTGTGTGCAGGCGATGCTCGAGGGGCTGGGGGACAAATTCACCGGCACCTCCAACTGCCTCATCGCCATGCGCCGTGAGGTGGAGGCGATCGGCACCAACGCGCATGAGCTGCCGATGGTCTACTCGGCGCTGGCCGGCAGCGATGCGGAACTGGCGCAGGCGCCTTATGACGTTCTGTCCGACTGGCACGACGAGCATGAGGGCAATCTGCGCATCATCCTGCCGGACACCTATGGCACCAAGGGGTTTCTGGACCGCGCGCCGGACTGGCTGGCGCGCTGGACCGGCATCCGCATCGACAGCGGCGACCCGGTCAAGGGCGCCGAGGTGGCGATCGACTGGTGGAAGCAGCGCGGCGAGGATCCGGCGGACAAGCGGGTGATCTTCTCCGACGGCCTCGATGTGCAGCAGATCCAGGATCTCCATGCGCAGTTTTCCGGCCGTACCAAGGTCTCGTTCGGCTGGGGCACCCTGCTCACCAATGATTTCCGCGGGCTGGTGCCGGATGACGCGCTGGCGCCGTTCTCGCTGGTCTGCAAGGCCGTGTCCGCCAACGGCCGGCCCACCGTGAAATTGTCGGACAACCCGGAAAAGGCAATGGGCCCGGCGGATGAAATCGCGCGCTACAAACGGGTGTTCGACGTGGGCGAACAGGAACGGCAGGACGTCATCGTCTGAGGCCCTGTTCCGGCGAATTGCCGGGCCGCTCCCGCGCGTTGCCCCTGCTTTGAAAAGCACGGGCGCCCCTTGGGCCCGGCAGGCCGCGCCGAAGGCGCGGCCTGCCCCCTGGCGATGTGCAAGGCACAGCGCAATACCTCTTGCGTCTGACGGACCTAGCCGTGATGCGCCGCGACGGTCTTCAGCTGCGAGAACCCGTAGAGCGCTTCAAAGCCTTTTTCCCTCCCGTGACCGGATTTTCCGACACCGCCAAAGGGCAGCTCCGCGCCGCCGCCGGCCCCGTAGTTGTTGACGAAGACCTGGCCTGCGCGCAGCTTTTTCGCCAGCCGCATCTGGCGGCCGCCGTCGCGGGTCCAGACGCTGGCGACCAGCCCGTAGTCGGTGGCATTTGCAATCCGCAGGGCGTCTTCCTCGGTGCTGAACGGAATCAGCACCTGAACCGGGCCGAAAATCTCGTCCTGCGCCAGCAGATGATCCGGCGGCACATCGGCAAACAGGGTGGGACGCACATAGGCGCCTTCCGGCGGCGCATGAGAGACGATTTCGCCCTGTGCCGCGAGCTGCAGATCCGCCCCCTTGTCCAGAAACCCTTCGACGATCTGCTTCTGCCGGGCCGAAATCAGCGGACCCAGGCGCAGATCTTCCGTGGCCGGCCCCGCCGTCAACTGCCTGTAGGCCGCAGCCATGCGCCGCTTCACCTCATCGTAGACACCGCGCTGCACCAGAATGCGCGAGGACGCCGAGCAGGTCTGGCCGGCATTCTGGATGCCTGCGTTCACCAGGAACGGCAATGCGGCATCCAGATCGGCATCGTCGAACACCAGCTGCGGGGATTTGCCGCCCAGTTCCAGCGTGACGGGCACCACATTGGCGCCTGCTGCCTGCTGCACCAGCGCCCCGGTCCGGACCGACCCGGTAAAGGAGATATGCTGCACGCCCGGGTGCCCCGCCAGCGCCGCTCCGGCCTCGGCCCCAAGGCCCGGCACCACGTTCAGCGCCCCGGCCGGCAGCCCGGCCTCGATCGCGATACGGGCAAAG
Organism: Leisingera thetidis; assembly: GCF_025857195.1. Lineage (NCBI taxonomy): Bacteria > Pseudomonadati > Pseudomonadota > Alphaproteobacteria > Rhodobacterales > Roseobacteraceae > Leisingera > Leisingera thetidis. The sequence continues at coordinate 3,987,784 of NZ_CP109787.1, read as the reverse complement.
GCCAGCGCCGTCAGACAGGCTTCCTCGGCCGGCTTCAGCACGCAGGCATTGCCCATCGCCAGCGCCGCGCCGACCGAGCGGCCGATGATCTGCATCGGATAGTTCCAAGGCACGATATGGCCCGTCACCCCGTGCGGTTCGCGCAGTGTATAGACGGTGTAGCCGTCGAGATAGGGAATGGTTTCGCCTGTCACCTTGTCCGCCGCGCCGCCGTAAAATTCACAGTAGCGCGCCAGCGCCAGGGCATCGGCGCGGGCCTGGCTCAGCGGCTTGCCCACATCCAGTGCTTCCAAGGCGGCCAGATCCTCGGCCCGTTCCAGCACCAGCTGGCCGATCCGGGTCAGGATGCGGCCGCGTTCCAGTGCCGTCATGGCGCCCCATTTCCCGTCCAGCGCCGCGCCGGCGGCCTGCACGGCGGCGTCAATCTCGGATGCGCCCCCGCGGGCAATCCGGCAGATCTCGCTGCCGTCGGACGGGTTCACCAGCGGCAGGGTTCCGCCGCCTGCGGCGGGCACCCAGCTGCCGCCGATCAGGCAGAGCGCGGGATCGAACCAGAGGGGATTATGCATGCTGTGAACTCCTTACCAGGTCCGCCTGACCGGGCAGCACGGGGGCGGCGGCGATCAGCTGGCGGGTGTAGGGGTGCCGGGGATTGTCAAAGATGTCTTCCGTTGCGCCCTGTTCGACGATCTCCCCTTTCTGCATCACCAGGCAGCGGTCGGTAATGGTGCGCACCACGCTCAGATCGTGGCTGATGAACAGATAGGTCAGGCTGCAGGCGCCGCACAGCTCCGCCAGCAGGTCGAGGATGCGGGCGCGGACCGAGACGTCGAGAGCAGAAACCGCCTCGTCAAAGATGATCAGCTCGGGCCGGGTGATCAGCGCGCGGGCAATGGCGACGCGCTGGCGCTGTCCGCCGGAGAACTGGTGAATGTATTTCCCGGCATCGTCAGGCTGCAGCCCGACGGCAGACAGGGTTTCGGCAATCAAATCGGACCGTTCGCTGCCGGCGGGCGGGTTCTCCAGCGTGTGAAAGGGCTCGGTAATCAGCCGCTCCACCCGGTGGCGCGGATTGAAGCTGCCGTAGGGGTCCTGGAACACCACCTGCATCTTGCGCCGGACTGCCGGGCTGAGCCCGGTCGACACGGGCGCTCCATCGAGCAGGATGTCCCCGCCCTGCAGCGGCTCCAGCCCCAGAATCGCCCGCGTCAGGGTCGATTTTCCGCAGCCGGACTCCCCCACCAGCCCCAGCCGCTCGCCGCGATTCAGGGTAAAAGAAACATCATTGACGGCGCGGAATGTGCCGGGTCTGGAGAACAGCGAGTCGCGCGGCGTCTGGTAGTCGCGGATGGCCCCCCTGACCTCCAGCAGCGGGACCGGCGGCGGCGGCTCCGGCAGCGCTACCTGATGGTTCGAAGCCGCAAACAGCATCCGGGTATAAGGATGGCGCATGTTGCGCAGCAGCCGGCTGGTATCACCAGTCTCCACCACCTCGCCATGCCGCATCACCACGATCCGGTCGGCCAGCCTGGCCACTACCGCCAGGTCATGGGTGATGATCAGCAGCCCCATGCCGTAGTCCTGCACCAGGTCCCGCAGCAGGTCGAGGATCTGCGCCTGGGTGGTCACGTCCAGCGCGGTCGTCGGCTCATCGGCAATCAGCAGTTTCGGGCGCAAGGCGATGGCCATGGCGATCACCACCCGCTGGCGCTGGCCGCCCGACAGCTCGTGCGGGTAGCGGGTCAGGGGGAACCGGTCCGGCGGCAGCCCGACCCGCTCCAGCATCTCCTGCGCACGGGCTTCGGCATCGGCGCGCGGCACCGCCTGGTGGATCAGGATGGTCTCCATCACCTGCTCGCCGATGGTCTTGACCGGGTTCAGCGCCGTCATCGGCTCCTGGAACACCATGCCGATGGACTGGCCGCGGATGGCGCACATCTGCGCCTCGCTCTGCTCCAGCAGCTGGGTGCCGTCCAGCGTGATGTATCCCTTGCACGTTGCCAGATCCGGCAGCAGCTGCATCACTGCCAGCGCCGTCATCGACTTGCCGGAGCCGCTTTCGCCGGTGACGGCCACGATCTCGCCGGGTCCGATATGAAAGGAGACATCCTTCAGCACCGGAAAGGCGCCGATCGTGAGCGACAGGCTGGTGACGTCCAGCAGGGTCATGCGCGGGCCACTCTCAGCTTGGGATCCAGATGATCGCGCAGCCCGTCGCCCAGCAGGTTCAGGCCCAGCACGGTGAGGATGATGGCGCAGCCCGGCACCAGCGCCAGATGCGGAGCAAAGCTGACCATGGTCTGCGCATCGGCCAGCATCCGGCCCCAGCTGGGGGCCGGCGGCTGGGCGCCAAGCCCGACATAGGACAGCCCCGCCTCGGCCAGGATGCCCAGCGAAAACTGGATGGTGCCCTGCACGATCAAGAGGTTCGCGATGTTGGGCAGGATATGCTCGGCAGAGATGCGGGCGGCGTTCTTGCCCGCTACGCGGGCGGCCAGGATGAACTCCCGCTGCCACCAGGACAGCGCCGCGCCGCGGGTGACGCGGGCAAAGACCGGGATGTTGAAGATGCCGATGGCGATGATCGCGTTCACGGCGCCGGCCCCCAGCACCGCGGTGATCAGGATGGCAATCACCAGCGACGGGAAGGCAAAGATCAGGTCATTGCCGCGCATGATCAGCTCATCCAGCCACGACCCCTTGCGCGCCGCCGCCGCCAGACCCAGCGGCACCCCCGCGCCCATGCCGATGCCGACCGCCACCAGCGCCACCGCGATGGAGGTGCGGGCGCCGACCATGATCATCGACACCAGATCGCGCCCGAAATGGTCGGTGCCCAGCCAGTGCTGCGCGTTGGGCGTCTGCAGCTTGGCGGGGATGTTCATCGCGGTGTGATCGAAGGGCGTCCACAGGAACGACACCGCCGCTGCCAGCAGCACCAGCGAGGACAGCAGGCCGCCGATGAGCAGGTTGCGGGTCATGTCCGGCTCCTAAGGCGCGGATCCACCAGCGCATAGGCCAGATCGACCAGGAAATTCACCGTGATGACGGCAAAGACCAGCAGCATCACCACCGATTCCACCACGATCAGATCCCGCGCGGAAATCGCCTGGAACACCAGCCGCCCGAGGCCGGGCAGGTAGAACACCTGCTCGATGATGATGGCGCCGGCAAGCAGGAAGGAAAACTGCAGCCCGATGATCGTCAGCACCGGGATCAGCGCGTTGCGCACCCCGTGCCGCCACAGCGCCTGGCGCCGGGTCAGCCCCTTGGCGCGGGCCGTGCGGATGAAATCTTCGTCCAGGATGTCGAGCAGGGAGGAGCGCATCACCCGGGTCAGGATCGCCGCCTGCGGCAGCGCCAGCGCGATGGCGGGCAGGGTGAGCGCATGCAGCCCGGCCCAAAGCCCGGCCTCCCAGCCCGGAAACCCGCCGGCCCCGAACCAGCGCAGGTTGATGGCAAAGACCAGCACCAGCATCATCGCAAACCAGAAATTCGGCACTGCCACGCCCAGCTGGGTGGCGCCGGTCACCGCCATGTCGCCCGGCTTGCCGCGGCGGGCAGCAGCATAGATGCCTGCCGGAAAGGCGATCAGGGTCGACAGCGCCAGCGCGTAAATCGCCAGCGGCAGCGACACCCACAGACGGTCGGCGATCATCCCGGCAACCGGCGTGCGGTAGGTGTAGGAGGTGCCGAAATCCCCGCTCAGCATCCCCCCGGCCCAAGCGAGGTAGCGCGCGGCCTTGCCCTGGTCCAGCCCCAGCTCGGCCCGCAGGGCCGCGACGGTATCGGCCTGCGCGTTGACCCCCAGCATGAAGGAGGCGGGATCACCCGGCGCCACCTCTACGACAAGGAAGATGACCAGCGAGGCAGCGGCCAGGCTGAGGATCAGCGACAGGAGGCGTTTCAGGGTGTAACGCAGCATGGCCGCCACGTTAGGAGCGTGCAGCCGCGCGGTCCAGAGGGAAGCGGGCAATGCGCCCCATGAGGGCAAAATTCCGTCCCGTTCCCAGCGGGTTGAGGGGGACAGGACCGGACTTTGCGCGGGTATCGCACGGCCCCTGCAGGCCGGACAGGCCTTTCTGGGTGTTTCCGGGCGGCGGCTTCCGCAGGACGGGTGAATTCGTCTATGACTGTTTCATGCTGGCACGTCCCCTGTTCATCGGATCGGAAATCTACCGCGGGTCGTCCTACGGGCGCACGCACCCCTTGCGGGTGCCGCGGGTTTCGACCGTGATGGACCTGTCGCGGGCGCTGGGCTGGCTGCCGGATGAGGTCTATGTCAACTCCCCGCGGGCGAAGCCGGCAGCGCTGACCGCCTGGCACACCCCGGAATATGTCGCGGCGCTGCAGGCGGCAGAGGCCGCGCAAGCGGTGAGTGAAGAGGTGCGGGCGCGGCATCATCTGGGCACCATCTCCAACCCGGTTTTTACGGAAATCTTCCGCCGCCCCGCCACCGCAGCGGGCGGGTCGATCCTCGCAGGGGAGCTGCTGGCAAAGGGCGGCATCGTCTACAACCCGGCGGGCGGCACCCATCACGGGATGCCGGACCGGGCCAACGGGTTCTGCTATCTGAACGATCCCGTGCTGGCGATGCTGTCACTGCGCCATAACGGAGCGCGGCGCATCGCCTATGTGGACATCGACGCGCATCACGCCGACGGGGTGGAGCATGGCTTTGCCGGTGATGCGGACATGCTGATGATCTCCGTGCATGAGGAAAACCTGTGGCCCAAGACCGGGCGGCTGGAGGCGGACGCGGGCGGCTCCGCCCTGAACCTGCCGGTGCCGCGCGGCTTCAACGATGACGAGATGGCCTTCATCCGCGAGGAACTGATCCTGCCCGCGGTCGCGGCATTTGCGCCGGATGCCATCGTGCTGCAATGCGGGGCGGATGCGGTGACAGAAGATCCGCTGCCGCATCTGGACCTGTCCAACAACGCCCATTGGGCGGTGGTGCGGGCGCTGATGGGGATGGCGCCGCGGTATCTGGTTTTGGGCGGGGGCGGCTACAACCCGTGGTCGGCGGGGCGGCTCTGGACTGGAGTCTGGGCCGCGCTGAACGGGTTCGATGTGCCGGCAAGGCTGCCAGCGGCGGGCGAGGGCGTTCTGCGCGGGCTGGAGTTCACCGGCCACCGGATGGGCCGCAATCCGCCAGAACATTGGTTCACCACCCTCCGGGACCAGCCGCGCGGCGGGGAAGTGCGGCACAAGATCCGGGAGCGGGTGGCCTATCTGCGGGCAAGACGGGGGCTGTGATGCCCGGCCTGGCGGCCGGGCGAAAAAGTTTAAACAGGCTTTACTCCGCCCAGCTGAGCGCGCTCAGGTCGATGGCGGCGGTGGGGGCATTCTCCCACAGCCCTTGCAGCCCGGCCTTGGCGACGCCCAGCTTGGCCAGCTGGAACAGGTAGCCGTTGACGTACTCCGCCGCGAGCATCTCCTGCGCCTCCTGCAGCAGCGCGGTGCGGCTGTCCGGATCAGTGGTGGTGTCCAGCCGGGCCATCAGCTCCTGAAAGGCACTGCTGTCGTACTGGAAGTAGTAATCGGGCCGCCCGTAGATGCCGATGTCCATCGGCTCGGTGTGGCTGACGATGCTCAGGCCGAAATTCTTGCCGCGGAACACCGTCTCCAGCCATTGCGCCCATTCCACATTGATAATCTCGGCCTTGATCCCCACCGCGGCCAGCTGCGCGGCAACAATCTCGCCGCCGCGGCGGGCGTACGACGGCGGCGGCAGGTGCAGGGTGGTCTCGAAACCCTCGGCAAGGTCGGCTTCAGCCAGCAGCGCCTTGGCCTTTTCCGGATCATAGGAGGACGTGCCGGTCAGATCCTTGTAGGCCGGGTTATGCGGCGCGAAATGGGTGCCGATCGGGGTTCCGTAGCCGAACATCGCGCCGTCGATGATGGCCTGCCGGTCGATGGCATGGGCCACGGCCTGGCGCACCCGGATATCGTCAAACGGCGGCTGCTTGTTGTTGATGGACAGGATCGTCTCGCCCTCGGTGGAGCCGACCAGCACCTGGAACCGCGGATCGGCCTCGAACTGCGGCAGGTTTTCCGGCGCCGGGAAGTTGTCGAAGGCGTCGATATCCTCCGCCATCATCGCGGCAAAAGCGGCGGTGGGGTCCGAGATGAACTTGAAGGTGGCCGAGGCCAGCGCCGGCTGCTCCCCCCAGTAATCGGGGTTGCGGGCCAGGGTGATGCGGTCGCCCTGCACCCATTCCTGGAACGTGTAGGCGCCGGTGCCGACAGGGTGTGTCTTGATGTCGTCAATGCTTTCGGGGGCCACGATCACCGCGTCGCCCCAGGCGAGGTTGAACAGCAGGCTGCCATTCGGCGCCGCCAGCGTGATCCGCACGGTCTGCGGGTCCACCGCATCGACTGACATGATCCCCTCGAACAGCGCCTTCTGCGCGTTGGTGCTGTCTTCGGCGCGGGCGCGGTCGAGCGAGAATTTCACGTCTTCCGCATCCATCGCGCTGCCGTCGTGAAAGGTGACGCCGTCGCGCAAGCGGAAGGTATAGACGGTGCCGTCTTCGGAAATTTCCCAGCTTTCCGCCAGCCCCGGCACCACAGAACCATCGCCCATGAACCGGGTCAGCCCCTCGAAGATATTGCTGTAGACCACCGAGTCGATGGCCTGCGCCGCGGCACTGGTCGGGTCCAGATGCGGCGGTTCCAGCTGCAGGGCGATGATGGCGCTGTCCTTGGCCCAGGCGCTACCTGCGGCCAGCGCCAGCGCGGAACCGGCCGCAAGAACAAGTGATCTCAATGCCATTGGAAAACTCCCCATGTACAATATGCGGGCCGGAAACGGCGCCTATTGGAAACGAGTTTCCCTGTTTCCCAAGCGTAATCAAGGGCGGGCGGCATTTCGCGCACTGGAAGCACGCCGCGTTAATTGGTAATCCGTGCGCCATTCGAACCGCGGACAGGACACCATGAGCGCAACAGCCAAGAAACAGGCGCCCAACGCCGAAGACATCCGGGCCCGCAAGGGCGGCACGCCTTTGGTGAGCCTTACCGCCTATACCACGCCGATGGCGCAGCTGATGGACAAGCATTGCGACTTTGTCCTGGTCGGCGACAGCGTCGGCATGGTGCTGCACGGGCTGACGTCTACCCTGGGCGTGACGATGGAGATGATGATCCTGCACGGCCAGGCGGTGGCGCGCGGCCTCAGCCAGGCCATGCTGGTCATCGACATGCCGTTTGGCTCCTATGAGGAAAGCCCGCAGCAGGCCTTCCGCAATGCTGCCCGGCTGATGGCCGAAACCGGCTGCGCCGCAGTCAAGCTGGAAGGCGGCGTCGAGATGGCGGAGACCATCCGCTTCCTGGTCAAGCGCGGCATCCCGGTGATGGCGCATATCGGCCTGACGCCGCAGTCGATCAACACGCTGGGCGGATACAAGGTGCAGGGCCGCGATACCCAAGGGGAGGCGGTGCTGGCGGACGCCCGTGCGGTGGCGGAGGCCGGGGCGTTCTCGGTGGTGCTGGAAAAGGTGCCGCAGAAACTGGCCGACAAGATCACCGCCGAGGTGGCGATTCCCACCATCGGCATCGGCGCCTCTGCCGGCTGCGACGGGCAGATCCTGGTGGTCGATGACATGCTGGGCTTCTTCTCCGCCTTCAAGCCGAAATTCGTGAAACGCTACGCCGATCTTGGCCCGCTGGCCGAGGCCGGCATTGCCGAATACGCCGCCGAAGTACGCGCCCGCAGCTTCCCGGCGGCGGAACATGTCTTTGCCGATCAGGCGCCCTCCAAAGGATGACTTCCGATATGACTGCTCCTATCCTGCGCCGCCTGCCGGACCTGCGCGCCAAGACGGCAGAGTGGCGCCGCGCCGGTGAAACCATTGCCGTGGTGCCCACCATGGGGGCGCTGCACGCGGGCCACCTGTCGCTGGTGGCGGCGGCCAAGGACGCCTGTGACCGCGTGATGGTCACCATCTTCGTGAACCCTAGGCAGTTCAACAGCCCGGAAGACCTGGCAAACTATCCCCGCACCGAGCACGAGGACGCGGACAAGCTTGCGCCCTTCGGTGTCGATTTGATCTATGTCCCGGACCCGGACCAGATCTACCCGGACGGCTATGCCACCAATGTCTCGGTCGGCGGCAGCATCACCGAGGTGATGGAAGGCCCTTTCCGCCCCGGCCATTTCGATGGCGTGGCGACGGTTGTGGCCAAGCTGTTCCTGCAAACCAGTGCGGACAAGGCGTTCTTCGGCCAGAAAGATTACCAGCAGCTGATGGTGGTCACCCGGATGGCACGGGATCTGGACATCCCCATCAGGGTGATCGGCTGCGAGACAGTGCGCGAGGCTTCGGGGCTTGCCATGTCCTCGCGCAACCTGCTGCTGTCGGAGCGCGCGCTGGCAAAGGCCGCTGCCCTGAATGCAGCAATGCGGGAGGCCGCGGCCAAGGCGTCGGCCGGGGAGGCTTGGCCGCCGCTGGAAGCGGCCGCGCGGCAGGCGCTGGCGGAGGCCGGTTTCGGCGACGTCGAATACTTTGATCTTCGCTGCGCGGAAACCCTGCAGGCGCTCGGCACGCCGTCCAAACCCGCCCGTCTGCTGGCCGCCGCCTGGATGGACGGCGTCCGGCTGATCGACAATATCGAAGTTCCACAACTAAATTTTTAGTAGGGACTGGTAGCGATAGCACCTTTGCGTTTATTGTCCCCGGTCAGAGGAGACTGGAGGGCAACAGATGACCTATATTCTGGCAATTGATCAGGGCACCACGTCGACCCGGGCAATCCTGTTTGATGCGGGAATGCGGGTCGCGGGCACCGCGCAGCAGGAATTCACCCAGCATTACCCGCAAGCGGGCTGGGTCGAGCATGACCCGGAGGAGATCTGGGAGACCACCGTAGCCGTCTGCCGCAAGGCGATGGCGGACCTGGATGTCTCCGCTTCGGACATCGCGGGCATCGGCATCACCAACCAGCGCGAAACCACCGTGGTCTGGGACAGGGCCACCGGCAAAGCCATTCACAACGCCATTGTCTGGCAGGACCGCCGCACCGCCGCCATCTGCGAGGCGCTGCGCAAGGCGGGACATGAAGAAATGGTCACTGACCGCACCGGGCTGCTGCTTGATCCCTATTTCTCCGGCACCAAGGTGAAATGGATCCTCGACACCGTTCCGGGCGCGCGCAGCCGGGCCGCGACGGGGGATCTTCTGTTCGGCACCATCGATACCTTCCTGATCTGGCGCCTCACGGGCGGCGCGTCCCATGCGACCGACGCCACCAACGCGGCGCGCACGCTGATGTATGACATCCGCAAGGGCCGCTGGAGCCGCACCATCAGCGACCTCCTGGAGGTGCCGCAGCAGATGCTGCCGGAGGTAAAGGACAGCGCTGCAGAGTTCGGCGTGACCGATCCGCGGATCCTGGGCGGCGCGATCCCGATCCTGGGCGCGGCCGGCGATCAGCAGGCCGCCACCATCGGCCAGGCCTGTTTCCAGCCGGGGATGATGAAATCCACCTATGGCACCGGCTGTTTTGCCCTTCTGAACACCGGCGATGCGCCGGTGGTGTCCAAGAACCGGATGCTGACCACCATTGCCTATCAGCTGGACGGCAAGCCGGCGTTTGCGCTGGAAGGCTCGATTTTCATTGCCGGTGCCGCGGTGCAATGGCTGCGCGACGGTTTGGGGATCATCGAACAGGCCTCGCAATCGGGGGAGCTGGCGCTGCGGGCCGATCCGGGTCAGGACGTGATCCTGGTGCCCGCCTTCACCGGTCTTGGCGCGCCTTACTGGCAGCCGGATTGCCAGGGGGCGGTCTTTGGCCTCACCCGCAACTCGGGCCCTGCGGAATTTGCCCGCGCCGCGCTGCAAAGCGTCGCCTACCAGACCCGCGATCTCTATGAGGCGATGCGCGCCGACTGGGAGGACGACAGCCACCACACTGTGACCCTGCGAGTCGACGGCGGCATGAGCGCCAGCGACTGGACGATGCAGAGCCTCTCGGATCTTCTGGGCGCTGCCGTTGACCGCCCGGTGATGCAGGAAACCACCGCGCTGGGCGCCGCCTGGCTGGCGGGGATGCGGGCCGGGATCTATCCGGATCAGGCGGGGTTTGCAGAAACCTGGAAGCTCGACCGCCAGTTCACCCCGATGATGCAGCCCGAGGTCCGCGAAGCGGCCTATGCCCGCTGGCAGCGCGCGGTGCAGGCGGTGATCGGAGTGTGACACAGCGGGCGGGCGGCTCCCGCCTGTTCAGCCCCATTCAAAGAATGTGCCTTCGCAGTTGGGCCCGGCGCCGCGCTTCGCGCGGCGCTTCTCCATACTGAAAAGCCATCGGATATGCGCCCGGCCGTCCGCGCGTTCAGGAACACCGCGCTGCTGGTGCGGCGGCTGAGGCGGACCTTGGCCCGCGGCCGGCCGCATGCGCACGCCGCCCGGCAGGGCGGCGCCGGGCCCAAGGCTTGCCGCGGCATCTTTGATGCGGCGGCACAGGCGCGGGAGCGCTCCGTCAGCCGATGCGCGCACCGGGCGGGATGGTGCTCGGCCGGGCATTCAGGCCGCTGATGGAAAAACCGGCGATGGATTTGTACTTGGCGGCATGGGCCGCCAGATCCTCCTGCGGGAGCACCTGGCCGATGTCCCGGAAGTCTCCGCCGCAAAGGTCTTCGACCCGCTGCAGGATGGCATCCGGACCGCCGCCCGCGCGGTTGGCGAGACCCACGGCGGTGGTCAGCGGCCGCACGTCAGCTTCGTAAGCCCTGAGGGCGCCGGCGTTCAGCCCGTGCTCCAGCAGCTTCGCCCCGATCACCCTGGCATCCACGATGGCCTGGCTCGCCCCGTTGGAGCCCACCGGATAGGTCGGATGCGCCGCATCGCCCATCAGCGTCACATTGCCCGCTGTCCAGGTCGTCAGCGGGTCGCGGTCCACCATCGGATATTCATAGACCGTCTCCGCCCCGCGGATCAGGGCCGGCACGTCGATCCAGCCGAACCGCCAGCTTTGGAAATCCGGCAGGAACTCGCTGATATCCGCGGGCCGGTTCCAGTCTTCCTTGCGCCAGGCCGCGGAAGGATCAAAACGCTTCTCCGCAATCCAGTTCATTTCCGCCCGCCCGCCGGGGCCGGGCGCCGAGATCGGATAGGCCACCAGCCGCAGATGGTCATGGCCGATCATCGCCATCGCCGCGCCGCCCTTGAATTCCGGCGCGCGGGTGGTGGCGCGCCACAGGATGCGGCCGTTCCAGACCGGGGCGCCCTCGTCCGGCACCATCTGCGCGCGCACGGCGGAGTGAATGCCATCGGCCGCCGCCGCCAGCCGTCCTTCGATCCGCTGTCCGCCCTCCAGCCGCAGCGCCGCGCCGCTGCCGGTGGACTCAAAACCAAGGACCCGCGCCCCGGTGCTGAGGCAGCTTGGCCCGGCGCGTTCCATCAGGGCCCGGAACAGCATCATCTGCAAGGCGCCCCGGTGCACCGAATACTGCGGCCAGGCATAGCCCGCCCAGGTGCCGCGCGGCTCCTCCCAGATTGGTTTGCCCAGCTTGCTGTAAAACCCCAGCTGGCGGGTTTTCACCCCGATGGCATCCAGGTCCCGCGCCAGTCCCAGGTCATGAAGCTCCCGCACCGCATTGGGCTGCAGGTTGATGCCCACGCCCAGCGGCTTCAGCTTCCGGACGGTCTCGAAGATATGGAAGGGCACGCCGGTCTGATGCAGGGTGAGGCCGAGTGCCAGGCCGGCAATGCCGCCGCCGGCGATGAGAATGGTCATAGTAAGCATGCCTCCTAATATTCCGGGCAGATAACCACAGCCTGCAGGCTGGAGCAACTGGATGCGGAGGCAGGCGGAAGGGCGGGGGGCCGGTTCAGCCCCGGCCGGCGATGATCAGGTCGGGTCCGAAAATCACATCGGCATAGGTGTGCAGGTAGATCTTGAGCCAGGGGGTGAACCGTTCGGGGTGGCGGCTGACTTCGGCAAGCAGATCGTGGTAGTCAACCCAGCGGGTTTCCATCACCTCATCCGGGTTGGGGGCGATCTTCAGGGGCCGGTGCACATGGGCCAGAAAGACGTCGACCGCCTCATGCTCAACCAAGCCGTTGCCGACGTCGGCGCGGTATTCCAGGTGGTGGCGGAATTCCGGGTACAGCCCGGTAATTCCCAGCTCCTCCTGCATCCGCCGCACCGCGCAGGCCGAGGGCTGCTCCTCCCACATCGGGTGGGTGCAGCAGGTGTTCGCCCAGAGGCCGGGGGTGTGGTACTTGCCCATCGCCCGGCGCTGCATCAGGATTTCCACGCCTTTCACCACAAAGACGGAGACCGCCTTGTGCTTCAGCCCGCGCTCATGCGCGGCCAGCTTGTCCACCGGTGTCAAATCGCCGTTCACCCAGGCGGGGATCATGTGGCTCATGCTGTGTCCGTGACGGTTTTTCTGGCGCGGCCTGCCGCAAATGCGATGACCTGGCTCCCACCGCTAACGCCTGCAGGCTGCGAAAGCAATTACGCGAAAAGCCGCGGCGAAAATGCCGCGGCTTTGATGCAGTGCTGCCGGCAATCCGGGCGTTATTCGGAGACCGCTTCCGCGCTGTCTTCGGTGGCGGCGTCCCCGGCCGGAGCCGGGCCGTGGCTGGCCAGGAAGGCAAAAATGTCCTCGCCGCCCTTTTTCAGGCGGAACGACATTTTCGACTTGGCCTTGGCGTTGCCGGTTTCGGCCTGCAGGAATTTCTTGGGGTCGGTGGTGAAGGCGACGAATTTCTCTTCGTCCCAGGTGAGGCCGGCTTCGCCCGCGGCGGCCAGGTCGTCGCTGTAGTTGAAATCCTCCAGGCTGCCGGCGGTGCGGCCGGCCAAGCCCCACAGGTTGGGGCCGGTCTTGCCGCCCTTGACGATCACGTCACCGGCATCGGAGGTGATGGTGTGGCAGGATTTGCATTTGTTGAACCCCTTCTCGCCGGCTTCCGGGTCGCCTTCGGCAAAGGCGGGGGCGGCGAGGAGGCCGAAAACGGCGGCGGTTACGAGAGGTTTCATGTTGCTTGCTCCGGTTTCTGAGTTGGCACGTGTGACTCATGATCCAATAGCCGGCAGTGTCAACCGGCAGTTTGACGCGCATCAACGTCCCGGCGGAAAGTTGCGGCCGTTCAAGGCGCTGCCCAGCAGGGCAGCAGGTCGCCCGGTTCCGGCCGGGCGTGATAGACGGCGCGGGCGATGGCGCGGCTCAGGCACAGGGCGGCGGCATGGCAGAGCGGGCCGAGGCCCGCGTCCGGCTGGGCCAGGGCGCGGGCACCGGTGCTGGCGGCAAACACCAGGTCGCCGTCGCCGGGTGCATGGGCCGGAACGATGGCGCGGCCGATGCCGTCATGGGCGGCCGTGGCCAGGCGCTGGCATTGCGCCTTGGTGAGGGCGGCATCGGTGGCGACGATGGCAATGGTGGTGTTGGCGTGCTCCGCAGGCAGGGCCGCACCGCCCAGTGTCTGCATGGCGGCCAGCTTGCGGCTGTCCAGGCTGCGGCCCAGCCCGGCAGAGGGGTCGGGGCCGAGACCGCCGTACTCGCCGCCGATTTCATACGGGGCGGCCCAGAAGTGCCGCTCTCCGGGCGTGGTGACGGCGCCCATCGGATTGGCGGCCACCAGCGCGCCCACGGTCACGCCGCTGTCCAGCACCAGCGAGGCCGAGCCGAGCCCGCCCTTGAGCATGGCGGTCAGGGCACCGGTGCCTGCGCCGGACGAGCCGAGGGCAAACGCCTCTGCCGCGCCGTCAAAGGCTGCCCGGCCAAGCGCACGGTAGGGGTTCTGCTCCCAGTCTTTCCGGCCGCCGTTCAGCAGATCGAACAGGATTGCGCCCGGCACCAGCGGCACCCGCGCCGGGCCGGCCGGAAAGCCGCGGCCCTTGGCGCGCAGCGCATCCATCACCCCGGAACAAGCATCGAGCCCGAAGGCCGAGCCGCCGGACAGCACCAGCGCGTCGATTCTGGCCACCGATTTGTCCGGTGCCAGCAGATCCGTCTCCCGGGTGCCCGGTGCGCCGCCCATCACATGCACCGCGGCGGTGAAGGGGCTGTCTGATGTCAGCACGGTTGTGCCGGATTTCAGCGTGGCATCCTGGGCATTGCCGACAAGGATGCCGGGCACGTCGGTGATCAGATTCCGGGGGCCGGGGATCATAACAAGCAGTCCTTCGCGTGGCCGAAGCGCGCTGGCGCGCGCTGCCTCCGGCGGGAGTATTTCTGCAAAGGTGAAAACGCTGGCGTCATATCCGCGGCTTGGGGGCTGCGGTTGCCGGATCGCCGGTGTTCGGCTCGCCCTTGGGTTCGATCAGCAGCACCTTGCATTCCTGTTCGGCGCGGGGGCGGTGGCTGGCGCCCTTGGGGACCACGAGCAATTCGCCCGCGCGGACGGTTTGCGGCGGCTGGCCTGCGATGTCCATCACCATTTCACCGTCAAGGACCAGGAAGAAATCATCGGTGTCCGGGTGGTGGTGAAACGGGAACTCGCCCTGGAACTTCACCACCATCACGTCGTTGCCATTGTAATCCGCCACCACATGCGGGTCCCAATGGCTGGAGAAGTGCCCGAGTTTTTCCGCCAGGTTCACGGTCTTCATATGCAGCGCCCTCCGTCCACTTCCATTGCAACGCCGGTCACCATGCCGGCCTCGTCCGAGCACAGGAAGCAGGCGGCGTTGCCCATGTCCTCAGGCGTGGAAAACCGGCCGATCGGGATGGTCGACAGGAACTTGGCGCGGATTTCCGGGGTATCTTCGCCCATGAAGGATTTCAGCAGCGGGGTTTCCCCCGCCACCGGGTTGATCGCGTTGACCCGCACGCCGTGGGGGGCGAGTTCGATTGCCATGGTCTTGGTCGCGGTGATCATCCAGCCCTTGGAGGCATTGTACCAGTTGAGGCTGGGGCGCGGCGAAACGCCGGCGGTGGAGGCGACATTCAGGATCGCGCCGGACTTGCGCGCCTTCATGTGCGGAACCAAGGCGCGGGCGGTCAGGTAGACGGATTTCATGTTTACCCGCATCACCCGGTCGAAATCGTCTTCGCTGATGTCCTCCAGCGGCGCGGGCAGATGGGTGACACCGGCGTTGTTGACCAGGATGTCGAGATGCCCGAAGGCCCGCAGCGCGGCCTCGGCCATCGCATCGACCGAGTCACCCTCGGAAACATCCACCGCCTGCGCCAGGACGCTGCCGCCCAGCCCGGCAGCCATCTCCTGCGCCGCGGCCCCGTTGATATCGGCAATCATCACCCGGGCGCCTTCGGCCAGGAACTTGCGCGCAATGCCTGCGCCAAACCCCGAAGCGCCGCCGGTCACGATGGCGGTTTTCCCGTCCAGCCGCATGATCTGATCCTCCCGGTTGTCTGGCGCCAGCATGGGCCGGTCAGGCCGCGGGTGCAATCCGCCGGATCAATCCGGGTCGATTTTACCGCGCGTCGCTTTCAGGCCGCCGCGCTGCTTCTTGGCCTCCAGCCGCCGCTTGATGGACCCGCGGGTGGGTTTGGTGGCGATGCGCCGCTTGGGCGCCACCAGCGCCTTGCGCACCAGGTCCGCCAGCCGCTCGCGCACGATCTCGCGGTTCCTTTGCTGCGACCGGGTCTCGTCGCATTGCAGCAGGATCGCGCCCTCCTTGGTCCAGCGGCGGCCCGCCAGCCGTTTCAGCCGGTTCTTGACTGCGGGCGCCAGCGCCGGCGAGCGCGCCGCCTCGAACCGCAGCTCGACCGCGGTCGCCACCTTGTTCACATTCTGCCCGCCGGGGCCCGAGGCGCGGATGAAGCTCTCGGTGATTTCCCAGTCCTGCAGGGTGATTTGCTCGTTGATGCGGATCATGGCTCTTTATGAAACGCGCTTTACGAAATCGAAAGGGCTGTTCCACACGCGGGGAACAGCCCTTCGAGATGATAGGAGGTGCACCGGTTAGGTCAGCACCAATTCAGGGGTCTATACGTACCAAGGGCTGCCTCGGCCGCACTCCTTCTGAACTGTTCCGGCACTGCTCTCCATAGCTTCTCTAGACAATGGGCACCTCCTTTCTGATGTTTCGTGTGCCCCCAGCCTGCCACAGATTCGGTTAATGTCAAAACAAAATCATGTGGTCTTTTTGGTCAGTTTACGCACGATGATGCGGAAAGGCACAAGTGCGGCCAGGGCAAGCGTCAGTTTCACCAGCCAATCGGCAAATGCCAGGGAAACCCAATACGGCACAACCGGCCCCTGTCCGATCAGCGGCAGCATGTCTCCCGCCCAGGAGACGTCGTTGGCCGGCTCCAGCCCGCGCAGGGAGACGGAAAAGGCCACGGTAAAGAAGATGGCAGTGTCCGCCGAAGAGCCGATCAGGGTGGAGGCCAGCGGCGCACGCCACCATTTTCCCTCGCGCAGGGCGGCAAAGACCGCGATATCCAGCATCTGTGCCGTCAGGAAGGCCAGGCCGGAGCCAAGCGCAATCCGCAGGGTGACGGCCGGATAGGTGAAGCCGTCGCCCTGCAGCATGATCCGGGTGCCGATCAGCGAGCAGATCACCCCGGTGATGAACCCGGCCAGCACCACCTTGCGCGCAGCGGCGGCGCCGTAGACCCGGTTCATCACATCGGTGACCAGAAAGGCGGCCGGGTAGGTGAAGGCGCCCCATGTCAGCCACTGGCCGAACAGGAATTGCACCAGGACGTTGGAGGCCAGCACCACGGCGGCCATGGCAAGGATGCCGGGAATATGCGTGCGGGTCATGGGTCGGATCCGTTTGTTTCGGGGCGCGCAGACGCAGTCCGCGGCAGCAAAAGACCGGCCCCTTTAAAATGTTCCGGCCTCAAGGGCAAGTTGTCCGGTTTCAGGAAAGGCTCCCGCCCGCTCGCGGTGCATTCGGCGAACGCCCCCTCCCGGTTGGGCGTGGCGCCGCTGGCGCGGCGCGGGCGCCTGCGGTCAGCGGGGCAGGGCGTATTCCACCAGCTCGGTGCGCTGCAGCGGCAGGAAATTGTCGTCCGACACCATGGTGGCGCGCAGGCGCCCGGTGTCATCGGCCCAGACCGACAAGCCCTCAAGGTTGTCGTGGGTGCCGGGGCCGGTCTGCAGCAGGATGGCTTCCTTCACCGGGCCTGCGGCGGTGATGTCCCAGCGGCGCAGGCGGCTGCGGAAACCGAGCAGGGTGAAGTCGCGCTCCAGCAGGTAGAACCGGCCGTCGGGGCCGAAGTCGGCATCCACCGGCAGGAAGTTGCCCTCGGGCGGCAGGCTGAAGGGGCGCGACCAGCGGCGGCCGTTCCAGCGCCACACCGGGATCTGCCCGTGTGTGTCCAGCGCCCGTTCGGGCAGGGTGTAAAGATGCCCGCGGGAATCGATTGCCAGGGTTTCCAGCGATTTGTTGGGCGGCAGCCTGCGGAAGGCCTTGGGGCGCGGCAGCACCTTGGCGCGGCCTTGCGCGGTGCGGTAGCGGGCGACACGCGCAGCTCCTTCGAAGGAGATGTAGCGGCTGCCGTCCGCGGCCACGGCCAGGCCCTCACTGTCGCCGGACCGCCCCTTAAGCGGTTTGCCGGTGGAGGCGCGCAGGCCATGGGCGCTTTGGGCCGTGACACCGGTAATGGCGCCCCGGCTGCGTTGGATCTGCGCTGCCACCAGCGTCGCGCGGTCGCTGAGCACGGTCATGGACCTGCCGCCGTCGCTGAGATCGAGCGCCGAAAACCCGCCGAACCACGGCTGGTTCAGCTTCCAGGTATAGCTGCCGAGGTACCGCGCCTTGCCAGCCGCTGCCGGGGGGCGGTTGGCCGCATAGGCGGCGGCGGCCAGTCCGGCAGCCGCCGCCAGGGCCAGGGTCAGTTGGATTGCAGAACGGAGGCGCATTGCTTGGGCAGGTCCGAAAGGGTGTAGTCCCGCCGCGGTTTAGGCCTTGGCGCGTTGGGGTCAACCGGTTTCGGCGGCGGCGGGTTCAGGATGTTGTTCACCCACTGCTGCGCCTCGGCGCAGCCGTCGCCCTTGGGCGGCGCGGCCTGATCGACACAGCCGCGCGCGCCGCGCGGGCAGGCCAGCCGCACATGGAAGTGGTAGTGGTGCCCCCACCAGGGCCGGATCTTGCGCAGCCAGCGGCGGTCGCCCTTCTCGTCATTGCACATCTGCACCTTGGCGCCGGGAAAGACAAAGATCCGCGCCACCCGCTTGTCCTGGGCCGCGGCCTTGAGGATCTCGTGGTGCGCCCGCGTCCAGCCCGCGTTCACATAGGCGCCCTTGGCCCGGCGCATGGAGATCGAGGAGATGTTCTCGCGCGCACTGCGGCTGAGGTTCAGCCGGTCCGGCGGCCGCATCCAGATGTCGATATCCAGGCCGATCTGATGGCTGCGGTGGCCCGACAGCATCGGCCCGCCGCGCGGCTGGCTGATGTCGCCGATGTAAAGCCCCTTCCAGCCGCGCTGCCTGGCGGCAAACCGGCTGAGATCCTGAACAAAATCAATTGCTGCGGGGTGGCCCCAGTTGCGGTTGCGGCTCAGCCGCATCGCCTGCCAGGTGGGGCCGGTTTCGGGCAGCTGGGCCGCACCGGCAACACAGCCCTTGGCGTAGGAGCCGAACGGCGCGGGGCGCTGCTGCGAGGCGCTGGGCTTGGCTCCGAACAGGGCCTTGGCGGGGGTTTGTGCGCTTGCCGGACTACAGAAACCCGCAACCGCTAAACAAAAGGCAAGTAACAGTCTCAACCCTGATCTCCTTCTCCTTGAACCCAGAATAACAGTATCAATCCGATCAGAAACAGCCCGATCACCGGGGCAATCCCCAGCCGGGCGCTGCCCGTCACCGTGGTGGCGGCGCCGATCAGCGCCGGGGCCAGAAAGGCCGTTGCGCGGCCCGACAGGCCATAAAGGCCAAAGCTCTCGGTGGCGTCCGCGGGGCTGGTGTGGCGCACCATCAGGCTGCGGCTGGCCGCCTGCAGGATGCCGCCGAAGCCGCCGATCAGCACGCCGCAGCCGAAGAACACCGCATCCGGCAGCGTCGAGCCTTCGGCCAGCGGGATGCCGAAAATCTGGTCGCGCGACATGCTGACGATAACCAGGCAGACAAAGGCCAGGATCAGGATCGAGGCGATGATCACCGGTTTCGGGCCCAGCCGCCGGTCCGCCTTGCCGCCGAGCCAGCTGAACAGGGTGGCTGCCAGCGCCGCGACAATGCCGAACACGCCGATCTGGGTGATCTCCCACTCCAGCACCAGCTTGGCGTAGACACCGCCAAAGCCGTACAGCCCGTTGAGCGCGTCGCGGTAGAACATCGAAGACCCCAGGTAGGTCGCCAGGCTCAGCCGGTGGCGCAGGCCGGAGACCAGCTTGACCACCATCTGCCAGGCCTTGCCCGGGCTGGCCTTCCGGCCGGTGGCACCGCGGTCCTTCACCCACAGGAAATAGGGGATCATGAAGACGGCAAACCAGACCGCGGTAAAGGGGCCGACGGCGCGGGTGCCCTCCTTTGCCTCCGGATCCAGGCCGAAGGCCGGGCTGAGGCCGATCAGCGTCCTGCCGGAACTTTGCTCGACAAACAGCAGCAGCATGATGAACAGCGCAATCACCCCGCCGAGATAGCCGAAGGCAAAGCCCGACCCGGAGATGTCGCCCACATCCTCGCGGCTGGCGAGCGTGGGCAGCTGCGCATTGACAAAGATCAGCGCGAATTCGGCGCCGATGAAGCCAAAGCCGAAGCTGACCAGCATCCACCACAGGTTGCTGCCCGCGGGATCCATGTGCCACAGCCCCCAGGCACCGATCAGATACATCAGTGAAAACATCATGATCCACGGCAGACGGCGGCCGGTGATATCGGCCATCGCCCCCAGGAACGGCGCGCCGAAGCCGATGATCAGCCCGGTCACGGTCAAACACATCGACCAGATGGTCTGCGCCTGCGCCTTGGCGGCCTCGTCCGCCAGGCCTTCGGCCATGAAATACTCCGCCGCAACGGCGGCAAAGAACGGGCTGAACACAAAGGTGACCAGCAGTGTCTGATAAGGCTGGCTGGCCCAGTCGAAGAACCACCATCCCCAGATCCGCTTGCGCGTGGAAACCTGCTGCATGCCCGGCCTCTTGTTATTGTTGCCTTCAGGTATGGCAGGCGGGCAGGGGCCTAGGCAAGCCCGTCCTGCATCGGCGGCCAGGGGCGGCCGGCATCCGCCCGGCACCAGTCCTTGATCCAGCCGGGCAGCTCGGGCGAGGCCGCGGTGTCCTGCCCCAGCGCCGCCAGCACCTTGGCCGGCGGCACGATGCCGTTGCGGTCCGTCACCGCCGTGCGCAGCATCACATGGCTGGCGCAGTCGCCGTTTTTCTTCCACATCGACTGCTCGACATAGATGAAGCGGTCATCCCAGCCCGCGGCGCGGCTGCGCATCTCGAACCGCTCGAACCCGCGGATGCGGCGGCGGTAGCGCACCGAGGATCCCGCCACCGTCAGCCCCCAGCGGTTCCTTTTCAGCGCGCCGATCAGCCCGGCCCGCTGTGCCAGCATGGTGCGGCCCAGGTCATACAGCGTCATGGTGCGGCCGTTGTTCAGCTCCATCCACATGTCCAGGTCCCAGGGCCAGCAGATGTGATGCGAGACATGCAGCCCGGTGATCGGCAGCCGCTCCATCCGGCTGGCCAGAACGGTATCCTTGATCAGGCGGAAAATCGGGTACATCGGCGCGCGCTCCTTGATGCCATGTGCCCGTGATGCCACCCGTTTACAGCGCGTCAACCGCAACCTCGCGGAAGCCTTGCGCATTCCGCCGCGTCTGCTTACCTGTGTGGCTGTTCGAAAGAGGGAAATATGAGATGGTCTCGCTGTTCCAAATCCTGATGCTGATCCTGGACATCGTCTGGTTCTTCATCATTGCCCATGTGATCATGAGCTGGCTGATCAACTTCCAGGTGCTGAACCTGCACCAGCAGCTGGTGGCGCAGATCTGGTACGGGCTGAACCGGATCCTGGAACCGCTCTATGCCCCGGTGCGCCGCCTGATACCGAACATGGGCGGGCTCGACCTGGCGCCGCTGGTGGTGCTGGTTGCCGTCTACGCGCTGCGCATTGTCCTGATGAACAATATGGCTGCGTTCTACTGATCTGAGCGCGCCCGGCCCGGCGGCTTTCGCCGGGCTTTTGCGTGGCAGCCCTTGCCGCCCTATGCCTCCTGTGGGATTGTGCCTGCCAAGACGAGCAGACCACCACCACATTGAGGCCCCTTGCCCCCATGACAGCCCCGGCAGCCCTGACAGGCGCGTCCCCGATCCTGCGCGAGATCTTCGGCTTCGACGCCTTCCGCCCCGGGCAGGAGGAGATTGTCGATGCCGTGACCGCTGGGGAAAACGTGCTGGCGATCATGCCCACGGGCGGCGGCAAGTCGCTGTGCTATCAGCTGCCGGCACTGCTGCGCGACGGCATAACGGTGGTGATCTCGCCGCTGATCGCGCTGATGCGCGACCAGGTCCGCGCCCTGCAGGAGGCCGGCGTCAGCGCCGGCGCGCTCACCTCCGGCAACACCGATGAAGAGACCGAAATGGTCTGGGAGGCGATCGAGGCCGGGCGGCTGAAACTTCTCTACATGGCGCCGGAACGGCTGGCTTCGGGCGCGGCGATGGGCATGCTGCGCCGGATCGGCGTCAGCCTGATCGCGGTCGATGAGGCCCATTGCGTCAGCCAGTGGGGCCATGACTTCCGCCCCGACTACCTGCGCATCGGCGAACTGCGGCAGACCCTCGGCGTGCCGCTGGCCGCCTTCACCGCAACGGCGGATCAGGAAACCCAGGAAGAAATCGTCCAGAAGCTGTTCGACGGCGCGGCGCCGCGCAGCTTCCTGCGCGGGTTCGACCGGCCCAACATCCACCTGGCCTTTGGCGCCAAGGACAGCCCGCGCCGCCAGATCCTGGAGTTCGCCGCCGCCCGCAAGGGCCAGTCCGGCATCGTCTACTGCGGCACCCGCGCCAAAACCGAGGCGCTGTCCGCTGCATTGCGCGAGGCCGGCCATTCCGCCTGTTTCTATCACGGCGGCATGGACGCAGAGGACCGCCGCCAGGTCGAAATCCGCTTTGCCCGCGAGGACGGGCTGATCGTGGTCGCCACCGTGGCCTTCGGGATGGGCATCGACAAGCCCGACATCCGCTGGGTGGCCCACGCCGACCTGCCGAAATCCATCGAAGCCTATTACCAGGAGATCGGCCGTGCCGGCCGGGACGGGGCGCCTGCCGAAACCCTCACCCTGTTCGGCCCCGATGACATCCGCCTGCGCCGCTCCCAGATTGACGAAGGCCTTGCCCCGCCCGAGCGCCGCGGCGCCGATCACGCCCGGCTCAACGCGCTCCTGGGGCTGGCCGAGGCGCTGCGCTGCCGCCGCCAGAAGCTGCTTGCCTATTTTGGCGAGGAGGCTGCGCCCTGCGGCAACTGCGACCTCTGCGACAGCCCGGCTGATGTGTTCGACGGCACCACCGTGGTGAGGAAGGCGCTGTCGGCGGTGCTGCGGACCGAGGAATGGTTCGGTTCCGGCCACCTGATCGACATCCTGCTGGGGGCCGACAATGAGCGGATCCGGGCCAAGCGCCATGACCAGCTGTCGGTTTACGGCTGCGGCAAGGAGTTCGGCAAGCGCCAGTGGCAGGCGGTGTTCCGGCAGATGATGGGCCACGACCTCTTGCGCCCCGACCCGGAGCGCCACGGCGCGCTGCGCTTTACCGAGGCGGCGCTGCCGATCCTGCGCGGCGAACAGTCGATCGAGCTGCGCCGCGACACCATCAAATCTGCCGACCGCCGCCCGGCAGTGAAGGCGCTGGTCTCCGAGGAAGACGCGCCGCTGCTGTCGGCGCTGAAGGCCAAGCGCCGCGCGCTGGCCGAGGCGCAGAAAGTGCCGGCCTATGTGATCTTCCCCGACCGCACCCTGATCGAGATGGCCGAGATGCGCCCGGAAACCCTCGACCATATGGCGCGGATCAACGGCGTCGGCGCCAAGAAGCTGGAGCGCTACGGCGACGACTTCCTGTCCGTGATCACCGGCGCGGCGGAACAGCTGCACCCGGCACGGCGCAAACTGGCGGGGCGCGGCTCCGGGTCCGTCTATGACGCGCTGCTGGAGGTGCAGGCGCAGCTGGCGCGTGGGCACTGCGGCACGCTGAAGCCGCTGACCTGCTCGGCCTCGCTGCTGGCCAAGGTGGCGCAGATGCGCGCGGATGACGAGACCGGTGTTGCGCGGCTGCTGGGGGAGCGCCGCGCCGAACGTTTCGCTGCGGCGTTTCTGGACGTCCTGCGCGGCGCGGGGTAGGGTCGCGCCAAGATCAAAAGGGGGCAGAACATGCTGGCAGTGACCTCTCCGGCCAAGAAGCTGGACTGGGCGGAACGGGATCAGGAGATGACCTGGCCCGCGCTTCACGACGACGCGGTGGCGCTGGCCGCCGTGGCGCGGGAACAGTCGGTGGCGGATCTGATGAAGCTGATGCACATCAGCGAGGATCTGGCCAGGTTGAACTATGGCCGCTTTCAGGACTTTGCCGCCGATCCGAAAACCGGCGCCACCCGCCCGGCGGCGCTGGCCTTTGCCGGCGACACCTACCAGGGGCTGGAGGCGTCTTCGCTGGACGCGGACGAAATGGCCTGGGCGCAGGACCATCTGCGCATCCTGTCGGGGCTTTACGGCGTGCTGCGGCCGCTGGATGCGATGCAGCCCTACCGGCTGGAGATGGGCTCGCGGCTGAAGAATCCGCGCGGCAGGAACCTCTATGAGTTCTGGGGCCGCAAGATTTCGGACGCCTTGAACGCGCAGGCCGAGGCCGCCGGCACCAGCGTGCTGGTCAACTGCGCCAGCCAGGAATATTTCGGCGCGGTGGATCTGGCCGCGCTGAAGCTGCGGGTGTTCACGCCGGTCTTCATGGAAGACAAGAACGGCAGCCCCAAGGTGGTGAGCTTCTATGCCAAGCGCGCCCGCGGCGCGATGGCCCGGTTCATCATCCAGCAGCGGCTGACGGATGCGGAAAGCCTCAAGGATTTCGATTCCGGCGGCTATGCCTATCAGCCGGCGATGTCGGCACCGGACAAGCCTGTCTTCCTGCGCAGCGCCTGAAGCAAGGGGCGCGGGCTCCCGCCCGCTCCGGCACATTCAAGAGAATGCACCGTCCCGGTTGGGCCCGGCAGCGCGCCTTGCGCGCTGCCGGGCCCAAGGCCGCACAAGGGCCGTGCCGGCGCAGCCGGTGCGCCCGCGGGCGCGGGAGAAGCCCGCAGCCGTAAGCGCCTGGCTGCAAGGGTCAGCTGCCGGAGTGGGTCCCGATGCCGCGGTTTCGGGCCGGAAAAACGCTTGCGAGCGGCCCCCGGCATCCGGCCGCGATGCCTGCCGAGTTTTGCGTGCGGCCCTGCCGCGGCGATCGCGCTGCGCCTGTCTTCGCCAGAGGCCGAAGCGGCAACCGGCAGCGCCAGCCGCTCAGCCCCCGCCGGCCGCCGCTTCGGCCGGCGGGCCGTCCAGGTCCAGCGGCTGGGTTTCCGGCGGTGCAAAGGCCCGGATCTTTTCATGGATCAGCGCCTTGCGCAGCGGCTTGGTCAGGTAGTGGTCCAGGCCGGCGGCAAGGATGCCCTCGGAATCGCCCGCCATGGCGTGCGCGGTCAGCGCAATCACCGGGACATGGCCGCCGGAAACGGCCTCGATCCTGCGGATCTGCGCGGTGGCTTCCTTGCCATCCATCATCGGCATCGAGATATCCATGAAGATCAGATCCGGGTGGAAGGTTTTGAAGACCTCCACCGCCTCCAGGCCGTTGTTGGCAAATTCCAGCTCGATGTTCAGCTCTTTCACCATCTTGCTGAACACCAGCTGGTTGGTCTTGTTGTCCTCGGCCGCAAGCACCCGCACCCGGCGGGCTTCGGGCCCGGCCGGGCGGCCGGGCGGTTCCGGTGCCGCTGCCGCGGGCGGCCCGGGCCGGGCAACGGCCCCGGCCGCTGCCGGTGGCTCCGGGGCGGCCTGCTCCGCGGCGTCTCCGTCCGGCCCGGGGGCACTGCCGCTCAGCCTGGCCAGCTGGCTGAACAGATCGGCACGCAGCACCGGGTTCTGCAGCACCCCGTTCACCAGCTGGCGGATTTCAGGATCATTGCCGGCATGCGGGCTGGAGTTCAGCAGCAGCACCGGCACCCCGCTCCAGCGGCCGGACTTGAGATCCCTGGCCAGTTGCAGCCCGTTCAGCTCAGGCAGGTTGTGGCCGCTGATCACCAGGTCGATGCTGTCCTGCATCGCGGCCAGGGCGGCGGCGGCGGAGTCCGCCGCGGTCACCTGAATGCCCAGCATCAGCAGGTGCTTTTGCAGGATCCCGCAATTCAGCGGCATGTCGTCCACAATCAGCACGTGGCGCAGCGTGCTGGGCAGTTCCGGAACCGGCTGTTCCGCCGGGCCTTCGATCGGCAGCGGCAGCCGGAAGCCGAAGCAGGAGCCCTTGCCCTCGTCGCTGTCGACCCAGATCTCGCCGCCCATCAGCTCGATCAGCCGCTTGGAGATCGCCAGCCCCAGACCGGTGCCCTCGAATTTGCGGTTGCGTTCATCCTCGACCTGGTTGAATTCGCCGAAGATGTGCTCGAGCTTCTCGGCCGGGATGCCGATGCCGGAGTCTTCGATCGAGATATGCACCGTGCATTGCTTGTCATCCGGCGAGGTGATGCCGGTCACCCGCAGCGTCACATGGCCCTCTTTGGTGAATTTCACCGCATTGCCGGCCAGATTGGTCAGCACCTGCCGGATCCGGCCCGGATCGCCCACAAACCGCGTCGGCAGGAACAGGTCGTAATCGACCAGCAGCGCCAGCCCCTTGTCCCGGGCGGTGGGCTGCAGCAGCATCACCACCTCATGCAGGCTGCGCTCCAGGTCGAATTCCTCGGGGTGCAGCTCCAGCTTGTCGGCCTCGATCTTGGAATAGTCGAGCACGTCATTGATGATGACCAGCAGCGCCTCGCCCGAATTCTTGATGGTGCTGGCGTACAGCCGCTGCTCTTCATCCAGCTGGGTGTCGCACAGCAGTTCCGCCATGCCCACCACCCCGTTCATCGGCGTGCGGATCTCGTGGCTCATGTTGGCGAGAAAGGCGGATTTGGCGCGGTTGGCGGCCTCGGCGCGGGCGCGCGAGGCGCGCAGCTCCTTCTCGTAGCGCACGGTCGAGGTGATATCGAGCGCCAGCGTCACCACGTCGCCGCCATGGCCGCGCTGGTCGATCAGCCGCAGATAGCGCTCGTCCCACAGCTGGACCACCACCGGCGCGGGCGATGGCGAATGCCAGCGGTCGTTCATCATCTCCCGCCAGTCCGCCGGCGGCACCTCCCCGGTATTGATCAGCCCTTCATCGGTGAGCAGCTGCAGGATGCGCATGTAGGTGATCCCCGGCGACACTTCCTCCAGCCCGTCGAAGATGTTGAGATAGGCGGTGTTGGCACCGATCAGCCTGCTGTCGGCATCAAAGAAGGCAAACCCGTCCTGGAACGCCTGGATCGAATGCCACAGCCTCCGCTCGGCGGTTTCGACCTTGGCGTGGGCGGTGCTGAGATCGGATTTCACCTTTGCGTTTTCATCGCGCACCGTGGCCACCTCGGCCTGGGTCTGGCCGATCTGCTTGGTCAGCGCCAGCGCGTGGCGGCCCAGCTTGCGGTTGGCAGCGGAAAGCTCGGCCTGCTTCAATTCAAGCAGCCGCTCGGCGGCCAGCCGGGCCCGCCTTTCTTCCGCTAGTTTTTCTGCAAGGCTCATCCCTGCGAACTCCGGCAATAATTTAACACAAACGGCGCATGGCAAATTCCCAGCGCTTGCGGCAGCAGGGCTGCTGTTAAACTGTTACGCGGGGGAATCTTGCTATGACGTTAAGCCCGTGTCAGCCTGCCCCCAGTATTGGAGGGTGCCATGCCGCGTCTGTTCTTTGTTTTCTGCATTTTCTGCCTGACGGTTTTCGTTTCACAGCCTGCCGCGCTGGCCGGGCCGCATCTGCCGGATTTCCGGTACAAGTCCTTTGCCGGCACTGATTTCTTTGGCTCCGACCTGCAGCCGCTGTTCGAGACGGATCTGGAGTCCTGTGCCCGGGCCTGTTCCGCACAGACGGCGTGCGCGGGCTTTGTGTTCAACCAAAAGGCAAACGCCTGTTTCCCGAAATCCGGCCTGCAGCGGCCCAGCCCCTATGAGGGCGCGGTGTCGGCGCTCAAACAGGCGGTGCCGGCCGGGCTGGCGGCGGCGGCCGCCGGCCGGGCAGAACGCCTGCGGACCGTCTCGGAACAGGATTTCGGGCATGCGGCGGAATTCGCCCGCACCCTGGGGCTGGATTATCCGCTGGCGACGACGGATGCTGCCGAGGCGTTCTCGGCGGCCCGGTCGCAGCTTCGCGGCGGCGACCCGCTGGCTGCGCTGCGCTGGATGGGGCAGGCGGTTGTGCTGTCGGATTCCGCGCAGGACTGGACCCGGTTTGCCGGCTACCTGCTGCATGCGGCCAAGGAGGCCGGCAGCAGGCCGCAGCAGCAGCGCCTTTGGCAGCAGGCCTATTTTGCAGCGCTCAACGGCTATCTTCGCGCCGGCCCGCCCGGCGGGCAGGCTGAAGCCCTGGCAGCAGCGGCCGATGCGCAGGCGCTGCGGGGCCGCGGGCGGGACATGCTGCCTCTGCTGCGTCTGGCCGAAGACATCGCCCCCGGTTCGCTGCCTGCCGGCAGGCTGGAGGATGCAATCGCCAAATACGGCTTCCGTGTCACATCCAGCACGGTTGAAAGCGACAGCGCCGCGCCGCGCATCTGCGCCGAGTTCTCCGAAAATCTGGAACAGGCCGGCTCCGGTCTGGAACACTACGTGCGCACGGCCGATGGCAGCCTCGCCGTCACAGCCGAGGGCCGCCAGCTGTGCCTTGACGGGGTGGAGCACGGCAAGCGCTACCGGATCACCCTGCGCCGCGGCCTGCCTGCCGCAAGCGGCGAGCAGCTCTTCAAGGATGTGGAGCTGACCCACTATGTGCGCGACCGCGCCCCGCAGGTCCGGTTCCCGGGCCGCGCCTATGTGCTGCCTGCAGGCGGCGAAGCGGCGCTGCCGGTGGAGACGGTGAACCTCACCGGCCTGGACCTGCGCCTGCGCCGGGTCAGCAGCCGCAACGTGCTGCGCACCCTGCAGGAGGGCTATTTCGCCCGGCCGCTGTCGCATTGGGAGGATGAGCATTTTGCCGCGGATATTGCCGAGGAGATCTGGCAGGGCAGCGCCGAGATCGGCACTGCGCTCAATCAGGCGATGACCAGCCGCCTGCCGCTGGATCAGGCTCTGACAGGGCAGAAGCCGGGTCTTTATGCGCTGACCGCCCGGGTGCCGGGCGCCGATCCCTATGACGATGCCGGCGCCACCCAGTGGTTTGTGCTGACCGGTCTGGGCCTCAGCACCATGTCCGGCAGCGACGGCCTGCATGTGCAGGTGCAGGGACTGGCGGATGCCAGGCCGCAGGCGGGGGCCGAGGTCAGCCTGATCTCCGGCGCCAACGAGGTGCTGGCCACCGAAACCAGTGACGCCAGCGGCTATGTGCGCTTTGCACCGGGGCTGACCCGCGGTTCGGGCGGCGCGGCGCCTGCGTTGATCACCGCGCGCGCCGGAGAGGACGACTTCACCTTCCTGCCGCTGACCGATGCCGCCTTCGACCTGTCGGACCGCGGTGTTGCGGGCCGTCCCGCGCCGGGGCCGGTGGATGTGTTCCTTGCCACCGCCCGCGGCGCCTTCCGTGCGGGTGAAACCGTGCATGTGACGGCGCTGGCCCGCGACAGCAGGGCACAGGCCATCGGGGATCTGCCGCTCACCGCAATCCTGCTGCGGCCCGACGGTGTGGAATACACCCGCCAGACTTCCGCCAGCGGGCATCAGGGCGGCCATGTCTTTGCCCTGCCCACCGGCCCCGCCGCCCCGCGCGGCACCTGGCGGGTTGAGATCAAAAGCGACCTCAAGGCCCCCGCGCTCGCCAGCCGCCAGATCCTGATCGAAGACTTCCTGCCCGAACGCATCGACTTTGAACAGGAGGTCGCCAATGCAGACGCCCTCCAGCCCGGCGGCGCCGCTCAAATCGCGCTGCAGGCCGGCTACCTGTTCGGTGCGCCGGGCGCTGGCCTGAAGGTGGAAGGCAGCATCCGCCTCACCGCCGCCGGCACTCTGGTGCAATGGCCCGGCTTCCGCTTTGGCCGCTACGATGAAGCCTCCTCCGCCCAGACCGAATACTTCGGCGGCCAGGAAACCGGCGCCGATGGCAGTGCGGCATTCTCCGCAAACCTCCCCGCTGCCACCCCGGCAGAAGGCAAGCCGCTGCTGGCCACCCTCACCACCCGCGTCGCGGATGGATCTGCCCGCCCGGTAGAGCGCTCGCTTGAGCTGCCGGTCCGCCCCGCCGGTCCGGTCCTCGGCATCAAGCCGCAGTTTGACGAGGTCGCGGCAGAAGGCTCCGAGGCAGGCTTTGAACTCATCGCCCTGGCCCCGGACCTGACGCCCATGCCGATGCGCGTCAAATGGACCCTGAACCGGGTCGAAACCCGCTACCAATGGTATCAGCTCTACGGCAACTGGAACTGGGAGCCGATCACCCGCCGCACCCGCATCGCCACCGGCGAGGCGCAGCTGGGCAGCGATCCCCTGCCGCTGTCGCAGCCTGTGGATTGGGGCCGCTATGAGCTGGTTGTGGAACGCCTCGACGGCGCCTATGCCTCTGCTGCCTATGACTTCTATGCCGGCTGGTACGCGCCCGAGGGCAGTTCCGAGACCCCCGCCCGCCTGGAGCTGTCGCTGGACCGCGAAACCTATGCCCCCGGCGGCACCGCCCGCCTGCGCATCGTGCCGCAGGCGGCAGGTACTGCGCTGGTCTCGGTGGTCTCCAGCCACCTGATCCACCGCATGGCGGTGGAGGTCCCGGCCGGCGAAACCGTGATCCCGCTGGAGGTCACACAGGACTGGGGCAGCGGCGCCTATGTGACCGCAACGGTGATCCAGCCGGTGGCTGGCGACCGCGGCCGCACCCCGCTGCGCGCATTGGGTCTGGCCCACGCCGGCGTCACCCAGCCCGGCCAGCAATTGAAGGTTGCGATTGATGTCCCCGAAGTGGCCCGCCCGCGCGGCACTTCAGTTGCAAAAATCCATGTGGATGGCGCGGCGGAGGGCGAGGAGGTCTGGCTCACCGTGGCCGCAGTGGACCTCGGCATCCTCAACCTGACAGGCTTCGAAAGCCCCGACCCCAGCGCGCATTACCACGGCCAGCGCCGGCTGGGGATGGAGCTGCGCGACGTCTATGGCCGCCTGATCGACCCCGGCAACGGCGCCCTGGGCCGCGTCCGCTCCGGCGGCGATGCCGACAGCGGCATGAAGATGCAATCGCCGCCGCCGACCCAGGACCTTGTGGCGCTGTTCTCCGGCCCCTTGCAGGCGGATGCCAACGGCGCGGCCGAGTTCCCGATGGTGTTGCCCGCCTTCAACGGCACCGTGCGGCTGATGGCTGTCGCCTGGTCCGGCCGCGCTGTCGGTCAGGCCGAGGCTGACATGCTGGTGCGCGACCCGGTGGTGGTCACCGCCTCGCTGCCGCGCTTCCTGGCGCCCGGCGATGAAAGCCGCGCAAAGATCGAGATCGTCCATGCCGACGGCCCTGCCGGAGACATAGCGCTGACCGCCAGCACCGCAGGCGGCCTGGCACTCGGCAGCCTGCCCGCCTCCGTCACCTTGGCGGAACAGGGCAAGACAGTGCTGGAACTGCCGGTGACGGCAGAAACCGTTGGTGACCACGAACTGACCCTCACCCTCACCACCCCGGACGGGCAGGTGCTGCGCCAGGACCTGCGTCTGCCGGTGCGCGCCAATGACCCGGTGACCTCCCGGACCCGCCGCTTCACCCTGGCGGGCGGCGACACCTTCCTGTTCAGCAAGGACGTCTTCACCGGCCTGCGTCCCGGCACCGCACGCGCCGCCATCTCCTCCGGCCCGCTCGCCAAGTTCGACGTGCCGGGCCTCCTGGCACAGCTGGACCAGTACCCCTACGGCTGCACCGAGCAAGTGGCCTCCAGGGCGCTGCCGCTGCTCTACCTCAGCAGCGTGGCGCAAGCGGCGGGACTGGGCGATGGCCCGGCGGTGGATGCGCGCGTCAATGCCGCGGTCCGCAAGGTGCTGACCCGGCAGGCCCCCAGCGGCGCCTTCGGCCTGTGGCAGGCCGGCAGCGGCGAGTTCTGGCTGGATGCCTACGCCAGCGACTTCCTCAGCCGCGCCCGCGCGCAGGGGTACGACGTGCCGCAGCAGGCCTTTGCCCAGGCGATGGACAACCTGCGCAACCGCATCAGCTACGCGTCCGACTTCGACAAAGGCGGCGAGGAGATTGCCTATGCCCTCCTGGTGCTGGCCCGCGAAGGCGCGGCCCAGATGGGGGATCTG
Organism: Leisingera thetidis; assembly: GCF_025857195.1. Lineage (NCBI taxonomy): Bacteria > Pseudomonadati > Pseudomonadota > Alphaproteobacteria > Rhodobacterales > Roseobacteraceae > Leisingera > Leisingera thetidis. The sequence goes on along the minus strand of NZ_CP109787.1, from coordinate 3,956,485 downwards.
CGCTATTACGCGGATGTCAAGGGCGAGGCCTTTGCGACGCCGCTGGCCGCCGCCCAGCTGGGCGCCGCCCTTGCGGCCTATGGCGACCAGCGCCGGGCCGACCGGATGTTTGCCCGCGCCGCGCAGATGATCGGCGCTGAGGCGCAAAATGAGGCCCGCCTCTGGCGCGCCGACTTCGGCACACGGCTGCGCGACACCGCCGGCGTGCTGGCGCTGGCGGCGGAGGCCGGGTCGGAAGCCGTGGACCGCGCCAGCCTGTCGGCGCGGCTCTCCAATGCGGCCGGCACCCGCTCCACCCAGGAGGCCGCCTGGACCCTGATGGCGGCCCATGCACTGGCCCGGACCCCCGAAGACTCCGGCCTCTTGGTCAACGGACAGCCGGTCCAGGGCCCGTTTGTGCAGGCTGCAGACGGCCAGGACATGCCGGAACTCGCCCTGACCGCCGCCAATGGCCGCACCGCGGACATCACCCTGACCACGCTCGGCGTGCCAGAGGTCCCGCCCGCCGCGGGCGGCTTCGGCTACACGATCGAGCGCAGCTACTACACGCTGGAGGGCCGGCCGCTCGACGCGCAGTCCGTCCGCACAGGCGCACGCTTTGTGGCGGTGCTGCGGGTGAAGCCGCATGAGAAGACCGGTGCGAGGCTGATGATCAGCGACCCGCTGCCCGCGGGGTTTGAGATCGACAACCCGAACCTGCTGCGCTCCGGCGATCTGCGCGATCTCGACTGGCTGAACCCGGCCGAGGCCGAACACGCCGAATTCCGCAGCGACCGCTTCCTGGCGGCGGTGAACGTGCGCGATGCCGCGCAGGTGACGCTGGCCTATGTGGTCCGCGCGGTGACGCCCGGCGTGTTCCACCACCCGGCCGCCTCGGTCGAGGACATGTACCGCCCCGCCTACCGCGCCCGCACCGGCACCGGGCGCGTGGAAGTCAGGTGAGACGCTGGCTGAACAGCTCAGAGGGCAGCGCCCGTCCGCGGGGGGGCGAGTATCGCCCGCCCGGGGGGGCGGACGGGCGATGCCCGGCCTATCGGCCAGGCAAAAGATGGAAATGGAGCGCTTCGGCCATAGCATTGCTGATTGCGGTAACGCTCACCGCATGGCGCAGCTTCGACACTTGGATCGGCAACACAAACCTCCCCCTCACCCTCGCGGAAACCTCCACCGAAGTCCTCGACCGCAACGGCAAGCTGCTGCGCGCCTACCCCGTGGGCGACGGCCTCTGGCGCCTCGCCGTTAAGCCCGCCGACGTCGACCCGCGCTTCCTCGACATGCTGCTGCGCTACGAGGACAAGCGTTTCCGCTCCCATGCCGGCGTCGACCCCATCGCCCTCCTGCGCGCTGCGGGCCAGGCGCTGTGGAACACCCGCGCGGTGTCCGGCGGCTCCACCCTCACTATGCAGGTGGCGCGGCTCTTGGAGGACGGCACCACCGGCCGCTGGGCGGGCAAGCTGCGCCAGATGCGGGTGGCGCTGGCGCTGGAACGCCGCCTCAGCAAGGAAGACATCCTCACCCTCTACCTGACCCACGCCCCCTATGGCGGCGCGGCGGAGGGCGTCCGCGCCGCGGCCTACAGCTGGTTCGGCAAGGAGCCGGGACGCCTGACCCCGGCCGAGGCCGCGCTGCTGGTGGCCCTGCCGCAATCCCCCGAACGCCGCCGCCCGGACCGTTTCCCCGAGGCCGCCAGCCAGGCCCGCGACCGGGTGCTGGCGCGGATGCAGCGGCAGGGGGTACTCAGCGCCGAAGACGCCGAAGCCGCCCGCCACACCCCGCTGCCGCACCGCATGGCCGCCTTCCCGCGCCTGGCACCGCATCTGGCGGACCGGGCAAAGGCCCGCCATCCCGGCAGACGCCAGCTGCGGCTGACCCTCGACGGCGCCATCCAGGCACGCATGGAAAGACTGGCCGCTGACGCCGTGCGCCGCGGCGGCGACCGGCTCTCTGCCGCCCTGATTGCCGCCGACCACCAGACCGGCGAGGTGCTGGCGCTGGTCGGCTCGCCCGGCTATTCCGACGCCGGCCGCCGCGGATTTGTCGATATGACCCAGGCCATCCGCTCGCCCGGCTCCACCCTGAAGCCGCTGATCTACGGGCTGGCCTTCGACCAGGGCCTGGCGCATCCCGAGACCCTGATCCACGACGGCCCGGCCGATTTCGCAGGCTACGCGCCGCAGAACTTCGACGGCAGCTTCCGCGGCGACATCCGGGTGCGCGAAGCGCTGCAGCTGTCACTCAACATTCCGGTGGTGAAGCTGACGCAGGAGCTGGGTCCGGCGCGGGTGATGGCTGCGCTGCGCGCCGGCGGCGCCCGGCCGCAGCTGCCGGGCGGCGCGCCGGGGCTGGCGGTTTCGCTTGGCGGCGTCGGCCTCAGCCTGCAGGATCTGGTGCAGCTTTATGCCGGGCTGGCGGCAGGCGGGCAGGGGCCGCGGCTGCGCGTGATGCAGGGCGCGGCGCTGCAGCCCGCCGACCGGCTGATCTCGCCCGAAGCGGCGTGGCAGGTCGGCAGCATCCTGCGCGGGCTGCCGGTGCCGCCGGGGGCGCGGGCCGGAGCAATCGCCTACAAGACCGGGACCTCCTACGGCCACCGCGATGCCTGGGCGGTCGGCTGGGACGGGCGCCATGCGATCGGCGTCTGGATCGGCCGCGCCGATGGCACTCCGGTGCCGGGCATCTTCGGCGGCAGCCTGGCCGCGCCGGTTCTGTTCGAAGCCTTCGGGCGCTTGAAACCCGCGCTGGAGCCGCTGCCGCCGCCGCCGCCGTCCGCGCTGATTGTCAGCTCTGCCGAACTGCCGCTGCCGCTGCGGCGCTTCCGTCCGCGGCAGGCAGCCTTTGCCGCCGGCGGAGACGCTCCGCAGCTGATCTTTCCGCCGGACGGTGCCCGGCTGGCGCTGGAAGGGGCGTCCCTGACCCTCAAGCTGCGCGGCGGCACTGCCCCGTTTCTGGTGCTGGCGAATGGCCGCCCTGTGCTGGCGGGCCAGCGCCGCCGTGAATTCTCCCTGCCCAGCCCCGGCCCCGGCTTCTCCTCGCTGGTGGTGGTCGATGGCGCGGGCCGCTCGGACCGGATTGACCTGCGGATCGATTGATCCCGTCTGCCGCGGATCCGGGATGCGGAAACCGCGCCTTGCCGCCTGCGCCGCCGCAGTGGCCGCCGCCGCGGCCGGGACCGCCTGCGCCACGGATGCCGGGATTGCCGCTTTGGCGGACAGCCGCCTTGCCAGGCCCGCGCAGGCGCGTGTCGCGGCCGCCGGATCTTTGGAACGGTTGCTTTTCCGGAACCGGCGCGATCAGCGCCGCCCTTCGCGCAGCCAGCCGGCCACCAGGAAAAAGGCCGCCATCACAAGCGCCAGCCAGGCCGGCAGCAGCGGGCCCTGGGACACCGACAGCGTTTCATAGGCCTCGCGCGGGGTGAGGCCGATCCAGCCGCGCCCGGCGGCAGGCCGTCCGGCGCGCACGTTGCGCAGCGAGGGCATCCCCTCCTCCAGCCGCAGCACGCCGCCGCGCAGAGGTGCCAGCACCGGCGCCAGCACACCGCCGGTGGCAATGGTCTCCTCGAACTCCTTCGGCGCGGCAGGCCCCAGTCCCGCCACGGCGGTGCGGCCGCCTTCCTCCAGCCGGTACAGGCCCTGCTCCGGGCCTTCATAGCGGGTCTCCCATTGGCCCGGCGCGGTCTGGCGCAGGTCCAATTGCACCGTGGAGCCATCCGGATTGGTCACTGTCACCGGCCCCGCCTGACCGGCCAGCGTGCGGCGCAGGATCCGCATCCGCTGGCCCGAGGTTTCGGCCCACAGCGCCTCTTCCTCCAGCTCCGGCTCCTTCATCATCCAATGCGCCAGCCGCCTGAGCAGCTCCAGCTGCGGCCCGCCGCCCTCATAGCCGCGGCTCCACAGCCAGGCATGATCCGAGGCCAGCAGCGCCACCCGGCCCTCGCCGACCCGGTTCAGCACCAGCAGGGGCCGTTCGCCGGCGCCGCTCATCAGCACATGGCCCTCGGGTGTGCGCAGCTCGACCTGGCGCAGCCAGCGGCCCCAGTCCGCCGCGCCCTCCAGCCCTGCAGTCACCGGATGCTGCTTGCCCAGGTCCGTCACTTCCGGGCGGTAAGGCTCCTCCAGCACCCGCGCCGAGGGTTCGGCCGGCAGGATCAGCGACAAGGGCGAGCGGTAGATGCTGTCGGCGCTGGCGAAATCCGGCCCCGCCGCCACCAGCACCGCGCCGCCGCCCATCGCGTAATTGGCCACATTGTCCAGATAGACCGCGGGCAGGATGCCGCGCCGCTTGTAGCGGTCGAATATGATCAGGTCGAAATCCTCGATCTTCTCCAGGAACAGCTCGCGCGTCGGGAAGGCGATCAGCGACAGCTCCTCCACCGGCACGCCGTCCTGTTTTTCCGGCGGGCGCAGGATGGTGAAATGCACCAGATCCACCGCGCTGTCGGATTTCAACAGGTTGCGCCAGGTGCGCCCGCCCGCATGCGGCTCGCCCGACACCAGCAGCACCCGCAGCCGGTCGCGCACCCCGTTGATCTGCACCAGCGCCGTGTTGTTGCGCGCGGTCAGCTCGCCCGGCTCCTCCGGCACGCTGAACCGGATCACGTTGCGCCCGCCGTGCTGCAGCACCATCGGCAATTCGAAATCGACCCCGACCGGCAGGGTGAAACGCTGCGGCGCATCGCCGCCGACCGAGATGTCGAGATCGGCAAAGCCGCCCTGCACCGGCACCGCGCCCTGGTCCTCGATCCTCAGCGTCAGCTTCACCGGCTCGCCGATGATGGCAAAGCCGGGGGCGTTCTTCACGATCAGGCGGCGGTCCCAGTCGTCCTCGCGTCCGGTCAGCAGCAGATGCATCGGGGCGGGCAGGTTCAGCACCTGCTCCGCGTCATGCACCTGGCCGTCGGACAAGGCGATGATGCCGGCCACCCGCGCCCGCGGCTCGTCCGCCAGCGCCCCGGCAATGGCGCTGAGCAATCTTGTGCCCTCATCGCCCGCGCCATCCGCCACGGTGACCCAGCGCACCTCAGTTCCCGGCCGGTCCGCCAGCGCCGCCTTCAGCTGGGTGCGCGCCCGTGCCATCTGTTCGGGCCGGTCCCGCAGCTGCTGGCTGGCGGTCCGGTCCTCGGCCACGATCACGATGTCGCTGAGCGGGGCGCGGTCCTCGCTCTGATGCACCGGGCCGGCCAGGGCGGCCAGCAGCACCAGCGCCGCCAGCGCCCGCAGACCCCAGCCCGACAGCCCCTTCCACAGCGCCAGAACCAGCGCCGCCAGGGTGACGCCGCCGGCGGCCCAGATCACCGGCCAGGGCACCAGAGGGTCAAACAGGATCGTCTGTGTCATCGCGCGCTCCTATTGCCCCAGCCGGTCCAGCAGGGCCGGCACATGGACCTGATCGGATTTGTAGTTGCCGGTCAGCACATGCATCACCAGGTTGACGCCGAACCGGAACGCCAGCTCGCGCTGCCGCTCGCCGGCATAGCCGCGCCCGACCGGCAGCAGCGGGCGGCCGTTTTCATCCACCGCCCAGGCCGCGGCCCAGTCGTTGCCGCCGATCACCACCGGCGTCACCCCGTCGTTGAGGTTGCGGAACGGAATGCCCTCGGCCTGTTCCGCATCGGGCGGCGCTGCCTCGACCCAGACCGGGCCGCGGCTGTAACGCCCGGGGAAGGCCTGCAGCAGGTAGAAGGCGCGGGTCAGCACATGGTCCTCCGGCACCACCTCCAGCGGCGGGATGTCCAGCGGCAGGGCAATCTGCTGCAGCCGCCGCGCCGCCGGGCTGGTGGCCCCCGAGGCGGACAGATCCGCATCGCGGGTGTCGAACAGGATCATGCCGCCTGCCCGCAAATAGGTGTTCAGCCTGCTGTAGGCCGCGGAGGAGGGCAACGGCTGGTCCCGGGTCACCGGCCAGTACAAGAGCGGATAGAACGCCAGCTCATCCCGCTCCAGATCGATGCCGGCCGGGTTGGCCGGCTCCACCGAGGTGCGGAAGAACAGGGTGTCCGACAGCCCGCGCAGGCCGGCTCCGGCGATGCGGTCGACCTCCGGGTCGCCGGTCAGCACATGCGCCAGCACCAGTTCCGACGCAAGCTCGGCAGCCCTGTAATCTTCCGGCGCCGGGATGTCCTGCGCCCGCGCCTCCCGCGGAGCCGCCAGCGCCGCCAGCGCCAATGCCGCGGCCAGCGCGGCGGTGCGCACCCCGCCCAGCAGGCCGGACACCGCCAGCGTGCCCAGCACATCCAGCGCCAGCAGCCCCAGCGCCAGGGTCAAGAGCGCGCCGCCCAGCGGCAGCTCCTGCGGCGCGTCATAGCCGCTGACTTCCACCGTGGCCGGCCAGCGCGCCGCCAGCAGCTCGTCGCCCGCGCGCAGCACGTTGCGCGCCAGCATCCGCCGCCCGCCGGCATAGATCCCGGGCCGCAGCTCAGGGCCGGCAGGCGCCGCCACCAGGTCCGGACCCTTGACCCCCGGCAGCGTCTCCGTTGCGTCCAGTGTGCCAAAGCCGTCCAGCACCTCGACCGGCGTCCAGGTGGTGCCCTCAAGGTCTTCGGCTTTTGGCGCGGCCGCCGACGAGGACACCGCCAGCCGCTCCAGCATCGACACGAACAGCCCCGACAGCGGCAGGCTGCTCCATTCCGCATTGGCGGTCACGTGAAACAGCACCACCTGGCCCTGGCCCAGCGTCTTGCGCGTCACCAGCGGGGTGCCGTCGGCCAGTTCGGCAATCACCCGCTCCGCCAGTTCGGGATCGGGCTGCGCCACCACCTGCGAGCCGACCGAGACCTCGGCCGGCACCTCCAGCCCGTAAAACGGCGAGCTTTCGGCAAAGGGCGCCAGGGTTTTCGGCTCGCCCCAGCTCATGGCGCCGCCGATGCTGCGGCCGCCGATGCGCAGGCGCACCGGCATCAGGGGCTCCTCGCCCGCGCGGGCGGTGTCGCTGGCGGCCAGCCGCGGCCCGGCAAAACGCAGCAGCAGGCCGCCGTTTTCCACCCACTCGATGACCGCGTCTTCCTGCGCGGGCGCCAGCCGCGCCACGTCCGCCAGCACGATCACATCCGGATTGGCCGGCAAGAGATCCGCCAGCGCGCCTTCCAGCAGCTCTGCCGAAGGCGCCAGCGCCTGGCGCAGGTAGTGCAGCGGCGACAGCAGCGCCAGCCCCTCGTCGGCGCTTTGCGAGGACACCAGCGCCACCTCGCGGCGCCGCAGGCTGTCATCGGTCAGCGCCACCGCGCCGGCGGATTTCATGCCGCGGATTTCGAACCGCGACAGCCGTGCCCGCAGCTCTGCCGGCAGCAGCAGTTCTGCCGAGGCTGTGCGGGCGCCATCGGCAAAGCGCAGCGGCAGGGCCGCCAGGCTGCGCGCGGTGCCGCCCGGGTCCTTGCCTTGCGCCAGCACCGTCACTTCCTGGGCCGGCCCCGCCCGGCTGCGCTGCACCGTCACTTCGATTGCGCCGCCGGTATAGGCGGCTGGCATCAGCCCCAGCACCGGCGCAGGCTGTTCAAAGACTTCGATACCGCCGCGGCGGCTCAGCGCCCCGATCAGGCCTTCGCGGCCCGAAAATTCCAGCCCGTCGCTGAACCAGATGGTGTCAAAGCTTCCCTCCGCACCGTCAATTGCCGCCAGCGCGCCCTGCAGCTGATCCGGCCCCGGCTGCCAGGGCAGCGGCACCAGCCCGGCCAATTGCCGCTGCCAGCTGCTGGCGGCGCGGAACTGCAGCGGCTCCGGCGCGCTCAGGCGCAGCACCGCCACCGGACGCTCCGCCCGGCCGGCCTCTTCCAGCTGGACGGCGGCCTGGGCGCTGGTCTGCTTCCAGCCCGCGGCACCGCCCCAGCCGGCATCCATCACGATCAGCAGCGGCCCGCTGCCGCCGGTCTCCTCGGTCGCGGGGTTCAGCACCGGCCCCGACAGCCCGATGATCGCCGCCGCCACCGCCAACATCCTGAGCAGCAGCAGCCACCACGGGGTGCGGTCCGACAGGCTCTCGTCATCCTTCAATCCCAGCAGCAGCGTCACCGCCGGAAACGGCTGGCGCTTGGGGGCGGGCGGCACCGCGCGCAGCAGCAGCCACAGCACCGGCAGTGCCAGCAGCCCCAGCAAGAGCCAGGGCGCGGTAAAGCCGATGCCCGCAATCATCGTCATGGCGCGGTTCTTTCCAATGCGTGATAGAGCCACATCAGCGCGTTCTGCGCCGCTGTGCCGGTATGATGCTGACCGAACCGCCAGCCCGCCTCATGGCACAGCCGCTCCAGGCCAGCGCGCCGTTCCGCCAGCCGGTCCAGATAGCGCTCCTGCAGCGCCGAGGCCTTCAGTGTTTCATGTGTGACACCGCCCGCGATGCTTTCGAACACCGTGCGCCCGGCAAAGGGAAACGCCTCCTCCGCCGGGTCCAGCACCTGCAGCAGCACCCCGCGCACGCCGCGCGCGGCGGCCTTGGACAGCGCCTGCTCCACCGGCTCGTACGGCCCCAGGAAGTCGGAGATGAACAGGGCGCGGGCATGCGGGATCAGGGCGCGGCCGTTGGGCGGGGCGTAATCCTCTGCCGCATCATCCGACAGCGCCTCGGCCAGCCGCAGGATCTGCACATTGCCGCGCCGCGGCGGCAGGCTGCCGCCGGTGAGACCGACCCGCTCGCCGCCATGCACCATCAGCACCGCGGCGGCGAGGCCCAGCAGCCGGGCGCGGTCCGCCTTCTGCGGCAGCCTGGGCGAGGAGGCAAACCGCATCGAGGCGCCGGTATCCACCCACAGATGCACCGTCTGCGAGATATGCCATTCCCGCTCGCGCACATATTGCACATCGCCCATCGCCGAGCGGCGGTGGTCGATCATCCGGCGGCTGTCGCCGGCCTGGGCCGGGCGGTACTGCCAGAAGTCATCGCCGGTGCCGGCCCGGCGGCGGCCATGCTCGCCCATCAGCACCGATCCGGCCAGGTGCCGCGCCTGCACCAGCAGCGGCGGCAAGGCGCTGGCCTCGGCCTCTGCCCGGTGCCGCAGTCCGGCTGCAGCCTGGGAGGCGGCAGGTCTGGTCACGCGGCGGCCCCGGTCCGGGCCAGATCCGCGGCGGTTTCCTCGATCAGCGCGGCCAGGCTGTCGCCGCGCGCGCGGGCGGCGAAGTTCAGCTGCATCCGGTGGCTGAGCACCGGCTTTGCCATGTCCAGCACATCCTCGGCATTGGGCGCCAGCCGCCCCTGCAACAGCGCCCGTGCCCGGACCGCCAGCATCAGCGCCTGGGCGGCGCGCGGACCCGGCCCCCAGGCCACGGTCTGCGCCACATGATCGGACACGCCGGGTTCTTCGGGGCGGAAGGCGCGCACCAGGTCCAGAATCATCTCCACCACCGACTCGCCCACCGGCATCCGCCGCAAAAGGGTCTGCGCCGCAATCAGCTCGGCAGCGGTGAACACCTGATAGGCTTCCGCTTCCTCGGCGCCGGTGGTGGCCAGCAGGATATCCCGCTCGGTCGCGCGGTCCGGATAATTCACGTCGATCTGCAGCAGGAACCGGTCCAGCTGCGCCTCCGGCAGCGGATAGGTGCCTTCCTGCTCGATCGGGTTCTGGGTCGCCAGCACATGGAACGGCGGACCCAGCGGCCGGTCCTCGCCCGCCACTGTCACCACCCGCTCCTGCATTGCCTGCAACAGCGCCGACTGGGTCCTGGGGCTCGCGCGGTTGATCTCATCCGCCATCAGCAATTGGCAGAACACCGGCCCCGGCACGAACCGGAACGAGCGGTGGCCGTCGGCGGCGGTGTCCAGCACTTCGGAGCCCAGAATGTCGGCGGGCATCAGGTCGGGGGTGAACTGGATGCGGTTGCCGTCCAGCCCCATCACCGTGCTCAGGGTTTCCACCAGCCGGGTCTTGCCGAGGCCGGGCAGGCCGATCAGCAGCCCGTGGCCGCCGCACAGCAGCACCGACAGGGTGAGATCGACCACCCGCTCCTGGCCGATGAATCGCCTGGTGATCGATGCGCGCGCTTCCTGCAGCTTGGCTTCCAGCGCTTCGATGCCGGCCAGCAGATCGTCGGGTTCGGGCATGACATTCCTCGTTTCACGGATATATTCTGTTACTCTATCGTGCTGACAGGAAATGGCAAAAGCAATGAGCGGACAAAAACCTGTGACACCCGATGCCGAGGGTCTTGCCGCGGCGGCGAAAGCGGCGCGCAAAGACAAGGGGTTGCCGCCCGTGCACCTGTGGAATCCGCCGTTCAGCGGCGATCTGGACATCCGCATCGCGCGCGACGGCAGCTGGCATTATCTCGGCACGCCGTTCACCCGGTTCGAGCTGGTCAAGCTGTTCGCCTCGATCCTCAAGCTGGAGGACGGCAAGTATTTTCTGGTCACGCCCGCAGAGAAGGTGGGGATCACCGTCGAGGACGCGCCCTTTGTGGCGGTCGATTTCGAGGCCGAGGGGCAGGGCCGCGACCAGGTAATCACCTTCACCACCAATACCGGCGACACCGCCGCTGCGGGCGCGGACCACCCGATCCGGGTGGAGCGCGGCACGGACACCGGCGAACCGTCGCCCTATGTCATGGTGCGGGCCGGCCTGGAGGCGCTGATCGACCGCAAGAGCTTCTACCGGCTGGTGGACCTGGGCGCGCACCATGACGGCTGGTTCGGGGTCTGGTCGGCGGGCCGGTTCTTCCGGGTCATTCCGTCGGATGAGCTGGATCCCGGCTGAGCAGGGATCCCGGCGGGGTTAAATAAACCTTAATACGAAGAATCTGTTCTTTTCATCCCTTGGCGGCCCTGCGGAGCAGGGTTAGATCATCAGCCAAGAAGGAGACTCCCATGCCCCGGTTTGCGGCCAATATTTCCATGCTGTTTGCCGAACTGCCGTATCTCGACCGGTTCCAGGCCGCATCTGCGGCGGGGTTCGAGGCGGTGGAGATTCTCTACCCCTATGAGCTGGCGGCCAAGGAAACCCAGCGCGCGCTGCTGGCCAACGGGCTGCAGCTCCTGCTGATCAACGCACCGCCCCCGAATTACACCGGCGGCATGCCCGGTTACGCGGCGGTGCCGGAAGGCGTCGACCGGTTCCAGCGCGACATCCGGCGGGTTCTGCGCTATGCCGAGGCGCTGAAGGCCGGCCGGATCCATGTGATGGCGGGCTACGCCAAGGGCGCGGCGGCGCAGCATACTTTCATTGAAAACCTGCAATGGGCCGCCGACCGCGCGCCGGAGCAGCAGTTCACCATCGAACCGCTGAACAGCGGCGACCAGCCCGGCTATTTCCTCGATGACTACAACCTGGCGGTGGAGGTGCTGGAGGCGGTGGACCGGCCCAATGTCGGCCTGCAGTATGACGCCTACCACGCGCAGCTGATCCACGGCGATGCGGCCAAGGTCTGGGACACCTTCGGCAAGCACGCCGAGCATGTGCAGATCGGCGCCGCACCGGGGCGCTGCGAGCCGGGCACCGGGCCGGTGGATTTCGAGCAGCTGTTCGCCGCCATCGACGCCAGCGGCTACGACGGCTGGGTCAGCGCCGAATACACCCCCTCGACCCGGCGCACCGAGGACAGCCTGGGCTGGATGCGCTGAGCCGCGTCCCGCGCGCCCTGCCTCCTTGCGGCAGATGGCCGGGCCCCCCGAATGAGGCCGGCTGCGCAGTGACCTGTGTGCTGGCGCAGTTTTCCTGGCGGCCCCCTGCGTGCATATGGCGGAGGCATCCGTCATATGCGCCCCTTCGGATCTGCCGGCAAGGAACCTGCCGTCATGTTGCCCGCCCGTTTTGCTCCTGTACTGTTTGCGCTGCTGCTGTCCGGGATGATGTCCTGCATCGTCTCGGGACTTTCGACCCTGCGCGTCACCGGGTCCGGGACCTTTCTGTCCGGCTGGATGGCCGCCTGGGGCTTCAGCCGGCCGGTCGCCTTCCCGGCCGTTCTGGTGGCCGCGCCGCTGGTGCGCAGGCTGGTGGCGCGGCTGGTCAGGCAGCCCACGGGCAGCTGAGACCGGGCAGGGGGGAGGCTCCCGCCCGCCGCAAGCCGCATCTGCGATGCAGCAGCGCCGGTTGGGCGTGGCGCCGCTGGCGCGGCGCAAAGGTCTTGCTGAGAAGCCCCTAAGGGCAGGTCTGCCCTTGAGGGGCGTTGCCAAGTCTTTCTCTGTTCCGAGTCGCGTCAAGGACAAGCCGCGCCAGAGGCGCGGAGCCTGGCGGCTTCCTTGACCCGAATCGGAACGGCTGGGGCGAGAGCCGCCCGCGCCGCGTCAGCGGCGCCCGGCCCAACGGGATGAGATCGTCAGATCGAAGCCGGGCGGGAGCACCACGGTCTGCACTGCCGGGTCTGCCTTAATGCGCCTCGGCCCAGTTGCGGCCTCGGCCCGCGTCGACCACCAGTTTCACGTCCAGATGCACCGCCGGATCGGCCGCGCTTTCCATCACCTGCCGGGCCGCTGCGATGGTGTCCTCCACCGCCGCTTCCGGCACCTCGAACAACAGTTCGTCGTGCACCTGCAGCAGCATCCGCGCCGGCAGGTGCGCAATGGCCTCCGGCATCCGGATCATCGCCCGGCGGATCACGTCGGCGGCCGTGCCCTGGATCGGCGCATTGATCGCCGCACGCTTGGCAAAGCCCGCCTTCGGCCCCTTGGCATTGATCTCCGCGGTGTGGATCCTGCGCCCGAACAGGGTCTGCACGTAGCCGTGCTCCTTGGCGAATTCCACGGTGGAATCCATGTACTTGCGGATGCCCGGGAAGCGCTCGAAATAGCGGTCGATGAAGCCCTGCGCGTCCTTGCGCGGGATGCGCAGGTTGCGCGCGAGGCCAAAGCCGGAAATCCCGTAGATCACACCGAAGTTGATCGCCTTGGCCTGGCGGCGGATCTCCGGCGTCATCTCCTCCAGCGGCACGCTGAACATCTCCGAGGCGGTCAGCGCGTGGATGTCAACGCCTTCCGCAAAGGCCTGTTTCAGCGCGTCGATCCCGGCCATGTGGGCCAGAATGCGCAGCTCGATCTGGCTGTAGTCGAGCGATAAGAGCACGTTGCCCTCTTCCGCCACGAACGCCTCGCGGATGCGGCGGCCTTCCTCGCTGCGGACGGGGATGTTCTGCAGGTTCGGATCGGTCGAGGCCATGCGGCCGGTGCTGGCGCCGGTCTGGGCATAGGACGTATGCACCCGGCCGGTGTCCGGGTTGATGTGGTCCTGCAGCGCATCGGTGTAGGTCGATTTCAGTTTCGACAGCTGCCGCCAGTCCAGCACGCGGGCGGGCAGGTCGTGTTCCGTCGCCAGATCCTCGAGGATATCGGCGCCGGTGGCATAGGCGCCGGTCTTGCCCTTCTTGCCGCCCTCCAGCCCCATCTTGTCGAACAGGATCTCGCCCAGCTGCTTGGGCGAGCCGACGTTGAAGGTCTGCCCCGCCAGCTCGTGGATTTCCGCCTCCAGCGCCGCCATTTTCTGGGCAAAGGCGTTGGACATGCGGCTGAGCGTGTCGCGGTCCACCTTGATGCCGTTGCGCTCCATATCCGCCAGCACCGGCACCAGCGGCCGTTCCAGCGTCTCATAGACCGTGGTCACCCGCTCCTGATGCAATTGCGGCTTGAACAGCTGCCACAGCCGCAAGGTGATGTCGGCATCCTCCGCCGCATAGGGCACCGCGTCGTCAATCGGCACCCGGTCAAAGGTGATCGCCGATTTGCCGCTGCCCAGCAGCGGTTTGATCGGGATCGGCGTGTGGTCGAGGTAGCGTTCGGACAGCGTGTCCATGCCATGCCCGTGCATGCCCGCATGCAGCGCATAGGACATCAGCATGGTGTCGTCGATGGGCGCCACGTCCACCCCGTAGCGGTGCAGGATCTTGGTGTCGTATTTCATGTTCTGGCCGATCTTGAGGATCGCCGGATCCTCCAACACGCCCTTCAGCATCGCCACTGCTTCCTCCAGCGGCATCTGCCCCTCCGACAGCCCCTCGCCGCCGAACAGATCATCGCCGCCCGCCTTGTGCGCCAAGGGGATATAGCAGGCCTCGCCGGGCTCGACGCACAGCGAGATGCCGACCAGATCCACCACCATTTCATCCAGGCCCGTGGTCTCGGTATCCACCGCCACCCAGCCGCGGCGGCGGATGCGGTCGACCCAGGTTTGCAATCCCGCCCCGTCGCGGACGCATTCGTATTTTTCCTTGTCGAACGGCACCGCTTCCGGCGCCGCGGCCGCCGCCGCTGCGGCGGGCGCTTCCGGGATGGCCGGCGCGTCCATGCCCAGCTGGTCGGCCAGCCGCTTGGTCAGGGTGCGGAATTCCATTTCCGACAGGAACCCCAGCAGGGTTTCCGCGTCCGGCTCGCGGATCTCCAGATCATCCAAGGTAAAGTCCAGCGCCATGCCGCAGTCCAGCTGCACCAGCTTCTTGCTGAGCTCGATCTGTTCGCGGTTCTCGATCAGGGTCTGGCGGCGCTTGGGCTGCTTGATCTCTTCGGCGCGGTCCAGCAGGCTCTCCAGATCGCCGAACTCGTTGATCAGCAGCGCCGCTGTCTTGATCCCGATCCCCGGCGCGCCCGGCACGTTGTCGACGCTGTCGCCCGCCAGCGCCTGCACATCCACCACCCGGTCCGGGCCGACGCCGAATTTCTCCACCACCCCGTCGCTGTCGATGCGCTTGTTCTTCATCGCGTCCAGCATCTCGACGCCGCCGCCGACCAGCTGCATCAGGTCCTTGTCGGAGGAGATGATGGTGACCCGCCCGCCCGCATCGCGCGCCTGATGCGCCAGGGTGGCGATGATGTCGTCGGCCTCGTAGCCCTCGACCTCCTTGCAGGCGATGTTGAACGCCTTGGTCGCCTCGCGGGTCAGCGGGAACTGCGGCACCAGATCCTCCGGCGCGGGCGGGCGGCTGGCCTTGTAGAGGTCATACATCTCGTTGCGGAACGACTTGCCGGAATAGTCGAAGATCACCGCCACATGGGTCGGCGCATCGGGGCCCTTGTTGTCCTCGACCTGCTTGAACAGCATGTTGCAGAAGCCGGCAACCGCGCCGATCGGCAGCCCGTCGGACTTGCGGGTCAAGGGCGGCAGCGCGTGATAGGCGCGGAAGATGAAGGCCGAGCCGTCGATCAGATGCAGATGGCAGCCCTTGCCGAATTGTGTTCCGCTCATGGCCTGTCGCGCTCCTTCTGGGAATTCCGTTCGTGTTCCGTTTCCCGGTTATCGGTGATCCGCGAGGGGAGGGCAATTGGAGTTTCGGGCCTTGGCACGGGTGCGGCCCGCCGCAGCCGGCAGCAGGTTCGTCAGAACGCCCCCATCGCCAGACCCGCGCCCAGTGCCAGCCCCAGCTCGCGGCAGCGCTCCAGCTCGTTCTCCGGGATCACTTTCTGTGCCAGAATGGCCTCGGGCGTCTGCGCATGGGTGCAGACGATCATGGGCGGCTGCACTTCCTTCAGGCGCCAGCCGGTGGCGATCCGCGCGCATTGCCGCGCCGCGTTTTCGCCGTCCGACCCGGCACAGACCATCTGGGCATAGGGGCGCCCGTTGAGCCGCCCCAGCACCGGGTAATAGCAGCGGTCGAAGAATTCCTTCATCTGGCCGGACAGGGCCGCCAGGTTTTCCGGCGCGCAGAAGAGATAGCCGTCGGCGGCCAGCAGATCCTCCGGCCCGGCATCTTCGGCCCGTTTCAGGACGGTTTCGATCTCGCCCCGTGCCGCCTCCGCCGCGGCCTCCGCCATCCGGCGGCTGCCGCCGGTGCGGCTGTGATAGACGATCAGAAGCTGTGCCATCAGCAGCAGCCTGCGCTGTCAGGAAGAGCGCCGAAAGCCCGGATCACTCCGCCGCCTTGGCCGCGTCCTTGTGCACAAATCTGCAGTCGCAATAGGGGCATTCGACCCAGCCCTGCTGTTCCGCGATCTGCAGGTAGACCCGCGGATGCCCCAATGCGCCCTCGCTGCCGTCGCAGGCCACGCGGTAGCTGTCCACGATCTTGGTTTCCGGCGCTTCAGGCGGCGTGGCGGTGCTCATGGCTGGCAGTCCTTTCACTTTTCGGCTAGGCGCTTTTATGAGCCAAGCAAAAACCGGGGGCAAGAGCAGCGATGACAGGCGATGCAATCCGTATCGAAGCTTTGCGCAAAATCTACAAGGGCGGCAGGGGCCAGCCGGAAAAACACGCGCTCAAGGGTGTCGGCCTGACGGTGCCGCGCGGCTCGGTCTTCGGGCTCCTGGGGCCGAACGGCGCGGGCAAGTCGACGCTGATCAACATCCTCGCGGGCCTGGTGCGCAAGACCTCCGGCAAGGTGACGATCTGGGGTTTCGACCAGGATGAAAACCCGCGCCAGAGCCGTGCCGCCATCGGGGTGATGCCGCAGGAGCTGAACCTCGATCCGTTTTTCACCCCGCGCGGCGCGCTGGAGGTGCAGGCGGGCCTCTACGGGGTGCCCAAATCCGAGCGCCACAGCGACGAGATCCTGGCGATGATCGGCCTGTCGGACAAGGCGGAGGCCTATGCCCGCACCCTGTCGGGCGGCATGCGGCGGCGGCTTTTGCTGGGCAAGGCGCTGGTGCACCATCCCAGCGTGCTGGTGCTGGACGAGCCGACGGCGGGTGTCGATATCGAGCTGCGCCAGATGCTGTGGGAAAACATCCGCAAGCTCAACGCGCAGGGCATGACCATCATCCTCACCACCCACTACCTGGAGGAGGCCGAGGAGATGTGCGACGAGATCGCCATCATCAACCAGGGCCAGGTGGTCGCGCGCGACAGCAAATCCAGCCTCTTGGGCCGGCTCGATGCCAAGACCATGGTGGTGCAGCCTGCGGTGCCTGCTGCGGTGCTGCCGCAGGGCGAGGGGATCGAGGCCGAGCTGCGCGCGGACGGCGCCGTGGCGCTGCGCTACCGCAGCCGCGCAACCAGCGCCGAGGAGGTGCTGGCCGCGGTCCATGCCGCCGGGATCAGCATCCGCGACGTGAAGACCGAGGAGGCGGATCTGGAGGATGTCTTCCTGTCGCTGACCAAATCCGCCTGAAGGGCCGGGCTGCCGGGCCGCGCCGCGCCTGCCTGCCCCCCGGCAGGCGCGTTTGCGCCTCCCCGGTCAGGCGCAGCCCTTTGTGCTTTGAGCGGCCAAGGGGAGCCATTCTGCCCCTCGCCAAGCTCCGCTCACTCCCGGTCAATCCGCGCCTGATAGCAGTTGTTGCGGGCTGAGCGGATGTGGATGTAACTTACACGCTGATCCGCAAAGAGCGCCTCGGCCTGCGCCATCATCTCCGCCTGCGGGATCACGATGCCGGTGCCATAGACGATCCGGTGGCCGGCGCTGTAGCCCTTGATCAGGTAATCGGGAGAGCCTTCCAGAGCCTCCGGCATGGCCTCGCCGTCATGCCGCGCGCAAGGATCGGCGCAGAGGAAAACCGGCCCGGTCTCGGCATAGGGCTGTGCCGCGGGAAAGGGGCGGTGGGCGAGGATCAGCATATCCGCGCCTTCGGGGATGTACCGCAGGCAATGGCGGCAGGGGTTGCCGCCGCCATCCGACACCGCGCGCTCCGGCATCTGGCCGTGGGCGTCGGCGCCGCCATCCTGCAGCGCGCGGACAATCTCTGTGGGCAGGGCGGTGATTTTCAGCATGGCGTGTCTCCTTGTTGCTGCTCCGATCCTGCCGGAACCGGCTGTCCCGGATCGACCCGGATCCTGCGCATCCCGCAGCGGGGCGTGGGGCTCCCGCCAGCCGGGCGGGCATTGAAAATGCCCTTTGGCCTGTTGGGCCGCGCGCCGCGCTGGCGCGCGGCGCGGGGGCGCATTCCGGCAGGCCTCTCCCAGCATGACTCCACATGGGAACAAAACGGGAATATCATGCGACTCATGTTCGCCGAATTCGCCTGTCTTTCGAATTTCACCTTTCTCACCGGGGCCTCGCATCCGGAGGAATACGTGCGCCGTGCGCTGGAGCTCGGGATCAGCGCGCTGGCCATTGCCGATGAAAACTCGGTGGCGGGCATCGTGCGCGCCCATGCGGAATGCCGCGACATCGCCCGAAGGGTGCGCGAGCGGCAGGCCTGGGACCGGCAGAACACCCCCATCGGCCCGCCGCGCCCGGAGGGCATCCCGCAGCCGCCCTCTTTCCCGGTCTATGGCACCGTGCGGCTGATCCCGGCGGCAAAGCTCATATTCACCGACGCGCCCCAGGTCATTGCCCTGCCCGTGACCCGCACCGGCTGGGGCAGCCTGACCCGGCTTCTGTCCACCGGGCGGCTCAGGGCGGAGAAGGGCAGCTGCACCCTCCACTTGTCCGACCTCTTGGAGTTTGCCGGCGGGCTGCACCTGCTCTTGCTGCCGCAGGCGGGGCATCCGCCCTGCGGCGCGGGCGGATGGGGGCCGCATATGGACGGGCTGACGCGCCGCTTTGCCGGGCGGATGCACCTGCTGATGACGCCTGCCTATGACGGCGGCGACCGGGCGCGGTTTGCGGCATGGGCAGACCTCGCCGAACATCTGAACCTGCCGCCCCTGGCCAGCGCCGCGCCGCGGATGCACCACGGCCGCCGCCGCCGCCTCGGCGATGTGCTGACCGCCATCCGGCTGCGCTGCAAGGTCGAAGCCCTGGGCCGCGCCGCCATGGCCAATGGCGAGCAGCGTTTGCGCTCCGAAGGAGAGATGCGCCGCCTGTTCCGCGATCATGAGCAGGCGGTGGACAATGCCGCCCGGCTGGCGGACCGGCTCAGCTTCTCGCTGGACGCGCTGCGCTATGACTACCCGGACGAGGGCCGCGGCAGCGAAACCCCGCCCCAGCGGCTGCGGCGGCTGGCCGAAGAGGGCCTCAGCTGGCGCTACCCGGGCGGCGCGCCGGAGCGGGTGCGCGCCCTGCTGGAGCATGAGCTGGCGCTGATCGCCAAGCTGGAATACGACCCCTATTTCCTGACCGTGCGCGACATCGTCGCCTTTGCCCGCTCCCGCGGGATCCTGTGCCAGGGGCGGGGGTCCGCCGCCAACTCGGTGGTCTGCTACTGCCTCGGTGTCACCTCCGTCAGCCCGGAGCTCGGCACCATGGTGTTCGAGCGTTTCGTCTCCGAGGCCCGCGACGAGCCGCCCGACATCGACGTCGATTTCGAGCACGAGCGGCGCGAGGAGGTGATCCAGTGGATCTATGAGCGCTACGGCCGCCACCGCGCAGGGCTCTGCGCGACGGTGATCCACTACCGCGGCAAGCGGGCGATCCGCGAGGTCGGCCGCGCCATGGGGCTGACCGAGGACACCATCTCGGCCATGTCCTCGCAGCTCTGGGGGTTCTTCAGCGCCAAGGGGATGGAGGCGGAGCGGATGCGCGAGATCGGGCTGGACCCCGGCAGCCGCCGCCTGCAGCTGACGATGCAGCTGGTGGAGGAGATCATCGGTTTCCCCCGCCACCTGAGCCAGCATGTGGGCGGCTTTGTCATCACCCAGGGACGGCTGGACGCGCTGGTGCCGATCGAGAACGCCACCATGGAGGGGCGCACGGTGATCTGCTGGGACAAGGACGACATCGACACGCTGGGCATCCTCAAGGTCGATGTGCTGTCTCTGGGGATGCTCACCTGCATCCGCAAGGCGTTCGACCTGATGCGCCAGCACCACCAGCTGGACTATACGCTCGCCACCCTGCCGCCCGAGGATCCGGCGGTCTACACCATGCTGTGCCGCGCCGACAGCATCGGGGTGTTCCAGGTCGAAAGCCGCGCACAGATGAACTTCCTGCCGCGGATGCGGCCGCGCTGTTTCTATGACCTGGTGATCGAGGTCGCCATCGTCCGCCCCGGCCCGATCCAGGGCGACATGGTGCATCCCTACATCCGCCGCCGCAACAAGGAGGAGCCGGTGCATTTTCCCTCGGATGCGCTGGGCGAGGTGCTGGGCAAGACCCTCGGCGTGCCCTTGTTCCAGGAGCAGGCGATGCAGATCGCCATCGTCGGCGCCGGTTTCACGCCGGAGCAGGCCGACCGGCTGCGCCGTTCGCTCGCGACCTTCAAGAAGCACGGCTCGGTCAGCGAATTCCGCAGCCTGTTTTTGCGCGGCATGGCGCGGAACGGCTATGATGCGGAGTTCTCCGAACGCTGTTTCAGCCAGATCGAGGGCTTCGGCTCCTACGGCTTTCCGGAAAGCCATGCGGCGAGTTTTGCCCTGCTGGTCTATGCCTCCGCCTGGATCAAGTGCCACCATCCCGGCATCTTTGCCTGCGCGCTCTTGAACGCGCAGCCGATGGGGTTCTACGCGCCCGCCCAGATCGTGCGGGACGCCCGCGCGCACGGGGTGGAGGTGCGGCCGGTCTGCATCAACCGCTCCTACTGGGACAACGTGATGGAGCCGGACGGCCAGGGCGGGCTGGCGCTGCGGCTGGGGTTCCGGCAGATCAAGGGCTTGCGCGACGAGGACGCCGCCTGGCTGACCGCGGCGCGCGGCAACGGCTACACCGAGGTCGAGGATGTCTGGCGCAAGGCGGGGCTGGCGCCGCCGGTGATCGCGCGGCTGGCGGAGGCCGATGCCTTTGCCGCCTTGGGGATGAACCGGCGCGCGGCCTTGTGGGCGGCCAAGGCGATCACCGCCCGCAAGCCGCTGCCGCTGTTTGCCCGCGAGCTGGAGGGGGAGGGGATCCGCGAGCCGGAGGCCAGCCTGCCGCAGATGGGGCCGGGCGAGGAGGTGGTGGAGGATTACGTTGCCATGCGGCTGAGCCTGCGCGCCCATCCGGTGGCGCTGATCCGGCATCTCTTGACGCCGCAGAACAGGGGGGACGGCGCGGAAGGCGGGCGGGGGAAGTGAGTATTTGGACAAAGAAGAAGCGGGCAGGGGCCGCAGAGCACGGACGGCAGCTCAGGGCGGGCAGCGCGGAATTGAGTATTCGGGGGAAGATGAAGCGGCTGGCCGGGGGCGGGCTGCCGCCAAGCGGCCTGATAACGCCAACTGTGGCAGGAATGCCGGTTCACCCCGGCGCGGCAAGGCGTTAGAAGGCTTGCGAACCTTGCCTTGCCCCGGAGCTGACTCATGACCGCACCCAAACCCGTTGTCCTGTGCATTCTCGACGGCTGGGGCAGCGGCGAGCCGGGCAAGGCAAATGCGCCTTTTCTGGCCGAAACGCCTGTCTTTGATGCGATCATGGCCAGAGGACCGGCGGCCAGGCTGATCACCCACGGGCCCGATGTGGGGCTGCCGACCGGGCAGATGGGCAACTCCGAGGTCGGCCACACCAATATCGGCGCGGGCCGGGTGGTGGCGATGGACCTGGGCCAGATCGACCTGGCGATCGAGGACGGGTCGTTCTTTGAAAACGAGGCTTTGCAGGCGTTTATCAGGCAGCTGAAGGAAAGCGGCGGTGCCGCGCATCTGATGGGGCTGGTCTCGGACGGCGGCGTGCACGGCCATATCAACCATATCCTGGCGGCGGTGACGGCGATCACCGATGCCGGCGTGCCGGTCTGGCTGCACGCGATCACCGACGGCCGCGACGTGGCGCCGAAATCGGCCTTCCGCCACTTCCGACGGCTGGAGGAGAAGCTGCCCGCAGGCGCGCGGATTGCCACCGTTACCGGGCGCTATTTCGCGATGGACCGCGACAACCGCTGGGGCCGGGTGAGCGAGGCCTATGACGCGATGATCCACGCCCGGGGGCGGCCGGGGCTGAATGCCCATGGCGCGGTGGACCATGCCTACAACCAGTCGGAAACCGATGAATTCATCGCCGCCACCGTGCTGGCGGGCTATGACGGCGTGAAGGATGGCGACGGGTTTTTCTGCCTGAACTTCCGCGCCGACCGGGCGCGCGAGATCCTGCGCGCCATCGGCGAGCCGGGCTTTGCCGAGTTCGACACCGGCGCGCGGCCCAGGCTGGCGGGGCTGCTCGGCATGGTGGAATATTCCGATGCCCATAATGACTACATGACCACCGCCTATCCCAAGGCGGCGATTGTCAACACGCTGGGCGAATGGGTCGCCAAACAGGGCAAGCGCCAGTTCCGCCTGGCCGAGACCGAGAAATACCCGCATGTGACCTTCTTTCTCAACGGCGGCAAGGAAGAGCCGGAAGAGGGCGAGGACCGGGCCATGCCGAAATCGCCCAATGTGGCGACCTATGATTTGCAGCCGGAGATGTCGGCGCCGGAGGTGACGGCGAAATTCGTCGAGGCGATCGAGGCGGGCTATGACCTGATTGTCACCAATTACGCCAACCCCGACATGGTCGGCCATACCGGCGATCTGAAGGCGGCGGTGCGGGCCTGCGAGGCGGTGGATCAGGGGCTGGCCAAAGTGGTGGCAGCGCTTGAGAAGGCGGGCGGCGCGATGATCGTCACCGCCGACCACGGCAATTGCGAGGTGATGGTCGATCCCGAAACCGGCGGTGCCCATACCGCGCATACGCTGAACCTGGTGCCGGTGGCGCTGGTCGGCGGGCCGCCGGGCGCGCGCTTGCGCGACGGGCGGCTGGCCGATCTGGCGCCGACCATCCTGGAGCTGATGGGGCTGGAGAAACCGGCGGAGATGACCGGGGAGAGCCTGCTGTCATGATCCTGCGGGCGGGCCTTTTGCTGCTGGCGCTGCTGGCCGTGCCGCTGCAGTCGGCGGCGGACCCTGCGCAGGCGGCCCGCGACGCGGCCGCGCAGCTGGAGACTGCCTCGGTGCACTTGCAGGAGGCTGCCAGCTCCCGCGACCGGGTGAAGGCGCTGACCACCACCGTGCAGGCCTTTGAGGCCGGGCTGGCGGCGATGCGCGACGGCCTGCGCCGGGTGGCGCGGCGCGAGGCGCAGCTGAGCGCGCAGCTGGCCGCCCGCGGGGAAGAGGTCTCGAGCCTGCTCGGCATCATCCAGACCATCGAGACCTCGCCGCCGCCGGTGCTGATGGTGCATCCCTCGGGGCCGCTGGGGGCGGCGCGCTCGGCGATGATGCTGGCCGAGGTGACGCCGGCGCTGCAGGCCAGGGTGCAGTCGCTGAAGGCGGATCTGGACGAGGTGCAGCGTCTGCGGCTCTTGCAGCAGAACGCGGCCAGGACGCTGGAGGAAGGGCTGGCCGGGGTGCAGTCGGCGCGGGTGCAGCTGTCGACCGCGATTGCCGACCGCACCACGCTGCCGCGCCGCTTCACCGCCGATCCGGTGCGCACCGCGATCCTGATTTCCTCGACCGAGACGCTGTCGGGCTTTGCCGACGGGCTGGCCGAGATCGCCGGCGGCGAGATCACCGCCAGCGAGGCCGACATCAGCGCCCTGCGCGGCAGCCTGCCCTTGCCGGTCGAGGGGCTGGTGCTGCGCGGCTACGGCGAGCGCGATGCGGCCGGCATTGCCCGCCCCGGGCTGCTGGTCGCCGCCCGCCCGCGGGCGCTGGTCACCGCGCCCACTGCCGCCACCATCCGCTACCGCGGGCCGCTGCTGGATCTGGGCAATGTGGTGATTCTGGAGCCGCAGCCGGAGACGCTGTTTGTGCTCTCCGGCCTGGCCGAGGTGTTTGGCGAGGCGGGGCAGGTGATCCCCGGCGGCACCCCGGTCGGACTGATGAGCGGAGAAAACCCCAAGCCGGACGCAATTCTGTCAACAAGCGGTGAAGGGGGTGGAACTGACCGGACAGAAACGCTCTATATAGAAGTGAGAATGGACAACAGCCCGGTGGACCCGGAAACATGGTTCCGCACTGGAAAAGGTGGATGAAGGCTTGATGAGAAAATTTGCGATGGCCGCCATTGGCGGCACGCTGGCAGGGATCGTTGCAACAACCTATGTCGCAGGCCCCTTGCTGGCGCAGGAAGGCGAGCGCGAGGCCAATGTCTATGAGCAGCTGGACCTGTTCGGCGACATCTTCGAGCGGATCCGCGCGCAATATGTCGAGGAGGTCGACGAGAAGGAGCTGATCGAGGCGGCAATCGGCGGCATGCTGACCTCGCTGGACCCGCATTCCAGCTATCTCTCGCCCGATGATGCCAGCAAGATGCGGGTGCAGACCCGCGGCGAATTCGGCGGCCTGGGGATCGAAGTCACCCAGGAAGAGGGCTTTGTCAAAGTGGTGTCGCCGATCGACGGCACCCCGGCGGACGAGGCCGGGGTGGAAGCCGGCGATTTCATCACCCATGTCGATGGCGAAAGCGTGCTGGGCCTGTCGCTGGACGAGGCGGTCACCCTGATGCGCGGGCCGGTCGGCTCGGAGATCGTGATCACCGTGGTGCGCGAGGGCGAGGATGAGCCGTTCGACGTTTCGATCATCCGCGACACCATCAAGCTGACCGCGGTGCGCGCCCGCACCGAAGGCGACACCGTGGTGATGCGGATCACCACCTTCAACGACCAGACCACGCCGAACCTCGAATCCAACCTGAAGGAACAGATCGAGGACGCCGGCGGCATGGAGAATGTGAACGGCATCGTGCTGGACCTGCGCAACAACCCGGGCGGGCTGCTGACCCAGGCGATCAAGGTGGCCGACAGTTTCCTGGAGTCGGGCGAGATCGTCTCCACCCGCGGCCGCAACCCCGAGGACGGCGAGCGCTTCAACGCCACCCCGGGCGATCTGGCCGGCGGCAAGCCGATTGTGGTGCTGATCAACGGCGGTTCGGCCTCGGCTTCGGAAATCGTGGCCGGCGCGCTGCAGGACCACCGCCGCGCCATTGTGGTCGGCACCAAGTCGTTCGGCAAGGGCTCGGTCCAGACCGTGATGCCGCTGAAGGGCGAGGGCGCCATGCGGCTGACCACCGCGCGCTATTACACGCCGTCGGGCCGGTCGATCCAGGCGCTGGGCGTGTCGCCCGACATCGTGGTCCAGCAGCCCCGCCGCACCGCCGCAGCCGAGGACGAGGACAGCCCCGCCCGCCGCTCGCGTTCGGAAGCCGACCTGCGCGGCAGCCTGAACAACGACAGTTTGAGCGAGGATGAGATCCGCCAGATCGAGGCCGACCGCGAGAAGGCCGAAAAGGCCGCCGAGCTGCGCGAGCAGGATTACCAGCTGGCCTATGCCATCGACATCCTGAAGGGCCTGGTGGCGCTGGGTCCGAAGTAAGCCTGCCGCAGGCACGCAGCGCACAGCGCAGCACAAAGGGGCCGTCCGGTTGGGCGGCCTTTTTCATTGCGGCATTGCCGCCGGATCCGGCGGGGCTGGTGCCGTTTGTCTCGGGGGGCCGGTTAAGAAGGGGGGCGGCGCCGCCGGTTAGAGAATGGACAGACCCCGCGGGGCCTGCTCGGACAGGATTTCCTGAACGACCCCCTTATTATCGGGGCCGGTCTCCGGGTGTTGCGCAGGCAGCACCACAGATGCCTGCGCCTTGTATCATGGCCCTTGCGCGGGGCCATGGCGGGGGATCGATCGGAAGACAGCTTGGCATGGCGGCATGAGGATTGCGTGAAGGCGGCGTGCGCCGGGTGCGCAACACCTTGCCCGGCATCAAGCCGCAGGCGCCGGGCCAGTTGCATCTGGCGGGAAATTTGCAATCAACGCCCGTTCTTCGGCGCACAGAGCGCAGGCGCTGTTCTATGATCTGCCCATGATGTTTGACCTGCCTGATTCCCGGACGCTGTATCAAGCGCTGCTGAACCGCGATGACGCATACGAGGGCCGTGCCTATGTCGGCGTCACCTCCACCGGCATCTTCTGCCGCCTGACCTGTCCGGCGCGCAAGCCGAAGTTCGGGAACTGCCGGTTCTTCGCCGCCCCCGGCGACTGCATCGAGGCGGGGTTCCGCGCCTGCAAGCGCTGCCGGCCGCTGGCGGCCGCCGCCGGAGACGATCCGCTGGTGCAGGGCCTGCTGGCCAAGCTGGAGGAGCGCCCCGCCTACCGCTGGGGCGAGGGCGATCTGGCGCGGATGGGGCTGGAGCCATCCACCGTGCGGCGCGCCTTCAAGCGGCATTTCGGCATGACCTTCCTGGAGATGGCGCGGCAGCGGCGGCTGCGCGAGGGGTTCACGGCGCTGAAGGCGGGCGAGCCGGTGATTGCGGCGCAGATCGATGCCGGCTTTGAAAGCGCCAGCGCCTTCCGCGCCGCCTTCGCCAGGCTGGTGGGGATTGCGCCGGGCGCGTTCCGCCGCGAGGCGCTGCTGCTGGCCGATTGGATCGACACGCCGTTGGGCGCGATGATCGCGATCAGCTGCCAGCACCAGCTGCATCTGCTGGAATTTGCCGACCGCAAGGCGCTGCCCCGCGAGGCGGCCAGGCTGCAGAAGGCCCAGCCCGGCGGCCTGGGTTTTGGCCGACCTGCGCCGACAGAGCAGATCGCCGGAGAGCTGCGCCGGTTCTTCGCGGGCGAGGGCGCGGAGTTCCAGACTCCGCTGGCGCTGCATGGCACCGCGTTCGAGCGCGAGGTCTGGCGGTATCTGCTGACCATCCCGGCCGGCGAGACCCGCAGCTATTCGCAGATCGCGCGGGAATTGGGCCGCGCCTCTGCCACGCGCGCCGTTGCGCGCGCAAACGGCGCAAATCAGCTGGCGCTGGTGGTGCCCTGCCATAGGGTGATTGCAGCCGATGGCGCGCTCACCGGCTATGGCGGCGGCCTTTGGCGCAAGCAGCGGCTCATCGAGATTGAAACAGGCTACAGACAGAGGATTTCAGCATGAATTATTCCGACCGCGCAGCGGCTTTTGCGGCGCTGCACCAGCCGGGCAATCCGGTGGTTCTATACAACATCTGGGACGCGGGCAGCGCCCGGGCAATTGCCGGGGCGGGGGCCAGGGCGCTGGCGACCGGCAGTTTCCCGGTGGCGGCGGCGCAGGGGTTCGCGGACGGCGAGAAGGTGCCGCTGGAGTTCGTGCTGGGCAATGCGGAACGCATCGTGGCCGCCACGGAGCTGCCTGTCACCATTGATTTCGAGGGCGGCTATGCCCGCGAGCCGGACCAGCTGACCGCCAATGCGAAGCGGCTGGCAGAGACCGGCGCGGTGGGGCTGAACTTTGAGGATCAGGTGGTCGGCGGCGGCGGCTTTTACAGCATCGAAGAACAGGCCCGGCGGGTGGCCGCGGTGCGGGCGGCCCATGCGGATCTGTTCGTGAACGCGCGCACCGATCTGTTTCTGAAGGAAAAAGATGCCGGGAAGCACGCAGGCTTGCTGCCGGAAGCGCTGGAGCGCGCGGCGGCTTATGCCGAGGCCGGCGGCAACGGGTTCTTTGTGCCGGGGCTGTCCGATCCGGATCTGATTGCGCAGGTCTGCGAGGGGTGCCCGCTGCCGGTCAACACGATGATGCGCGGCATCACGCTGGAGACCGCGCGGCAGGCCGGAGTGGCCCGGGCCAGCTATGGCCCGATTCCGCATGCCCGGCTGATGCAGGTGCTGGCGGAGCATTTCCAGGCGCTGGAATAACGCTCAGGCCGGTTCCGCTCAGGCGGTTTCCAGGCAATGGCGGCGGAAGGCGCGTTTCAGCATGTCCAGCTCGGCGCGCAGAAGCTCCACCTCGGCGCGCAGGTCGTCGGCGACCGCCTCGCCGGCGATCAGGGTGAAATCGCCCAGCCGCGTGCTGTCCGACGCGTCGAAGATCACAAAGGTCTGCACCCCGTCGGCCAGCGCCTCGGCTGGGACCGGCACCGACACCAGCCATTCGCCGCCGGTCTGGCCTTCGGCCAGTGTTGTTGCCGCCACCGGCTCATCCTGGAACATCACGGTGATGTCGGGGCGCGCGCCGCTGGCCGGGGCATTGCTGATCTTGCCCTCCCAGATGCCGTTGCGGAAGCGGATTTTGGTCAGTGTCAGGTCGCTCATGTCGGGGCTCCTCAGATCGCCGCGCGGCGGTGGCGCGAGAAGGTCAGGTCGCGCAGGATCACCTGGTTCATGTCAGGCGCCTCGAAGATCAGATCCAGCCAGATCTTCTCGATCCGCTTCTCGTTCAGCTTGGAATAGGCGAGGTCGAACTCCACCACGATGTTCTGTTCCTCCATCGGCAGCTCGCGCACGATCTGCTCGGTGTTGGGGCCGTGCTGGATGTTGAGCCGGGCGAAGATCTCGATCGGCTTTTCCGATTCGATGATGCTGTCGACCCGCAGCAGGTGCTGGCGGGTCATGCCGTCGGCGGCGGCGGGCGGCAGGTCCACCACCAGCGACAGGAAGGAGCCGTCGAACTTGAACACGTCCATGCGCAGGCCGAAAGGGGCGAGATCCTCTTCGCGGGTGTTGCGGAGCTGGCGCAGGGTGAGTTCGGAGAAGGCACAGTCGTGGAACAGCTGCACCTCATCGCCGAGCCGGGCCTTGGTGGCGACCGAGGACAGCCCGCGTTCCGGCAGCGGCCCGCGCCACAGTTCCGGCCGCCAGGACCAGTCGGTGCCATGCGGGCGCGGAAAGAAGGAGGAGCCGATCAGCGGCAGCGCCAGGCGGCCGTCGGCGGTGTGGATCAGCCGGTCCAGATGGGTGCGCAGCTGCCGGGCCTGATTGCGCTGGCGGCGCAGCTCGGAGAGCGGTGCGCGCGCCGAGTCTTCTGCCGCAGCGCGCCAGCGGCGCAGGCTGCGCAGGTGCAGCAGCCGGTCCATGATCCTGCCCATCGTGCCCCTCTTGCCCCGTGATACCTGTTGCCTGTCCCGGTCCGCGCTGCCGTCAGCGGGAGTCAGCGGCTCCTGGCGGCAGTGTAACCGCTGGCGGCTATTGAAATAAACCGGCAATCCGCTGGCCCAGCCCGCGTTTTTTGCGCGGCGTGTCTGCCTGCGGGCCATTCCCGGGGCGCGCGGGCCGCGGCAGCGGCCGCAGGGCCGGTTCAGGCGCTGCGGACGGAGCGGCGCTTGCCTCCTCCAGAGCCGGCAGGATCGAGGCCTCCAGCGTGCGGTGGGTGGTCTCGTTCAACAGCGCCGCGCCCTGGCTGCCCAGGGACCGGCTGCCCTCCGGGGCATAAAGCGCCAGCGCGATCAGGTAGCGGTCGAGCACAAAGGCGCCGCGCCAATGGATGGGGCTGGCGCCGTCCGCCACGGCGTCCGGGAATTCCAGGCGCACCAGCGGCAGCAGCTGGTCCTCGCGGGTTTCCAGCAGTTTGGCCTTGGGGAACATGGCCGCGATATCCGCCGCTTGCGGCGCCGCGGCGTCCTGTTTCGCCGGGCCGATCGAGGCGGTCAGCACCGCCGCATTGCGGGGGCCGAACCAGCTGCGCCCGTCCAGCCGGCTGCAATGGGCGATCAGGGCAAAGCCGCCGTCCGCTTCGGCAGTGCTGCTGCGGCGGTCAAAGCAGTAGGAGGCCGGTGCGGCCAGCAGCACCTCGCCGCCGGCAAAGGACATCACCTGGCCGCTGAGGCGCGGCGCCTGGCCGGGGCCGCCGGCGGCGAAGGACAGGCCCTTGGACGCAGGGCTGCACGCGGCCAGCGCCAAGCCCGCCAGCGCCGCCGCCGCGGCAGCCTTGCCAAATCGCCCGCGCCTTGGCGCGTTTCCGCCGGGGGGCGGAAAAGACGCCGGATTTCCGATGTTTGTCGTGGTCACTGCTGCCCCTGCCGGTCCTGTTTTTTGGCAATTTTCTTACGGGCGGGCCGGCAAAGCGGCAAGAGCGAACAGCCCTGCGGCGCCGATGCCTTGCCTTGGCGTTGCAGCAATGCATAACGTGGGCGGCATTTGGCGGCGGGCCGGAAGGGAGCATTCATGCAGCACAAGCACCGCTACAGGGCGCATGAAGCGCTGGTGCGCTGTGCCCGGGTGCAGCCGGCGCTGTGGCGGCTGCTGCTGGGGCTGGTGCTGGTGGCGGCGGTGAGCTTTGCGATGACGGCGGCGCTGCAGGCGGCGGTGGCGGGCCTGTTTCCCGGGGCCTGGCTGCAGGGGCTGGCCAACGGCAGCAACCCGGGCGCCATGCTGGTGCTTCTGGGCAGCTTTGCCTTCCTGTCGCTGGGCGTTGCCATCGCGGCCCGGCTGCTCCACCAGCGCGGCTTTGCCTCCGTGACCGGGCACCTGCGGCCGCTGGTCTGGCAGTTCCTGCGCGTCAGCCTGTATCTGCTGGGCCTGAGTGTGCTGCTGATGGCCCTGCCGCCCTACAGCATGGGGCCGCCGATGACCGCGAATCTGCCGCTCTGGACCTGGTTGGGCATCCTGCCGCTGTCGGCGGCCGGGGTGCTGGTGCAGACCAGCTCGGAAGAGATCCTGTTCCGCGGCTACATCCAGCAGGCGCTGGCGGCGCGGTTCCGCAGTCCCTGGGTGTGGCTGCTGGCGCCTTCGGCGCTGTTTGCGCTGGGCCACTACCTGCCCGCCGAGGCCGGGGAGAACGCGCTGCTGATCACGGCATGGGCCGGGATGTTCGGGGTGCTGATGGCGGATCTGACGGCGCGGGCGGGCACCCTGGGCCCGGCGATGGCGGTGCATTTCTTCAACAATGCCGCTGCGCTGCTGCTGTTTGCCTCGCCCACCAGCCTGAACGGCCTGGCGCTGTATCTGATCCCCTTCGACATGTCGGACACCGGAAACCTGCGGCCCTGGATGGCGGTCGACTTTGCGCTGATGCTGATCAGCTGGCTGACAGCGCGGCTGGCCATACGCCGCTGATTGCAATTGCGGCCAAGGGGCCTTATCTGGGGGTCAAACCGCGCCCCCGGAGAGGCAAGCTCAATGAACTGGATCACCAATTACGTCCGGCCCAAGATCAACTCGATCTTTTCGCGCCGCGAAGTGCCCGAGAACCTTTGGCAGAAATGCGATGAATGCGGCACCATGCTGTTTCACCGCGAGCTGAGCGACAACCAGAACGTCTGCACCAGCTGCGGCCACCACATGCATATCTCGCCGCGCGACCGGTTCACCGCGCTGTTCGACGGCGGTGTCTTTGCCGAGGTCGCGGTGCCGGAGCCGCTGGCCGACCCCTTGAAGTTCAAGGATCAGAAGAAATACCCCGAGCGGGTGAAGGCGGCGCAGAAGAAGACCGGCGAGAAGGAAGCGATGCTGGTGGCTGCCGGCGAAATCGGCCGCACCCCGATCATCGCCGCCGCGCAGGACTTTTCCTACATGGGCGGCTCGATGGGCATGTATGTGGGCAATGCCATCATCGCCGCCGCCGAGGAGGCGGTGAAGCTGGGCCGCCCGCTGGTGCTGTTCTCGGCGGCCGGCGGCGCCCGGATGCAGGAGGGCATCCTGTCGCTGATGCAGATGCCGCGCACCACGGTGGCGGTGCAGATGCTGAAAGAGGCGGGGCTGCCCTACATCGTCGTGCTGACCCACCCGACCACGGGCGGCGTTACCGCCTCTTATGCGATGCTGGGCGATGTGCATATTTCCGAGCCGAACGCGCTGATCTGCTTTGCCGGCCCGCGGGTGATCGAGCAGACCATCCGCGAGAAGCTGCCCGACGGCTTCCAGCGCGCCGAGTACCTGCTGGACCACGGCATGCTGGACCGGGTGACGCCGCGCACCGAGATGCGCGAAGAGCTGATCACCATCACCCGGATGCTGATGGGCCTGCCGCCGCAGGTGGTGGGCGATCTGCCGTCGCCGCAGGCGGACGCACCGGCCAAGGCCGCGAACAAGGCTGCGGATGCCGCAGAACCGGCAGCCGCCGAAGGCTGAACCTGCCAGAATGCCTAGCTGCGGCCTGCCTGAGTCCGGGCGGGCCGTTTGCGTATCAAGCCCCAGAACCCCGTTGCCAGAGAGCCCCCGAATGACCCAGACGTCCGACGCGATCCTCGCCCGCATGATGGCGCTGCACCCCAAGATCATCGACCTGACGCTGGACCGGGTCTGGCGGCTGCTGGCGGCGCTGGACAACCCGCAGGAAAATCTGCCGCCGGTGATCCACCTGGCGGGCACCAACGGCAAGGGTTCGACCCAGGCGATGATCCGGGCGGGCCTTGAGGGCATGGGCAAATCGGTGCACGCCTACACCTCGCCGCATCTGGCGCGCTTTCATGAACGCATCCGGCTGGCGGGCGCGCTGATCTCGGAGCCGCATCTGACCGAGGTGCTGGACGAGTGCTATGCCAGGAACGGCGGCGAGAACATCACCTATTTCGAGATCACCACGGTGGCGGGGCTCTTGGCGTTTTCGCGCACGCCCGCGGATTACACGCTGCTGGAGGTGGGCCTGGGCGGGCGTCTGGACGCCACCAACGTGATCGGCAAGCCCGAAATCAGCGTGATCACCCCGATTTCCATCGACCACGAGCAGTTCCTGGGCAACACGCTGGCCAAGATCGCCGCGGAGAAAGCGGGCATCATCAAGCGCGGTGTGCCGGTTGTGGCCGGCCCGCAGCCGGAGGAGGCGATGGAGGTCATTGAGGCCACCGCCGCCCGCCTCGGGGCGCCGCTGATCGCCTGCGGCCAGCAGTGGCATGTGCATCAGGAGCATGGCCGCCTGGTGTTCCAGGACGAAAACGGCCTGCTGGACCTGCCGCTGCCGGCCCTGCTGGGCGCGCATCAGGTCCAGAACGCCGGCGCGGCGCTGGCGGTGCTGCGCCATCTGGGCGCGGATGAGGCCGCCTGCGAGGCGGCGATGGTGAACGCCGAATGGCCCGCGCGGATGCAGCGGCTCAAGACCGGCCCGCTGGTGGCGGCCGCGCCGGAGGCCGAGCTGTGGCTGGACGGCGGCCACAATGCCGCCGCCGGCATTGCGCTGGCCGACGTGCTGGCGGGTCTGCCCGGGCGCCCGACGCATCTGATCTGCGGCATGCTGAACACCAAGGACGTGAGCGGCTACATGCGCCCGCTGGCGCCGCATGCGGCGAGCCTCACCGCGATCTCGATCCCGGACGAGGTGAACACCCTGAGCGCCGAAGAGACCGAGGCGGCGGCCCGCTCGGCGGGCATCGAAGCAGGGACCGCGGAGAGCGCCATGGCGGCGCTGAAGGCGATTGTTGCGAAAGATCCGCAGGCGCGGGTGCTGATCTGCGGCTCGCTGTATCTGGCAGGCCATATCCTGCGCGAAAACGGCTGAGGCCTTGGCCCGTGGCGGGGGAGGCTCTCCCGCCCGGCTTCGATCCGGGGATCTCATCCCGTTGGGCCGGGCGCCGCTGGCGCGGCGCGGCCGCATTTCATCTTTGCGGAAATCCGCGGGCCTCTAGTCCAGAACGTAGTTCACCGGCTCCAGCCTGGGCGGCACCGGGCGGCCGAGGGCGTTGCAGACCGAGATTTCCATCACACGGCACATGGCGCTGAGGGGGACGGAATTGGCCTGTTTGCGGAACGGGTGCTCCAGCTCATGCGTCACTTCGGCGAGACCGAAGAAGACATAGGCCGCCACCGCCGCCACCAGCGGCTCGAACCAGCCGGCGCTGCCAAGCAGGGCAAAGGGCAGGAGCAGGCAGTAGAGGTAGGTCGTGCGCCAGACCAGCAGCGAGTAGACAAAGGGCAGCGGCGTGGTCAGCAGCCGCTCGTTGCCGGCCTGGGCCGCGGCGAAGGCGGCCAGCCGTTCCGCCAGGGCGCGCTGGCCGAAGCCGTCGATGCGGCCGTCCTCTGCCATTTCGCGCAGCCGGGCGGCGATGCCGCGCAGGGCGGCGTTGGGGCTGTTTTCCGTCTGCATCAGCTGTTCTGCCGCCGCAGGTCCGACCCAGTGCCGCACGGTATCCGCCACCTCGTCGCCGCGCAGCTGGGCGCGGTGCAGGTGGTGAAAGGCGAGGATGCGGGTCAGGATGTATTCCTCGTCCGGGCCCTGGCCCGCAAAGATGCGCAGTTCCTGCGCCAGGCTGCGCACGTCAGAGACCATGCGGCCCCAGATCCTGCGCGCCTCCCACCAGCGGTCATAGGCGGCGTTGTTGCGGAAGCCGAGAAACAACGACAGCGACAGGCCGAACACTCCCATCGCCCCGATCGGGATCTGCGGCACCGCCATCACATGGCGGTCCAGCATCAGCACGAGGGCCGCCCACAGCGCGGCGCCGATGATATTGGGCAGGATGCGCGGCACCACCGACCCGTTCAGGATCAGGAAGATTTCCCACCGGCGGGGCGACTGGCGGACGATCACGGCGCGGCGGCTCCCCAGTCCTTGTCCTGCATTTCGCGCAGGCGCGAGGCGGTGCGTTCGAACTCGAACGTGCCCTCGCCCTCGACATAGAGCATTTCGGGCTGCGCCGCTGCCGAACAGATCAGCCGCACGCGGGATTCGTACAGGGCGTCGATCAGGGTGACGAACCGCTTGGCCTCGTTGAAATTGTTGCGGCTGAGGCGCGGGATGTCCTCGAGCACCAGGACCTTGACCGCTTCGGCGATGGCGAGATAGTCGCCGGGCCCCAGCATCTTGCCGCACAGGTCATAGAAACTGGCGCGCGCGACGCCGTTGCGGAAGGCGGGCAGGGTCACCTCGCGGCCCTTCACCTGCAGCGTCAGCGGCGGGGCATCGCCGCCGCCGGAGAGGTCCCGCCAGATCGCCCGGATCAACGCGCGGGCCTCTGCGTCGATGGGGGAGAAATAGACCTGCGCGCCGGTCAGCCGGTGCTGGCGGTAGTCGGTGGGGCTCACCATCTCGTGCACCGCCATCTTCTCTTTGATCAGATCGATGAAGGGCAGGAACAGCTGCCGGTTCAACCCGTTCTTGTACAGGTCATCCGGTGCCCGGTTGGAGGTGGTGATCACGGTGACGCCGGCGGCAAACAGCGCCTCGAACAAACGCCCGACGATCATCGCATCGGTGATGTCGATGATCTGCATCTCGTCAAAGGCCAGCAGCCGCACCGTTTCCGCGACCTCTGCCGCGGCCGGCGCCAGCGCGTCCTCGGCGCCCTGCTGGCGGGCGGCATGCATGCTGGCGTGGATCTCCTGCATGAAGGCATGGAAATGCACCCGGCGGGCGGGGATGCCGTCCAGGCTTGCGACGAACATGTCCATCAGCATCGACTTGCCGCGGCCCACCCCGCCCCAGAGGTAGAGCCCCCGGACCGGTTCATATTCCGCCTTGCGGAAAAAGCCGCGTTTCACCGGCGGCGCCATCAGCCCCTCGGCGATGCGGTCGAAATGGGGAAGCACGGCTTCCTGGGCCGGGTCGGGCTTCAATTCGCCCGCGTCAATCTTGTGCCGGTAAAGCGCGCTGAAATCGGTCATGGGGACAGGGATAGCGCGGGGCGCGGGGGATGGGAAGCGGGGGATGCCATTTCCGCGGCGGCGCCGCAATCGCGTCTGCGGCCTGTGGCGGACACATCAGATATCCTTAACACAGCGCGCAGAAATCCTGATTTGACGGCTTGGGGAATATGCGTAGTGTCGCGCTGATACTCAGGAGAGAGCCCATGGACCGTTCCGCGCCGCTGTTCACCCCCGTTCTGATCGTGGGGTGCGTCATCATCATGGTGAGCTTTGCGGTGCGCGCGTCCTTCGGCGTGTTCCAGATCCCGATTGCAGAGGAGTTCGGCTGGCTGCGCTCGGAGTTCTCGCTGGCGATTGCGATCCAGAACCTTGCCTGGGGCATCGGCCAGCCGATTTTCGGCGCCATTGCCGAGAAGATCGGCGACCGCAAGGCGATCATCATGGGGGCCCTCGTCTATGCCGCCGGGCTGGTGCTGAGCGCGGCTTCGACCACGCCGTTCGAGATGCAGGCCTATGAATGGCTGGTGGGGTTCGGGATTGCCGGCACCGGCTTCGGCGTGGTGCTGGCGGTGGTCGGGCGGGCAAGCTCGGACGAGAACCGCTCGATGTCGCTGGCGGTTGTCACCGCTGCGGGTTCCGCTGGGCAGATCTTCGGCGCGCCGGCGGCGGAATGGATGCTGACTTTCCTGCCCTGGCAGACGATTTTCGTGATCTTTGCCGGCCTGGTGCTGGCACTGATCCTGACGCTGCCGCTGATGCGGGCGCCGGAGGCCGCCTCCAAGGCGGAGCTGGAAGAAAGCATGGGCACGATCCTGATGAAGGCGTTCAAGGATCCCTCCTACACGCTGATATTCCTCGGCTTTTTCAGCTGCGGCTACCAGCTGGCCTTTGTCACCGCGCATTTCCCGGCGTTCGTGACCGAGATGTGCGGGCCGATCCAGCCGGGCGGCGCGCTCTATTCGATGGGCATCACCTCGACCTCGGCGCTGGGGGCGGTGGCGATCTCGCTCATCGGCGCGGCCAACGTCGGCGGCACGCTGCTGGCGGGGTATCTGGGCAAGCGCTATTCCAAGAAATACCTGCTGGCGGCGATCTATACCGGGCGGACGCTGGCGGCGGCGGCGTTCATCCTGTTCCCGATCACGCCGATGACGGTGATCGTGTTCTCGATCGTGATGGGCTCCTTGTGGCTGGCGACGGTGCCGCTGACCTCGGGGCTGGTCGCGCATATCTATGGCCTGCGCTACATGGGCACGCTCTATGGCATCGTCTTCTTCAGCCACCAGCTGGGCAGTTTCCTGGGCGTGTGGCTGGGCGGGCGGATGTATGATGCCTATGGCGACTACACCCTGGTGTGGTGGATCGGCGTGGGCATCGGCGCCTTCAGCGCGATTGTGCACCTGCCGGTCAGGGAACGGCCGCTGGGGCAGGCGGCGGCCCCGGTGGCGGCGTAACGCCCGAAGGGAGCCGGGACGCGGGCAGCGCCCCGGAGTATTTCCAGAAAGAGGAAAAGGGCCGGGCGGATCAAAGCAGGCCGCGGCGGTGGTTGCGGGCGATGATGCCCAGCACCTCATCGGTGTGGGTATAAGGCAGCCCGTGGCCGGCGCCGGGGATTTCCTCCTGGCGGATCGAACGGGCGTGTTCGGCGAGGCGGCCCGGCGAGGTCGGCGGGATCACCGCGTCCTGTTGGCCCCAGATCGCCATCACCGGCACGCTTTCCGCATGCAGGCGGCGGTGGTCGGTGGTGAAATCCTCGGCCAGTATTCCGCGCAGCGAGGCGAGGACGGCGGGGATGAAGCCCCGGTAGCTGAGCTCCCTTTGCTGCAAATCAACGATGCCGGGCACCGAGCTGGGCAGGGGGCGCTCGCGTTCTGTGCCGCGGATGTGCAGCGCCGGGTAGAGGGCCTGCATCAGCCAGTCCCCCAGCAGCGGAACCTGGCGGATCACCCGTGTCAGCCGGCCGCTGCTGCTGCCGAACCCGGCCGGCGCCAGCAGGATCAGCTCCCGCAGGCGGCCGGGATGGGCCGCGGCATAGGCGGTGGCGATGGCGCCGCCCATGGAATAGCCGATCAACGTGAAATCATTGCCCACCTGCTGATCCTCCAGCAGTTCCTCCAGCTGGGCGACAAAGAAGCCGCGGTCCTGCGGCCCGCCAGGACGGTCCGAAAAACCGCGCCCGTAGAGATCGTAGCTCAGCACCCGGTAGCCCATCGCGGCCAGCCCCTGCGCCACCCCGTCCCAGACGAAGGACGGCGTGGTGAGACCGTGCACGCAGACCGCGACCGGCCCGCGCAAGGGGCCGGTCCAGCGGTAATGGGTGAGTCCGCCGGACAGCGCGGCAAAGGCGCCGGGGGCGGCTTGCCGTTCCTGCGCGTTCATCGGCTTGCGCAGCCGCTCGCGCAGGAACGGGATGACAATCAGGACCAGGAGGACAACGCTCAGACCCGGCAGCCAGCTCATGCCCTGGCCTTCCACTTCTGCAGGACGTGGTGGCTGGTCATCAGGTCGAGATGGGCGCCGCCGCCGTTCTTGAACAGGGTGATCTGCGCGGGATCAAAGGCGGGAAAACGGTCGAGGCCGTAGAAGTCCGCCAGCACGTCGCTGCGCTGGATGGCGCCCGCGGCCAGCGGGATCTTGAACTCGCCGATGTGGTCCAGGGTGGTGTCGAAACTGTCGCAATAGATCTGCGCGCGCTGCAGCGCCGCATCATCGGCCTCGCGCATGTCGGGGCGGTAGGCGCCGATCATGTTGAGGTGCTGGCCGGGGCGCAGCCATTCGCCCTTGATCACCGGCTGCGAGGACATGGTGCAGGTGACGATGATATCGGCGGCGCGCACTGCCGGTTCCAGATCGGCGGCGTGCAGGGTGCCGGGGTACTGGGCGCAAAGTTCCTGCGCCTTGGCGCCGGTGCGGTTCCAGACCCGGATCTGCGCCTGCGGGAAGCCGGTGCCGAACGCCTCGATCAGGGAGGCGCCGACGGTGCCCGCGCCGACGATCAGCACCTCCTGTGCGTCCGGGTTTGCCAGCCGCAGCGCGCCCAGCAGGCTGTCGCCGGCGGTCTTCCACTTGGTCACCAGATGGAAGTCGACGAGGGCTTCGAGCGTGCCGTCCGCGTCCGAGTAAAGACAGACCGAGCCGTTGATCATCGGCTTGCCGGCGTCCGGGTTGCGCGGGAAGATGTTGGCGGTTTTCACCGCCAGCCCCAGCCCGTCGATCCAGGCGGAGCGGCTCAGCAGCGTGTCGGGATCGCGGTAGAGGAAGGTGTCGCCGATTTCCGCCTTGGGCAGATCGTGGCTGGCGGCCAGCGCCTCTGCAAAGCCGACCCAATCGAGCAGCGCCTCGCCCTCTTCGAAGCCAATGTAGGGAATGCTCATCCGTGCCTTATCCTGTGTCTGTTGCGGGCCGTGTCAGGCGGCCTCCTGTTCCGTCAACAGCCCCTCCTGCACCAGCCGCGCGGCAAAGGCGCCGGGGGCGGTGAACAGGTGGGTCTGCCAGCCGCGCAGGCGCGCGGCCTCGATGTTTTCGGGGCGGTCGTCGGTGAACAGCAGGTTCTCCGGAGCAACCCCGGTTCCGCGTTCCAGAATGGCATAGATTTGCGGCTCTGGCTTGATGGTTCCCAGATGCGCGGAAACACATGTGTGGTCGAAGCCACGCAAGGCAGGGTAGGCCCCGCAGGCCAGTTCAAAGGTCTCGGCGCCGAAGTTGCTGAGCGCGAAGACCGGGATGCCGCGGGCCTGCAGCGCCTGCATCAGGCGCACTGTCCGGGGGATTTCGCGCGGCACCATCTGCAGCCAGCAGTCGTGCCACCAGCGGATTTCCTCGCGCCACTGCGGATGGGCGTCCGCCAGGGCATAGACGGTTTCGCGGAAAGGGGCGCCGCGGTCGACGTCGAGGTTCATCGCGTGCAGCGGCACCTGTTCGAACAGCTGCTGGCGGCGCGGCGCGCCGATGCGGCTGTCGTAGAAGCGTTCGGGTTCCCATTCGATCAGCACGCGGCCGATGTCGAAGACGACGGCATTCACCGGCATGGGCATTATCCTTCTGCACGCGGACGGGGCCGCGGGACGGGCCGGTCGCGGCGGGTTTCGCGCCAGACCGACACCAGCCCGGAGGCGATGATCAGGCTGCTGCCGGCCCAGACCGCCGTGTCAGGCCATTCGCTGAAGATCAGCACGCCCCAGAGAACCGACATCGGCATGGCGATGTATTCAAACGGGGCGGCCAGCGCGGCCTCGTTCATGCGGTAGGCCTGGCTGACCAGGTAGCCGCCCACGGAGCCGGCCAGGCCGACGCCGATCAGATAGGGCCAGTCCTGCGGCGCGGGCCAGATCCAGGCGCGCAGGATGAAATCGAGCGCGGCGCTGCCGCCGGTGGCAAAGCGGCCGTCGCCAAGCGCCAGGCCGACCAGGGCGCTGACAACCAGAAAGCCCAGCATCGGATAGAAGGCCAGCGTGGCGCCGCTTTCGGTACTGCCCGCCCGGCGGGTCAGCACATGCAGCGTGGCATATCCGCAGGCGCCGAGAAAGGGCAGCAGCGCGGCGGCCTGGAAGGTGCCGGGGCCGGGCCGCATGATGATCAGCACGCCAAGGAAACCGGCGCAGACTGCGCCCCAGCGCCACGGGCCGGGGCGTTCGCCCAGGAACAGCGCCGACAGGATGGTGACGATCAGCGGGGTGGCAAAGGCAATCGCCACCGCTTCGGCCAGCGGCAGGATGGCAAGGCCGGTGAAAAAGCAGATGTTGGCAAACAGCACCACGGCGCAGCGCCAGACGTGCAGTTTCGGCTGATGGGTGCGCAGGTGATGATAGCCGCCTTCCAGCGGCATGATGACGGCAAGCATGACGGCGAGCGCCACCACCGAGCGGAACAGCACCACCTCATAAAGCGGGTAGTCGCCGGACAGGAACTTGAAGATCATGTCGATGACGGAAAAGGCAATGCCGGCACCGGCGGCGGCGAACAGGCCGGGGACGCTGATCTTCACCTCTGCGGTCATGTTTGCCCTCCTGTTGCCTGCCTCTGATCAGTGGCGGATTTGGCACGGTGCGGCAATGGGGCTGGGGCCGGAAAAATGCAATTTTTCCGGGCAAAATTCCGCGCCGGAATTTTGGGCCGCAGAACACCGGGGACAGGGTTCGGGGGAAGTGTCAGGGATCGGCTGAACCGCGCCTGCCCGGTTGTCTGCCGGCGCGGAGCCTTGATCCGGGGTCAGGCCTGTTTGGCGGCCCTCAGTTCCCGCTCCAGCGCGTCGAGGAAGCGCGAGCGGTCGGCCTTGGTGAAGCCCTTGCCGCTGCCGCCGGCCCCCAGCGGGTTGGCGGCGCGCAGGTCCGCCATCAGGTCGCGCATCGCCAGCTGCTGGCCGATGTTGGCTTGGGTGAACCGCTCGCCGTTGTGGCGCAGCACGCGGGCACCGGCCTCGATGCATTTGGCGGCGAGGGGAATGTCGCCCGTCACCACCACGTCGCCGGGGCCGCAGCGCTCGGCGATCCACATGTCGGCGGCATCGGCGCCCTCGGAGACGATCACGTTTTCCACCAGCGGGTTCTGCGAGGGGCGCAGCCCGCCGTTGGAGACCACGAACATGCGCAGGCGGTGGCGGGTGGCAACCCGCTCGGCCTCCTGCTTCACGGGGCAGGCGTCGGCGTCGATGTAGAGCGCGGTCACTCCGCCGCCTTCTTGGGTTCTTCGGCCGGCTTTGCCTCCGCCTTGGGGGCGGATTTGGCCTTGCGGGCGGGCTTCTTGACCTTGAACTCCTCCGGGATCGGCATCCGGTTGAAGGCGTCGAGGCCGGCGATCTTGTACGCCTCGGCCAGGGTCGGATAGTTGAAGGTGTTCTGCACGAAGTA
This sequence comes from Leisingera thetidis, assembly GCF_025857195.1. Taxonomy (NCBI): domain Bacteria; kingdom Pseudomonadati; phylum Pseudomonadota; class Alphaproteobacteria; order Rhodobacterales; family Roseobacteraceae; genus Leisingera; species Leisingera thetidis. The sequence continues at coordinate 3,915,858 of NZ_CP109787.1, read as the reverse complement.
GTCCACCGTGCCCTTGAGGTTCAGAACCGCCTGGGCGATGTGAATGAGCTCGGTGGCGCCTTCGCCGACGATCTGAACGCCCAGCACCCGGCGGGTCTTCAATGAGAACAGCATCTTGAGCATGCCGTGCTCCAGCCCCATGATGTGCCCGCGCGAGGTTTCGCGGAAACGGGCGACGCCGACCTCGTAAGGAATGCCGCGCTCCTGCAGCTCTTCTTCGGACATGCCGCAGGTGGACATTTCCGGCACCGAGTAGATGCCATAGGGGTACCAGGGGCTTTCCGGCAGGGTCGGGGTTTCCAGCGCGTGGCAGGCGGCGACGCGGCCCTGCTGCAGCGAGGTGGAGGCCAGCGACGGGTGGCCGATCACATCGCCGGTGGCATAGATATGCGGCACCTCGGTCTGATAGGTCTTGCGGTCGACGCTGAGGCGGCCGCGGTGGTCGGTCTTGAGACCGGTGGCCTCGAGGTTGAGCGACGCGGTGGCGCCCAGGCGGCCGGCCGCAAACAGCAGCATTTCAGCACGCACATGGCGGCCGTTGTCGAGGATGACTTCGATATGCGCGCCGCGGTCCTCGATGCTTTCGACCGCGGAGCCGAGCCGCAGGTCGACGCCGTTTTCGCGGATCTGATGGGTGAATTCCTGGATCAGGGTCTTGTCGATGAAATCAAGGAAGGTCTCGCGCGGCTCGATCAGGGTGACGCGGACATCGAGGGCGGAGAACATGGTGGCATATTCCACCCCGATCACGCCGGCGCCGATCACCACCAGCGAGCGCGGGATCTCGGCCATTTCCAGGAAATCGTCGCCGTCCACCACGGTCTTGCCGTTGAACGGCACATAGTCCGGGCGGTAGGTGCGGGTGCCGGTGGCGATCAGGAATTTCTCGGCCGTCAGCCGGGTGGTTTCGCCGGCTTCGGTGGCGACTTCGATCTCGTTCTGGCCGACGAATTTCGCCAGCCCGTTCAGCGATTCCACGTGGTTGCGGTTGAACTGGTGCTCCAGCACGTCGACCTCGTAGTCGAGGGTCATGTGCAGGCGCGCCTTCAGGTCCTCGGCGCCGATCTGGTCCTTGACCCGGTAGGAGCGGCCATAGAACGACCGCTCGCGCCAGCCGGAGAGGTTCAACACGGTTTCGCGCAGGGTCTTGGAGGGGATGGTGCCGGTGTGCACCGACACCCCGCCGAGACGGTCCTTGCGGTCGATCACCAGCACCCGGCGGTGCAGCTTGCCGGCCTGAATGGCAGCGGAGCGGCCCGAGGGGCCGGAACCGATGATGATCAGGTCATAATCAAATTCGTCACTCATGGCCGCGTCCTTTGTTTCTTAGTTCTGGTACAGCGCGTCGGCATGGAAGGAGACATGCTCCTCCATGAAGGTCGACACGAAGAAATAGCTGTGGTCATAGCCCGGCTGCAGCCGCAGGGTGGCCTGCTGGCGGCGTTCGGCGACCGCCTGGGCCAGCGCTTCGGGCTTCAACAGGTCGATGAACTGGTCGGAGGTGCCGGTGTCGATGAGGATCGGGCCGTCGAAGCCTTTTTCGCGCATCAAGAGGGTGGCGTCATGCCGGGCCCAGGCGGTTTCATCATCGCCCAGATAGGCGCCCAGCTGCTTGCGGCCCCAGTCCGACGCGGTGGGGTTGCAGATCGGCGCAAAGGCGGAGACCGACTTGTAGCGGCCCGGCAGGTTCATCGCCAGCGTCAGCGCGCCGTGGCCGCCCATCGAGTGGCCGGTGATCGCCTGGCGGTCCAGGTCGATGGCGAATTTGTCGCCCAGCAGCGCGGGCAGTTCTTCGGCCACATAGTCCCACATGCGGAAATGCGGCGCCCAGGGGGTCTGCGTGGCGTTCACGTAGAAGCCCGCGCCCTGGCCCAGGTCATAGGCGTCATCATCGGCGACGCCTTCGCCGCGGGGGCTGGTGTCGGGGAAGACGATGGCGATGCCCTGCTCGGCGCACCAGGACTGGGCGCCTGCCTTGGTCATCGCGTTTTCGTGGGTGCAGGTGAGGCCGGACAGGTACCACAGCACCGGCACCGGGCCGTCCCTGGCCTCTTCCGGCAGGAACAGGCCGAATGTCATGTCGCCGCCGGTGGCGCTGCTGGCGTGTTTGTAGACGCCCTGGGTGCCGCCAAAGGCGCGGTTCTCGGAAACGGTTTCCATCGGTGAGGCTCCTTGAATTCTGTTAGCCCTATCGCTATCCGCAGTTGGCCTCAGGGTCCAGCGGCCGGGCGGCAGCAAGTCCGGTTTTTGCGGCACAAGGCTTGCCAAATCGCAAACATCCGGGGTTTTGGGCGCGCTGCGGCTGCCGCATTTGCGCAGGCGTGTGCTGGACAGCGGTGGCGAAAACCGGGACAGTCCGCCGCCAAAGCAAAAGGGAGGCACAGGGCCATGAGCGATTTTCTGAGACTGACACCGGAGGCCGCGGCGGCGGAGGTGGAGCGCCCGGCGGCGGAGAAAGTGATTGCGGGCGATCCGGTGTTCACCACCTGGAACGCGGAAGAGCGGGACGGTCTTTACTGCGGCATCTGGCAGTCGACGCCGGGCAAGTGGCGGATTTCCTATGACGAGTGGGAATACTGCCGGATCCTGCAGGGGCGGTCGGTGATCACCAGCGACGACGGCACCGAATATCCGCTGGCAGCGGGTGACAGTTTCATCCTGCGCCCCGGTTTCAGCGGCACCTGGGAAGTGATCGAAATCACCCGCAAGGATTACGTGATCCGGCTGTGAGGCCGGGTCAGGAGACCCAGGAAATCACCGCCGGCACCGTGATGATCGACAGCACGGTGGAAATCAGGATGGTGGCGGAAACCCGGTGCGGCGCCACCCCGTAGTGCTGTGCCAGCATGTAGACATTGCCCGCCACCGGCAGCGCGGCGGCGGCAATGGCGACGGTGGCGGAAAACGGCGCGGCGGGCACCAGCCACAGCACGCCGATGGCCACAAAAGCCGGATGCAGCACCAGCTTGGCAAAGCTGAGCCAGCCGGCGATCTGCACCCGCTCGGCCGATTTCGAGGCCAGCGAGGCGCCGATGGCGAACAGCGCTCCGGGGGTGGCCGCGCCGCCGAGGATGGTGAGGAAGTCGTTTGCGGGCTCCGGGATCGGCAGCTCCGAGGCTGACCAGGCGAGGCCTGCGGTGATGGACAGGATCATCGGGTTCTTCAGCAGGCCCAGCCCGACCAGTTTCAGCGTGGCCAGGCCCAGCCCCTGGCCCCGGCCTGCGTTGATCAGGATGACGATCAGCGAGGAGAACACCACCAGATCGACGCTGAGCACCACCATCATCGGCGCGGCCGAGGCCGGACCGAACAGGATCGCCATCATCGGCAGGCCGAGAAAGCCGACATTGCCGATGGCGGCGCATTGCGCCTCGACCGCGGCGGTGGGCATGTCCAGCCCGCGGATCACCGCCACCGCCGTCACCAGCAGGTAGACCGCCAGGGTGCCCGCCAGGTAGCCGAGGATCAGGGCGGGGTCGAAGACCTCGGCAAAGGACAGGTTGGCGGCAAAGCCGAAGATCATTGCCGACAGCGGGAAGTAGAACACGAATTTGGTCAGAAAGGCGGTGGCCTCTTCGGTGAAGAAGCGGCTGCGTCCGGCCCAGTAGCCGAGACCGATGATTGCGAAGAAGGGCAGGGTTCTGAAGAAAATCTCGGCCATCGCGCGGATTGGTAACCTGATTTGACCAATTGGCAAAGCCCGATTTGCAGGCAGCGGCGGAAAACGGGCGGCTCCCGCCTGCTTATGGGCATTCTGAAGAATGCCCTTCACAGTTGGGCGTGGCAGCTGCGCTGCGGGCGGGAATGGCTGCGGGGGTATGGCAGAATGGAAGGCCTTCGGGCCGCGGCCGCAGCCGCGGTCCCCGGGCAGCCCGCCGGCGCCCGGACGGCTGCACGGCAAAGCCCGGCCATCTTGCGGACAAAGGTCCCCTTGTCGCTCCAGCGCTTGCAGCGGTTGCCGAGCGTTCAACGGGCTTACGCCGCGCCACTGGCGCGACGGTTCCGCTGCACCATGCGGAGCCTCTTCCCTGGGAGCCTGGGAGCGTCACTCCGGCGCCCCCCATGGCGCTTTACGGGGCAGGTATCAGCTGCGAAGCGCGTCAAGGGCAGGTCCGCCCTGAAAGCGCCCCGCCGGTTGTGAGACGGGCGTTCAGCCGCAGACGCCGCCCGCAGCGCGGCAGCGCTGCCCGGCCCAACCGGGGAGGGGCAGCCTGCGGCTGTTCCGGACCGGGCGGGAGGGCTCCGTTTGCGTGTTCAGCCGCTGCCGATCAGCATGCCCGCTCCCAGCACCAGGGCGCCGCCGAGCACCACCTGCAGCGTGGCGCGCCAGAACGGGGTTTCCATGAACCTGTTCTGGATCCAGGCGATGGCCCAGAGCTCCACAAAGACGACCAGCAGCGCCAGCGTGGTGGCGGTCCAGAACTCCGGGATCAGATAGGGCAGGGCGTGGCCGAGGCCGCCGATAGTGGTCATCACGCCGGAGGCCAGGCCGCGCTTCAGCGGCGAGCCGCGGCCGGAAAGCTCGCCGTCGTCGGAGGCCGCCTCGGTGAAGCCCATCGAGATGCCGGCCCCGACCGAGGCCGCCATGCCGACCAGAAAGGTGGTCCAGGTGTCCTGGGTGGCAAAGGCGGTGGCAAAGATCGGCGCCAGGGTGGAGACCGAGCCGTCCATCAGCCCGGCGAGGCCCGGCTGCACCCAGGTCAGCACGAACTGGCGGTGGGCGGCGCGGTCCTCGTCCGCAAGGGTGTCCGCATCCAGATGCGTGGTGCGGATCTCGCCCGCAAGGGCCTGGTGGCCTGCCTCGGCCGCAGCCAGATCGCCCAGCAGCTTGCGGGTGGCGGCGTCCTGGGTGCGGGCGGCAGCGGCGGTGTAGAAGCGTTCGGCGTCGCGTTCCATTGCGCGGGCCTCGCCGCGGATGCGGTCCAGGCTGAGGTTCTCCATCAGCCACACGGGGCGGCGGGCATAATAGCCTGCCACATGCTCGCGCCGGATCAGCGGAATCGCCGGGCCGAAACGCGACTCGTGCAGGGTGATCAGCTGGGCGCGGTGATCGTCCTCTTCCGCCGCCATGCCGAGGAACATCGCTGCGGTGGCGGGATAATCGCTTCGCAGCCGTTCGGCGTAGCCGCGGTAGATGCGCGCATCATCCTCCTCGGACGAGATCGCCAGGGCCAGGATTTCCTGCCCGCTCAGATCCGAAAACTGTTTGCGCTGTGTGAAAAAACGCATCTGCCGCTCCGCAAATTAGAATAATTCTAAACATAACGGTTCCGCGAGGGACCGCAAGATGCTGCGGCTTATGCTGTTGCAATGCCGCGGCAGGGGCTACATTAGGCCCAGACCCGCACGCCGCCCAAGGAGCCCGCATGAACCAGCAAGCCAGCGTCCTGCGCACCGGCCGGAAATTCGACCAGGTCCTGGAAGGCGCGCGCGACGTGTTCCTGGCGGACGGTTTCGAGGGGGCAAGCGTCGACAAGATCGCCAAGGCGGCGGGCGTGTCCAAGGCCACGCTGTACAGCTATTTCCCCGACAAGCGGGTGCTGTTCATGGAGGTGGTGCGCTCGGCCTGCGTGCAGCAGGCGGATGCCTCGCTGGATCTGGCGGCGGGCTGCTGCGGGCCGCGGGACGTGCTGCGGGCGGCGGCGGAGCGCATTCACGGCGCCTTGCTGGGCGGGTTCAGCCTGCAGCTGTTCCGCATCTTCGTGGCCGAGGCCGACCGGTTTCCCGAGCTGGGGCCGATGTTCTACGAAAGCGGGCCGATGGTGATGCACGCGGAGATCCGCGATTACCTGGAACGGGCTGCGGAACGGGGCGAGCTGGCGATTGCCGATGCCGATCTGGCCGCCGCGCAGTTTGCCGAGCTGTGCAAGGCGGATCTGTTCCTGCGCTTCCTGTTCAAGATCGACGAGACCTTCAGCGCGGCGGAGCGCGAGCGGGTGATCGGCGGCGCCATCGACACCTTCATGGCGCGGTACGGCGTCTGAGCGGACCCGCCCGGCCGCAGGCCGGACCGGTCAGTGGGTGATGAAGGCGTTCGGCGTGTTGCGGTAGGTCTCGTGGCAGCTGAGGCAGCTTTGCATCAGGCCGGGCAGGGTGCGGCGCAGCGCGGGCAGGGAGCGGGTGTTCAGCCCTTTGGCGGCCGCTTCGGCAGTTCCGGCGCGGGCCTTGAAATCTTCCCAGGCGTGCCAGATCAGCGGCCGGGCGTTGGAGCGCGGATCCAGCCGCGGCTTCTTGAAATGCTTGCGGATGCTGCCGGTGGAGCGGATCAGCTGCCGCCGGGCGCTGCGCGCCTTGTCCCGGTCGAAGGCCGTGCGCCCGGCCATCATCCCGGCCAGCACATCCATCGCCGCCTTTTGCGAGGTCATCAGGGCCATCCGCCGGGTGACATGCTTGCTGATGCCGTCCCTGGCGGTGGCCGGGGCGGTGCTGCCGATGGCCAGGGCGGCGAGGATTGCCAGGAAGGCGAAGGTTTTGAACAGGCGCAGGGACATCACGCGGCCTCCGTGCCGGTTGACCGAATCACATGACAGGAACAAAATAAGAACATATGCTGTGGAACTCCTGTAATCCGCCGCCTGCCGGCCCCTGCTGCCTGTTCTGCCCATGACCTGCCGCCGCATCCTGTCGCTCTGGTTTCCGCGCCTTGGCGCCGAACGCATCATGCGGGCAGAGCGCGGCGGCAGTGCCGGGCCGCTGGCCGTTGCGGAAGAAGTATCGAACACTCAGGTTATTTCTGCGTTAAATGCGGCCGCTTCGGCGGAGGGCCTGCATCCCGGCCAGCCGCTGCGCGATGCCCATGCGATGTATGCGGCGCTGATGGTGCGGCCGCGCAACCGCGCTGCCGAGGCGGTGTTTCTGGCCGCACTCAGGCGCTGGGCGGGCAAGTTCAGCCCCTGGGTGGCCGAGGCCGGGGAGGACGGGCTGGTCCTCGACATCACCGGCTGCGCGCATCTGTTCGGCAGCGAGGCGTCGCTGATGGAGACGGCGGGGCAGGATTGCGCGGACATGGGGCTGAGCGTGCGGATGGGGCTGGCCGATACCCTGGGCGCGGCCTGGGCGCTGGCGCGTTACGCGGGGGAAGACGCCGCGCCGGAGCGCAGCGGCGATGCCATTGACCAGGAGGCCCGCGCCACCCGCGCCCGGGCGCAGAAACGCAGCCCGGGGCAGGGCGCCGGACGCCGCCACTGGACCCGCGGCGGGGCGGCGCCGCAGCTGCAGGCGCCGCCGCAGATGGGGCGGATTGCGGAGCCCGGGCAGGCCTATGGCGCGCTTGGCCCCCTGCCGGTGGCCGCCTTGCGGCTGGACGCGGCCACGGTGGCGCAGCTGAACCGGCTGGGGCTCAGGCGGATCGGCGATCTGCTGGAGCAGCCGCGGGCCGGCCTGGCGCGCCGGTTCGGCCGCGGCCTGGTGCTGCGGCTGGACCAGGCGATGGGCAGCGCGCCGGAGCCGGTCTCGCCCGCGCGCAGCCCGGACCGGTTTGCGGTGCGGCTGACCCTGCCGGAGCCGATCGGCCTGATGGAGGATCTGCTGGCGGGGATCGACCGGATGCTGCCGCGGCTGTGTGCCCGGCTGGAGGAGCGCGGCAAGGGCGGGCGCGTCCTGCGGCTGGAGGCGCACCGCTGCGATCAGGAAATGGAGGCGGTGACCGTGGGCCTCGCCCGCGCCACCCGCGACCCGGCCCGCATCCGGCCGCTTCTGGAGATGAAGCTGGAGCAGATCGATGCGGGCTTTGGCATCGACATGCTGCGGCTGGAGGTGCTGCAGGCGGAGGCGATGCATGACCGCACCCCGGCGGGCCATATCCAGGCGGGCGCCGCGGCGCGGGCGCGGCAGGAGGAGCAGGAGGAGGCCGCGGCGCTGGAGGATCTGATCGGCCGCCTGGGCGCGCGGCTGGGGCTGGAGGCGATCACCCGCTATCACCCGGCGGAGAGCCACATTCCGGAAAAGAGTTTCACCGTGCAGGCCGCCGCCTGGTCGGAGCCTTGGGCGGGCGAATGGCCGCGGCCGCCGCGGCCGCGGCCGCTGCTGATCTGGCCGCCCGAGCTGGTCCATGCGCCGGAGCGGCCGCAGGTGCCCGAACATTTCCGCTGGCGCGGCCGCGACTGGGAGCTGGCCGGGGCGGAGGGGCCGGAGCGGATTGCCCCGGAATGGTGGCTGGAGGATCCCGGCTGGCGCAGCGGCGTGCGCGATTACTGGGTGGTGGTGACCGCCTGCGGCGCGCGGCTGTGGCTGTTCTTTGCCCATGGCGGGGCGCTGTCGCCGGGCTGGTTCTGCCATGGCTCGTTTGCTTGACCGGATGCCGGACAGTTCGGCATGCGGCGAAGGGTTTTGCTTGGGAGCGGCTGCGGAAACCGCATAGGGTAGGCGCATGATCACACCGCGTTTCGACATTCTGGGCCAGGCCATTGCGGACGCCAGCCGCACCCGGATGCTGTGCGAGCTGATGGAGGGCCGGGCCTATACCAACAAGGAGCTGGCCGCCGCCGCCGGGGTGACGCCGCAGACCGCCTCGGCGCATCTGCGGCTGCTGCAGGATGCCGGGCTGGTGGTGGCCGAAAAGCGCGGCCGCTGTGTCTATCACCGGCTGGCGGGCGCCGAGGTGGCGCATGCGCTGGAGCAGCTGGCGGCGATTGCCCCGGCCGAGAGCCTGTACCGGGCGCAGCAGCGCAAGGCGGGCGGGCTGGCGCAGCTGCGCAGCTGCTACGACCATCTGGCGGGGCCGCTGGCGGTGGCGATGACCGGCGCCTTTCTGGACCGCGGCATGCTGGTCGAGCAGCACGGCGCCTTCCGGGCGGAACCGGACGCCGCCTGGCTGAAGCTGGGGGTTGTGCTGCCGGAGCGGCCAAGCCGCCAGCCCTTTGCCCGGCCCTGCCTCGACTGGACCGAGCGCAGGCTGCATGTGGCGGGGCCGATGGGGCGGCAGATCCTGGACCACGCGCTGGACAGCGGCTGGGTCAAGCGGCACCGGCACAAGCGCGGCCTGATGCTGACGGCGCCGGGGCGGGTGGCGCTGGAGCAGATTCTGGGCGTGCAATGCGGCGGGCTGGCGGCGGCCTGAGGCGGGACGGAACGGGGCGGAACCAGGGGGCAGAGCCTGTGCGGATCCGGCACCACACGGAAATTCGAACGCGATTACCCTTGATTTGCCCGGGAAATGGCGCAACCTTTCAGGTATGAGCTTTGATCAGGTGCAGCCTTTTCCCGGATCTCCCATTCCTCAGCAAGTCGCGTTTGACCGGCGGGAACTGTCCGTCATTCTTTCGCTTTACGGGCGGATGGTGGCTGCGGGGGAGTGGCGCGATTACGGGATTGCGAGCCTGCGCGATCTGGCGGTGTTCTCGGTGTTCCGGCGCACGGCGGAGCATCCGCTGTACCGGATCGAAAAACGGCCCAAGCTGCGCCAGCGGCAGGGGCAGTATTCGGTGGTCGGCATGGACGGGCACATCCTGAAGCGCGGCGCCGATCTGAAGACCGTGCTGCGGGTGCTGGAGCGCAAGCTGATCCGCCCGATCGACTGACGGCCACCGCAGGGGAACCGGAAAATTCAAATTTTCCGGCCAAAAATCCTGCCAGGATTTTTGCCGCCTGAGGCGCCGGGCGGGCTTTACAGCAGCCTTTTATGCGCGGTCACCGGGCCGTCGCCCTGGGCTTCGATCCGCGCGATGGCGGCCGCGATGGGCTCTGCTGCCACCGCCATGTGATGGGCGTTGGCATGGATCAGGGTGTCGGCGTCGCGCACCAGCGCCACATGGCCTTTCCAGAACAGCAGGTCGCCGCGCTGATAGTTGTCTGAAGACACCGCCTCGCCCAGTTCCGCCTCCTGCATATCGCTGTCGCCGGGGCAGGGGATGCCGCAGGCCAGCAGCGCCGCCTGCACCAGGCCGGAACAGTCGATGCCAAAGCAGCTGTTGCCGCCCCAGAGGTAGGGCGTGCCGAGAAACAGGCCGGCCACCGCCGCCGGATCACTGGCATGGGCGCCGAGGGCGGACAGGTGCCGGGCCGGGATGAAGCCGAGAGTGGTTTCCAGGAACCGTCCGGTGCCGCCCAGGACCTGCACCCGGCTGCCGTGGCTGAGGGCGTGCGATTCGGGGGATTTGAAATCATCCGCCGAATAGGCATGGGTGGCGGGCGCACTGATCCAGTGGGTGGCCTCGAAAGGGGCGGTGACAGCGGAACTGGGCACATAGCCCACGTAGCCATCCTTGGCCGCCTGCAGGAAGGACCAGCCGCCGCGGTCCTCATAGACCGTGACCGGCTCGCCGTAGACCAGCTGGCGGTCGCGCGGGCCGTCAGGGGCGCGCAGCAGGTCCGCAACCGGCACGCCGATGCGGGCGGCGGTGCCCTCCACCGGCTGCAGCCCTTCCGGCACATCGCTCAGATGGGCGGCGGCGACGCGGTCATTCACCGGTGTGCGGCGGCGGTCGGCCATAATGCTCAGAGCTCCAGCAGGTCCGGCAGCGCGGCAAACAGCGCGCGGGCGCCCTGGCCCGTGCCGCCCTTGGGGCGGCCGGGGGCGGCGCCGGGGGTCCAGCCATAGATGTCGAAATGCATGTAGCGGCAGTCTCCGGCAAAGCGGCGCAGGAACAGCGCGGCGGTGATGGAGCCGGCAAAACCGCCCGCAGGCGCATTGTCGAGATCGGCAATGCCGGGTTCGATCATCGGCTCGTAGGGCGCGTGGAACGGCAGCCGCCAGACCGGGTCCGCAGTGCGCCCGGCACCGGCCGCCAGCGCGGCGGCGTCGCCATCGTGATCGGTGTAGAAAGGCGACAGGTCCGGCCCGACGGCAACCCGCGCCGCGCCGGTCAGCGTGGCCATGGAGATCAGCAGCTCCGGCGCCTCCTCCGCCGCCAGCGCCAGCGCGTCGGCCAGCACCAGGCGGCCCTCGGCGTCGGTGTTGTTGACCTCGACCGTCAGACCCTTGCGGGAGGTCAGCACATCGCCGGGGCGGAAGGCGGGGCCGGAGACGGAATTTTCAACCGCCGGGATCAGCACCCGCAGCTGCAGATCCAGACCGGCGGCCATGATCATCCGCGCCAGCCCCAGCACGTTGGCGGCGCCGCCCATGTCCTTTTTCATCAGCGCCATGCTGTTGCCGGGCTTGAGGTTGAGCCCGCCGGTGTCGAAACAGACGCCCTTGCCCACCAGCGTGAGCCGGGGGCCGGAGCGGCCCCAGCGCAAATCGATCAGCCGCGGCGCGCGGTCCGAGGCGCGCCCCACGGTGTGGATCAGCGGGAAGTTCTGCTTGAGCAGGTCTGCGCCCGGAATGGTGGAAACCTCGGCGCCGAAGTCTTGTGCCAGGCCCTCGGCGGCGGCTTGCAGTTCGGCCGGGCCCATGTCGGAGGCGGGCGTGTTGATCAGGTCGCGGGTCAGGCATTCGGCGGCGGCAAGAGATTCGATGGCGTTGGCATCGATGCCGTCGGGGGCCGTCAGCGCGGCGCCGGCCGCCTCTGCGGCCTTGTAGCGGTCAAAGCGGTAGGCGGTCAGCAGCCAGCCCAGAGATTCGGTGGCGGCATCCTCGGCCGGCAGGCCGGAGGCAATCCGGTAGGTTCCGGCGGGCAGGTTCTGCGCGGCTTCGGCGAGCACGAAACGGCGGCGCGCCCGCTGCGCGGCGCAGCCGTAGCCGGCCAGGGCCATTTCGATGGTGCCATCGGCGCCCGGCACCGTCAGCGCCTGGCCGCAGGCGCCGGAAAAACCATGTGCCGAGACCCAGGCCTGAACGCGCTGCGGCTGGCCTGAAAGCCAGCTTTCGAAAGTGCCGCTTGCGACGGCATGCACGGGACAGGCGTCCGGGCTGGGGACGGCAAAGACGGGCGGCATTGGCATACTCCGGATGCGGATCAGTGTTGATGCGCCAGAGTAGCTGCCGCAGCGGGGCCTGCAAGCCCCGCAGCCTGCGGAAAGGTCAGATTGTCATGTCCTGCTGGTCCCAGACCGCGGTCAGCGAACGTTCCCCCACCCGCATCAGCCGGAACAGGATCGCGGCCACCGCCGGAAAGTCCTCGGCATCAATGGCTTCGGTCACGTTGTTGGCGATCGATGCCAGCGCCGTCATGCCGATCTGATCGGCAATCGCAATCAGCGACCGGGCGCTTTTGCGCAGATTCATCATGTCATTCTGCCGCCACAGACGCTCGCAATGCGTCAGGCGGACCGCCATTTCTTCCACCGCCCGGCAGACGACATCCTCGGCACCGGTTTCGCCAAGCTGGTCGTACAGCGCAGAGAGTTTGCCAGGATCCAGGCGCACTTTTTCGGAGTGCATTACTGTTAGTATATTGGCCACCACATTCACCCAAGTTCTTTATGCCCCCACGGCACGTCTGCCAATTTGACCCCCACAGGTTTTCAAAAGGTTTCCGCCGGGTGTTCAAATCACTCGAATTTGCGGACAATGCAGGGTAACACGTCCGCCAACGCGCAAACGATCGGAGGATTCGACAATGGAATTTGCCAAACCTCTCCCCAGTTATCTGGTGACCCGCTATCACGGCTGGAAGGCCACATCCTATGAGGAGAACCAGGGCTGGTACCGCCGCCTGGCGACCGAAGGCCAGCGGCCGCGGGCCATGGTGATCTCCTGCTGCGACAGCCGGGTGCATGTGACCTCGATCTTCGGGGCGGATCAGGGTGAATTCTTCATTCACCGCAATATTGCCAACCTGGTGCCGCCGTTTGCACCGGACGGCGACCACCACGGCACTTCGGCGGCGGTGGAATATGCGGTCACCGCGCTGAAGGTGTCGCATCTGATCGTGCTGGGCCACTCGCAATGCGGCGGCGTGCAGGGCTGCATCGACATGTGCAAGGGCAACGCGCCGCAGCTGGAAGAGAAAACCAGCTTTGTCGGCCGCTGGATGGACATTCTGAAGCCCAAGTTCGCAGGGGTGTCGGATATCGAGGACCCGGTGGAGCAGGCCCGTCAGTTTGAACGCCAAGCCGTTGTTGCATCGATGGAAAACCTGATGACCTTCCCCTTCATCGAATCGGCGGTCAAGGCCGGCGGTCTGAGCCTGCACGGGCTGTGGACCGACATCGGCGAGGGCGGGCTGGAATGCTATGACGCCAAGGCGCATGCCTTTGTGCCGGTCTGAGCTCAGCCGGTTTTCCTGCTGACACCAAACGCAGCCGCCAGATTGGCGGCTGCCTGCGTATAGCCCCCCTGCGCGCCGTCGACGAAATGCACGTGATCGTCCGCGACCGGCGAGGGCACGATGCAAGTGACCATGGCGGCGTCCTGCTCGTGCAGCCCGAAGTGCACCAGCCCGGCGTCTGCCGCCTGCTGCAGGTGATGGCGGATGCGGTCGCGGATGGCCGGCGTGCAGTCCAACGTCATCTTCAGCCCGTCGTCGAATTTGCGGAAGTCGGAATTGGCCTTGAGAACCGACAGGTAATGCACCGGGTCGAAAGCGCCCACGGGACGTTTGGCGGCAAAGATCAGACCGGTGAAGGCGCTATGGGCCAGAAGATACAGCTGCCGCAAGATCAGAGGGGTCCGGCCGCGCGAGGACTTCGCCTCCAGGGTCAGCCCGGCCGGGGGGAAGCGCAGTTTCGGCCCGGTTGCAGGGACCGGGTGGCCGTTGCTGTCCAGCTCGCCCGCCAGGTCCACAAGCTGCGAGGTGAGCCGGGCAAAGGCCTGCGGATCCGCATCCGGTGCAGGCTGGGCGACCACCGACAGGATGATGCCGTTGCGCGCTGGCGTGTTGCTCCAGCGGCAGGACAGCCCCGAGAGGTCGGGCGGCCCGGCCCCGGGCGCGGGCGGCACCTCGAAGGCGCCGGCCTTCATCTGCGCCTCGGCCCAGGCCAGGCCGCCGCCGCTGAACATGGCGAAATCGGCGTGTTCCGACACCGCATAGCGGGCGATCCGCACTTCCAGCCCCTCGGCCCGGATCCAGCGGAGCGGCAGCATGGCGGCGCGCAGGGTGATGCCATACTCCGCCTCGGTCCAGCTGCGCAGGCCCGCCAGCACCTGTTCCGCGGCTTCGCGGTGGCGCGGCGGCACCGCAAAGGAGGCACCGTCGCCGCCGAAGATATAGGGGAACGCCTCGCCCTGCAGCGCGTTGCGCATGGCGGCAATCACCGCGGCGCCGATCATGTTCACGGTCTTGTAGCGGCCGGCGGCGGCCAGCCCGGTCGAGTTCACGATATCGGTGCAGCCCAGATGCCAGTCCGGCGGCAGCGGAGCAAAGGACTCCGGAGCGGACAGGCTGGCGAAAGCCCGGTTCCTGGGAAGGTTGGCGTAGAAACTGTCTGTGTTCATGCTGGTCCCGTCTCCGGCCGCCTGCCTTTACTCCCTAAACGAATTGTGCCCCCGGGCCAAACATGCAAGCTGTGCGGCGGACACAAATAACGGGGACACAAGATGCAGGCGGGATTGATAATGTTGTGCCTGGCCTATGTGCTGAGCCAGTTTTTCCGCGCCTTCCTGGCGGTGCTGTCGGGGGTGCTGGGGCAGGACATCGGCGCGGCGCCGGACGATCTCGCCTTTGCGTCCGGCATGTGGTTCCTGTCCTTTGCGGCGATGCAGCTGCCGGTGGGCTGGGCGCTGGACCATGCCGGGCCGCGGCGCACCGCCGCGCTGCTGCTGCTTTTGGGCGGCGGCGGCGGCGCGGCGCTGTTTGCCGCGGCTGCGGCGCCGCTGCACGTGAGCATCGCGATGTTCCTGATCGGCATCGGCTGCTCGCCGGTTCTGATGGCCTCCTATTACATCTTTGCGCGCCAGTACCCGCCCGCGCGCTTTGCCACCCTGGCGGCGCTGATGCTGGGGGTGGGGTCGGCGGGCAACCTGGTGGCCTCCTACCCGACGGCGCTGGCGGTGGACCTGTTCGGCTGGCGGCAGACGCTGGCCGGGCTGGCGGCCATTTCGGTGGCGGTGGCGGCGGGGATCTTCCTGACTGTGTCAGATCCGGACATGCCGGACGGGGAGCACAAGGGATCGGTTTTCGATCTGCTGAAAATGCCGGCGATGTGGGCGGTGTTTCCGCTGATGCTGGTGGCCTATGCGCCTTCGGGCGCCCTCCGGGGGCTGTGGATCGGGCCCTACTTGAGCGACCTGTACGGGCTCAGCACCCAGCAGATCGGGCTGGCGACGCTGGTGATGGGGGCGGCAATGATTGCCGGCACCTTTGCCTATGGGCCGCTGGACCGGATTCTGGGCACCCGCAAATGGGTGATCCTGGGCGGCAACCTGCTGGCCTGCCTGGCGCTGGGCGGGCTGATTTTGGCCGCCGGCCTGCCGGTCTGGATACCGGTCGTGCTGATGGCGGCGGTCGGGTTCTTCGGGGCCTCCTTCCCGGTGATCATGGCGCATGGCCGTGCGTTTGTGCCGCCGCATCTGGCCGGGCGCGGAGTCACATTGCTGAACTTTTTCGGCATCGGCGGGGTGGGAATCATGCAGTTTGCCACCGGGCGGATCCATTCAGGTATGGCCGGACCGGACCCATTCCTGCCCTATACGGGCATTTTCAGCTTCTTTTTGGTCTGCCTTGCGGCCGGATGCGCAATTTATCTGCTCAGCCGGGACAGCATGGACTGATCCGCCCCTTTAAACTTGTCCGCAGAGGCATTATCACTCCGGCGCCGGCCATGAGGCCAAGCAATACTGGAGAAACAGACAAATGGGCTACCGCATCGTCGTCGTTGGCGCCACTGGCAACGTGGGCCGCGAAATGCTGAACATCCTGGCCGAGCGCCAGTTCCCTGTGGACGAGATCGCTGTGCTGGCAAGCCGCAAATCTCTCGGCACTGAAGTCAGCTTTGGCGATAAGACACTGAAGACCCAGGATCTGGACACCTTCGATTTTGCCGGCTGGGACATGGCGCTGTTTGCGGTCGGTTCCGCCGCGACCAAGGATTACGCGCCCAAGGCCGCCGCTGCGGGCTGCGTGGTGATCGATAACTCCTCGCTGTACCGCTATGATCCGGACATTCCGCTGATCGTGCCGGAAGTGAACCCGGACGCCGTGCACGGCTATGCCAAGAAGAACATCATCGCCAACCCCAACTGCTCGACCGCGCAGATGGTCGTGGCGCTGAAGCCGCTGCATGACCGCGCCAGGATCAAGCGCGTGGTGGTCTCGACCTATCAGTCGGTGTCCGGTGCGGGCAAAAACGGCATTGATGAGCTGTGGGACCAGACCAAGTCGATCTACAACCCGACCGATGACAAGCCGGCCAAGCAGTTCACCAAGCAGATCGCCTTCAACGTCATTCCGCATATCGACGTCTTCATGGAAGACGGCTCGACCAAGGAAGAGTGGAAGATGGTCGCCGAGACCAAGAAGATCGTCGACACCTCGATCAAGGTCACCGCGACCTGCGTCCGGGTGCCGGTGTTTGTCGGCCATTCCGAGGCGATCAACATCGAGTTCGAGGACTTCCTGGACGAGGACGAAGCGCGCGACATCCTGCGCGAGGCGCCGGGTGTCATGGTGATCGACAAGCGCGAGGACGGCGGCTATGTCACGCCGGTGGAATGCGTTGGCGATTTTGCCACTTTCATCAGCCGGATCCGCCAGGATTCGACCATCGACAACGGCCTGAACCTGTGGTGCGTATCGGACAACCTGCGCAAGGGCGCGGCGCTGAACGCGGTGCAGATCGCCGAGCTGCTGGGCCGTGAGGTCCTGAAGAAAGGCTAAGCCTTGTATCCTTTTGGTGAGGGGGCTGCTTCGGAAGAGGCGGCCCCTTTTCTTTTGCACGGCTGCCCGGGGACAGGCGGCGCCGTTAGTCTGAGGGGGACAGCAGGCAAAGGGAGTGAAGCCATGATCGCTTTGGAGAATTTCAGCACGGGTGTTGCGGTTGCCGCCGGGCAGGGGCAGCAGATGCCGCTGGGCGCCATCCTGGCCGGGGCCAAGCTGAACCGCGGCAGCATCGAGCGGCTGCAGGAACATCTGGCTGCGGATTTCAGTACCTCCGGTGACTGGTTTTCCCTGTGCCGCGGGCTGCGCCGCAAGGGGGTCTGCCTCAAGTTCAGGGAGGGCACGCTGTGGCTTTACGATGCAGTGACGCATGCGGCGGTTGCCGCCTGCGAGGATCTGGGCATTGATCCGGACGAGCTGGAACTGCGTTTCGGCCCGTCGCAGCCGTGACACATGCTGCCGGCAGCACCGGTGCAGCTGGCCACCTGGCGGGCTGAAGGCTAGGCTTGGCATCAGGCGGGCGTTTCCGGCCCGCCCCGTTTTCCTGATCGAGAGATGCCAATGCGATTTTCACTGATGGCTTGCGCCTTCGCCGTATTTGTTCAGGCAGCGGCAACTGCCGCGGCCGCCGATACCATTCCCCTCAGCAGCCGCGTGTCCGAAGTGACCCTTTATCCGGGGCTTGCCGAAGTGACCCGGCGCGCTGCGGTCACGCTGCCTGCAGGGCGGCACCGGCTGATCCTGCAGAATGTGCCGAAGTCTGCGCTGCTGGAGACCCTGCAGGTCGAGATCAGCGGCGCCCGCCGCATTGCCACCCTGCTGCGCGGGGAGCACGTGCCGCCGCGTGCTGCGGATGATCCGGAGATAGACGCCGCGGAGGCACGGATCCGCGATCTGGAGGCGCAAATCGCCTCGGTCCGGGACGAGGCTGCAGGCGCCCGTGCCGGGGTGCGGGCGGCTGAGGTCTCTATCGGGTTCCTGCAGCAGCTTGGCGCGAATGAAGGCCTGGCCCAGGCCGATGCAGCGGCACTCCGGGCAATTGCCCGGATGATTTCCGGCGAAGCCGCCAGCGCCGGCCAGGCCGCCGTGACAGCGGAGGCGGAAGCACGCCGCATCGAACTGCGCCTGGCGGCGCTGGACGAAGACCTGGCAGAGGCCCGCGCGGCGCTGGCGGCCATCACGCTGGAGGACAGGGACAGGCTGTATATTGCAGTGGACGTTGACGCCGAGCAGGCGGGCGAAGGCGCGGTAATGCTCAGCTATTTCACCGCCGGAGGCGGCAATACCGGCTGGCAGCCGGCTTATGAGATGCATCTCAGCACCGGGGAGGCGGTTGAGGTTACCCTGAAACGCGCAGTGACGCTGGTTCAGGATACCGGCGAGAACTGGCAGGATGTGGCTCTGACACTGTCCACGGCAAAACCTGCAGGGCAGGGGAGCCCGTCAGGACTGCGCCCGTGGCTGCGCCGGATTGCAGAGCCGGCCCCGCCGCCCTCGGCGAAACAGCTTCTTGCCGACGCGGATGGGGCCGGCACTGTGTCTGAAGCCTTTGCAGAGCCGCCAATCGTTGCAGAAGAGGTCCGGCGCTGGGCGGCAAATCTGGATGGCGCGGCTGCGGCATACAGGTTCGGCCTGCCGGTTTCGGTCGCGTCCGGCGCCGATGTCCTGAGGCTGGAAATGGATGCGCTGACTGCCGCTGCCGAAGTGGAAGCGGTGGCGGTGCCGCTGCGCGATGCCGCGGCCTACAGGGTGGTGACGTTCACCAACAGTTTTGGCGAACAGCTGCTGGCCGCGGATGCGGTGCCGCGCTTTGCCGATGGCAAGCTGGTTGCCTTTGAGGCCTTCGCCGGGCTGGCGCCGGGGGCAGAGATGGCGGCGGGCTTTGGCCCGATCGAAGGCCTGCAGGTGCGCCGCGATGTGCTGGATCAGAGCGAAGGCGGCCAGGGGCTGATATCGCGCAGCAACGAACAGGTGCAGAAGGTGGAGATCGAGGTGGCGAATCTGACCGCGCAGGACTGGCCTGTCCGGGTGCTGGACAGGGTGCCCTATTCGCAGCAGGACGATTTGGAGATCAGCTGGAGCGCATCACCGCGGCCGGACGAGGAAAGCGTGGAGAAACAGCGCGGCATCCTGGCCTGGAATATGGAGGTCGCCGCAGGCGGGACCCGTGCAATCCGGCTGGAGACCAAACTCAACTGGCCGGACGGCATGGTCCTGCGCTGAGGGGGCCGCAGCGGTCAGCCGCAGGCGGGGGGCTCCCGCCCGTCGTCGGGCATGAAAAATACCCTCCTCCCGTTGGGCGTGGCACCGCGCTTCGCGCGGTGCCACGCCCAAGGCCGCTGCCGCTGCTCTGGCGAAGCCAGGGCTGCGGCCGGGCACGGGAGTGCTTCCGGTTGAACGGGGCGGTTGAACGGCGCAGGTTTAGTCCGCGTTCCAGCGGGCGGCGAGCTGGCGGGCGTTATTGGCAAGGATCATCACGTCGATGCCGACGGCGAGAAATTGCGCCCCCATGTCCGAATAGGTCCGAGCTGCCTCATCCGTAGTGCCCAGGATGCCCGGCGCCAAACCTGCCGTTCTGATCCGTTGCAGCGCGTCGGCAATTACCGCCCGGACCTCGGGATGCGCGGAGTTGCCCTGGTGGCCCATGTCGGTCGACAGGTCGGCCGGGCCGATGAAGACGCCGTCGATGCCCTCGACCTGCAGGATTTCGTCCAGCGCGGCCATGCCGGCCCGGTTTTCCACCTGCACCAGCAGGCAGATCTCCTGATCCGCGGTCGGGATATAGTCGCTGACCGAGCCGAACAGAGTGGCGCGCGCCGCCGTGGCGCCGACGCCGCGCACGCCTGTTGGCGGGTAGCGGCAGGCGCGCACCAGTTCGCGGGCCTGTTCCGCGCTTTCCACGATCGGCACCAGCACCGTCTGGGCGCCTGCATCCAGCACCTGCTTGATCATCCAGGTCTCCCCCACCGGCACCCGCACCACCGGGTGGCTGGGCGAGGCCGCCAGCGCCATCAGCTGGTCGCGGATCGAGCGGATGTCATTTGGCGCGTGCTCGCCGTCGATCACCAGCCAGTCGAAGCCGCAGGTGCCCATGATCTCGGCGATCTGGCCATCGGCAAAGCTCATCCAGCAGCCGATCTGGCGCTCGCCCCTGGCAAGCGCTTCCTTGAAGGTGTTCTTGGGGGCGGGCATGGTTGGTGCCTCCTGTCAGGCGAAATGGATCGAAACAGAGCCGAATGCGCCGAAATCGGCGGTGATTTCCGTGCCCGGCGGGCATTCGACGGGGCGGATGAAAGAGCCTGAGAGCACGATATCCCCGGCGTCGATCCGTTGTCCATATTCCGCCATCCGCCGCGCCAGCCACAGGACCGAGGTGACGGGATCGTTCAGCACGCCTGCGCCCAGCCCGGTTTCCTCAACCGTGCCGTTGCGGCTGACGATCGCGCCTACCCAGCGCAGGTCGCAGGCGTCCGCCGCGCGGCGTTCCGCCCCCAGCACCACGCCGGCATTGGCGGCGTTGTCGCTGATGGTGTCGGTGATGATGCGGGCCTGGCCGGTGGCCGGATCCGTCCGCAGGATGCGGGTGTCGAGGATTTCCAGCGACGGCGCGACATAGTCCGTCGCGGCCAGCACGTCCGCGCGGGTGCATTCGGCGCCCGCAAGGGCGGATTTCATGACAAAGGCGATCTCTGCCTCCACCCGCGGCTGGATGAAGCGGCCCGCCGGGACGGTGGCGCCGCACTCAAACGCCATGTCATCCAGCAGCACGCCGCTGTCCGGTGTGGTGATGTTCAGCGCCTGCTGCATGGCGCGGCTGGTGAGGCCGATCTTCCAGCCGATTTTCCGGCGTCCCGACGCCAGCTTTTGCCTTATTAGAGCCTGTTGAACCGCATAGGCATCGTCCAGGGTCATGCCGGGATAGGCCCGCGAGAGCAGGCCGCATTGGCGGCCGGTTGCCTCGGCCGCCAGCAGGGTTCCGGCGGCCTCCTGATGCTGGTCCGGGGTCATGCCTTGCCCCCGTTGAACTCGTCTTCAACCGTATTGCGCAGGAGGCCGATGCCCGCGACCTCAACTTCGACCACGTCGCCGGGCGCCAGGTATTTCGGCGGATCGAACCGGGCGCCTGCGCCGGTTGGGGTGCCGGTGATGATCACGTCGCCGGGCTGCAGTGTGGTGAAGGTGGAGATATAGGCGATCTCCTCGCGGATCGGGAACATCATGCGGGCCAGGGTGTCGTCCTGGCGGACCTCGCCGTTCACGCGGGTGACAATGCGCGCCTCATCCAGCTGCGCGGCGTCGGTGAAGGGCACCAGCCAGGGGCCGATAGAGCCGGAATTGTCCCAGTTCTTGCCTTGGGTGACGTTAAATTTCGCATGCCGCACCCAGTCGCGAATCGTGCCCTCGTTGCAGAGCGTCAGCGCGGCGATGTGATCATAGGCGTCTTCCGGTTTGATCCGGCGGCCTGCCTTGCCGATCACAACCGCGACCTCGCCTTCGTAATCCAGGGTGTGGTTCTCCGGCGGGCGGATCAGCGGGCGGTCTGCGCCGGTAAAGGAGCGCGGGAAGCGGGGGAACAGCGACATGTGCTTGGGCTGTGCGGTGCCGTCCCTGTATTCCGCGTTGCGGTCCGGGAAGTTGACGCCGACGCAGATGATCTTTTCCGGGTTTGGGATCGGGATTTCGTAAGAGAAATCTGTGTGGGTCACGGGCTTGCCTTCGGCGGCCTGTGCCAGTGCGGGCAGGCCGTCTGCTGCGATCACGTCGCGCAGGGTGGGCCAGTGCGGGAACTGCGGCGACAGGGCGATCATGCCCGCATCCGTGACTGCCCCATAGAAGGTCCCGCCATTGGCGGAGTAGGTGGCAAAGCGCATGGTCAGAGCCCTCTTGCGATTTCGGTGATGACGTCGAAGGCCATCATCACGTCTGCTTCGGTGGTTTCAAACTGCCCGGCCTGGAAGCGGATCACCAGCTGGCCGTCAACGCGGGTCTGGGTCAGGTAGATGCGGCCGTCGCCGTTGATCGCATTGACCAGCGCGAGGTTGAGGTCGTCGAGGTCCGCAACGCCATCAGGGGTGTAGCGGAAGGTCCAGAGCGACCACATCGGCGGGGTCACGATCTGGAAATCAGGCTCTAACTTGAGCTTTTCGTGCAGCTGGTTCGACCAGTTGATGTGGTTGCGCAGGCGCTGCCGCAGCCCCTCCAACCCGTAGGTGCGGATCAGGAACCAGATCTTGAGCGCGCGGAAGCGGCGGCCCAGCGGCACCGACCATTCGGAATAATTGATGATGCCGTCACGGCCGTGGGTCTTGAGGTACTCCGGGCTGATGGCAAGGGTCTGCACCAGATCGTCTGGGTTCTTCAGGAAATGGGCGGAGCAGTCGAACTGCACGCCGAGCCACTTATGCGGGTTGAAGACAATGCTGTCGGCGCGCTCCACCCCTGGCCAGTAGTGGCGGTATTCGGGGCAGATCATGGCGGAGCCGGCCCAGGCGGCGTCCACATGGGTGTATAGCCCGTATTTTTCGGCCACTTCCAGTACTTGGTCCACCGGGTCGGTGGCGCCGGTGCCGGTGCCGCCGACGCAAAGGATCACACCGGCGGGCTGGTGGCCTGCGGCGATGTCTTCTTTGATGGCGGCTTCCAGTGCTGCCGGGTCCATGCCCCGCCAGCCGCCCTTGATCGGCACCCGGATCAGGTTCTGCTGGCCGATGCCCGCGACCCAGATGGCACGGTCGATGGAGGTGTGGACCTCCGACGAGCAGTAGATGCGCAGCGCTTTCTGGCCGAACAGGCCCTGGCTGTTGCCCTGCCAGTTCAGCGCCCGCTCGCGCATGGTCAGCACGGCGGCCAGAGTGGCGGAGGAGGCCGAGTCCTGGATGACGCCCTGGAACTGCTGTGGCAGGTCCAGCGCCTGACGCAGCCAGTCCATCATCCGTGTTTCCATCTCTGTCGCCGCGGGCGAGGTTTGCCACAGCATGCATTGCGGCGCGATGGCGGCGGTCAGGAACTCTGCCAGCACCGAGGGTGCTGCGGCATTGGAGGTGAAATAGGCAAAGAAACGCGGGTGCTGCCAGTGGGTGATGCCGGGCATCACGATGTTTTCGAAATCTCGGAAGACCGCCTCCATCCCCTCGCCTGTTTCGGGCGGGGAGGCGGCCAGCGCATTCAGCACCTCGCCAGGTTCCGTTCGGGCCCGTACCGGGCGCTCGCCGACGGTCAGGTGGTAGTCCTGTGTCCAGTCCGCGACCCGGCGGCCCCATTCGGAAAAATCATCCCATTTCATTGTTCTTACCTTGCTTCCGCCAGGGCGCGGCCATGATGTTTAGGGTGCAATAATCGGCTGCGCGTCCAGGGCGCTGGGTTTCGGAGTGGCGCCTTCGAAGACGGAGCCTTCCTCGAACCAGCTGCGCGGCGCCGGGGCGCCCCAGAGGGTCTGGCGCTGCGGGTCGGTGAGCGACCATTTGATTGGCTCCAGGTCCGGGTCCACGGTCTGGTAGTCGGAGCAGTAAATCTCGATCCGGTGGCCGTCCGGGTCGCGGACATAGAGGAAGAAGGCGTTGGAGATGCCGTGGCGGCCGGGGCCGCGTTCGATGTTGCCGACGTAGCCGGTGGTCGACATCAGATCGAGCAGGTCGATGATATTCAAGGGGGTCGGCACCCAGAAGGCAGTGTGGTGCAGACGGGGGCCGAGCCCGTTGGTGAAGGCCACGTCGTGCACGCCGCCTTTGCGGTGCATCCAGGCGGCCCAGATCTTGCCGCTGTCGTCATCCTCGGTGAACTCGGTGACGCGGAAGCCCATCTCGCCGTAGAAGGCGACGGCGGCATCCACATCCGCGCTGAACATGTTGAAATGGTCGATGCGCAGCGGTTTTACCCCTTTGTAGAGCCTGTATTCCTGGTGGATCGGCGGCAGGCGGTCCATTTTCACATAGAATTCCAGCGGCACGCCCCAGGGATCGCGGGTGCGCAGGGTTCTGCCCATGCGGGGACGGCTGACCCACTCCACCGGCAGGCCCTTGGCGGCGAAGAACTCCGCAGCCTTGTCCAAGTCCGGCTCGTCGTAAAGCTTGAAGCCGAGAACGCCCGCGGAGGCTGCGTCCGCCTTGGCCAGCACGATGCAGTGATGGCCGCGTTCCTCCATTGCGCGCAGATAGATGCGCCCGCTGTCCTCATGCGTCACCTGCAGGCCGAGCGTGTCCGCATAGAAGGCGCGGGAGGCGGCGAGGTCGGTCACATGGTATTCCACATGGCTGAGCCGCACGATGTTGAACGGCGGATAGAGGTTCGGGGCGGGGACGGGCATGGTTTGAACCTTTCACTTGGGGCCGGGTGCGGGAGCGAGGGGCCGGCCCCTCGCGCTCCCCGGAGTATTTGGACAAAGAAGAAGGGGTCAGGCGCCGAGGCGCGGGATTTTGTGGTGGCCGGTGGCAAAGCCGATGTGTTTCTGTTCCATGTAGAACTCGAAGCTCCAGTCGCCGCCGTCACGGCCGATGCCGCTGGATTTGACGCCGCCGAACGGGGTGGGCAGGTGGCGGACGTTTTCCGAGTTCACCCAGATCATCCCGGCCTCCAGCGCGTTGGTGAAGCGCAGGGCGCGGGTGAGGTCATTGGTCCAGACGTAGCCAGTGAGGCCGTATTGGGTGTCATTGGCCAGTGTCAGAGCCTCATCTTCGTCCTTGAAGCGGATCGCGGTGAGGACCGGGCCGAAGATTTCCTCCTGCGCGATGGCCATATCGCTGGTGGCATTGGTGAACAGGGTGGGGCGGACAAACCAGCCCTTGTCTCCGGCGCGGGTGCCGCCGGCGGCGATGGTGGCGCCCTCGCGTTTGGCGGTCTCGAAGTAGGAGGTGACCTTGCCGAAATGCACCTTGTGGATCAGCGGGCCGACCTCGGTGGCCGGGTCCAGCGGGTGGCCGACACGGATGCTGTTGACGCGGTCAATCAGCCTGGCCTCGAAATCATCGGCGATGCTTTCCTGCACCAGCAGGCGCGAGGAGGAGGTGCAGCGTTCGCCGTTGAGAGAGTAGATCATGAAGATCGCGGCATCCAGCGCGCGGTCGAGGTCGGCGTCGTCGAAGACCACCACCGGGTTCTTGCCGCCCAGTTCGAAATGCACGCGCTTCAGTGTGTCGGCGCCCTGTTTCATGATCATCGAGCCGGTTCTGGACTCTCCGACAAAGGCGATGGCCTTGATGTCCGGGTGTTCGGTGAGGGCTTTGCCGGCGTCTTCGCCAAAGCCGTTCACCAGGTTCCAGACGCCCGCGGGCAGGCCCGCCTCATGTGCGATTTCGGCCAGGATGCGGGCGGTCAGCGGCGAGAATTCGGCCGGCTTGTGGACCACTGTGCAGCCGGCGGCCAGCGCAGGTGCGATCTTCCAGGTCGACAGCATAAAGGGCGTGTTCCAGGGGGTGATCACGCCCACCGGGCCGATCGGCACCCGGGTGGTCACGTTCATCAGGGTTGGCGACTGCAGCTGCTGGCCGTCGCGGGCGGCGGTGGCCTTGTCCGCGAAGTAGCGGAAGTTTTCGGCGCCGCGCAGCGCGGCCTTGGACATGAAGCGGATGGCCTGGCCGGTGTCCCAGCATTCGCAGAGCGCGATCTCTTCGGCGCGTTCCGCGATCAGATCGGCGATGCGGTGCAGGATGGCCCTGCGCTCCAGCGCCGGCAGGTCGCGCCAGGCGGGAAAGGCATCCCTGGCGGCCTGGGCGGCGGCGGCGATATCCGCGGCACCGCCCCTGGCGACAGTGCCGATCACGCTTTCATCCACCGGCGAAGAGGTTTCGAAGGTGGCGCCGGAGGCGGCCGGGCAGCTTTTGCCTGCGATCAGGTTCTGGATGCCGGCCTTGCGGAAACGGTCGAGGCGGCGGTTCAGCGTTTCGATGTTGGTGGCCAGGTCGTTCATCACGGGTCCGCCTTCTGCATGTGGTCGCGGATGGTGCCGCATTTGAGGGAAAGCTCGGGGTCTATGCCGCGCATCTCCAGCGAGAGTGCGATGGAATGCTGCTGCATCGCCGGTTCGAGGAACGCCCGGGCGGCGTCGAACACCGCGCCGGCCGCGCGTTTGCGGGTGTCCATGTCACGGCCGTCCCGCAGCCGGATGGAAATGTCGATATAGCCGTGCCGGGGATCGCCGTTGGCAATCGAGACGTGACTGGCTGCAAACGCACGGACCCGGATGCCAGCCAGCGGAAACACACCGGTGGCCGCTGCTGCCTGCCTCAGGCGGCTGCACAGGCCGCCAATGTCGGTGCGCTCCTCCATGTTGGGGGAATAGTCCAGCGTGATGTGCGGCATATCCGGCGCTCCCATGATTTACTTAACATGTGTAGCAAATATGCAGCCTTGTGTCAAGCAGAAGAAATCCAAGCGGCAATTGCGTTTACCGGGAAGCGGGGTGATAATCGGGCATGACAAAGATGATGCCGGCCACAGACCGTTCCCTGCCGATTGCCCTTCTCAGGGCGCGCGAGCGCGTGATGGGGCCGATCCGTGCCCTGCTGAGCGGTGCTGATCTGACCGAACAGCAGTGGCGGGTGCTGCGGGTGGTGCAGGAGTCCGGGCCGATCGACCCGACTCAGATCGCCGACAAGGCCTGCCTGCTGCTGCCGAGCCTGACGCGGATCCTGCAGAAGCTGGAAGAGAAGCAGCTGATCAGCCGTGCGCGCGACCAGGAGGACCGCCGCCGCCAGGTCGTGCGGATCACCGCGGGCGGAGAGCGGGTCATTGCCGACAACATTGACGCGAGTCTGGCGCTGATGGACCGCACCCGGGCCAGGATGGGGCCGGAGCGCTATGAGGCGCTGCTGGACCTGCTGAATGAGCTGGACCAGATCGACCTGTCGGAGTGAGTCGCCGCTGACGCATATGGCGCGGATGCCGGGGCGGGTGACGCAAACCGCGCGGCGGCCGTTGATTGGCTGAATTCCCAAACTCACCCATGTTTTTCTTTTTATTCCAGTTGTTTGCGCGTTGTGTAGCGCAGGGGTTGCGCCGCGGGGCATGCTGCACCTGCATGGGTGAATTCCTGCCGATGGCGCAAATGGCGCAGCCGGTGTCCGAAATCGCTCTGTGAATTGCCGCATTTCTCAACAAACCTGTCGGGGACAGTTGAGAGGACATCATGCGGTATTCCGGCCTGAAAGTGATCAAGGAGGCCCTGACGGGCCACAAGGGATGGCGCCCGACCTGGCGCGATCCGGAACCCAAGAAAAGCTACGATGTGGTGATCATCGGCGGCGGCGGGCATGGGCTGGCGACAGCCTATTACCTGGCCAAGAACCACGGCATCACCAATGTTGCGGTGATCGAGAAGGGCTGGATCGGCGGCGGCAACGTCGGCCGCAACACCACCATCATCCGCTCCAACTACCTGCTGGACGGCAACGAGCCGTTCTACGAGCTGTCGCTGAAGCTGTGGGAAGGGCTGGAGCAGGACTTCAACTATAACGCCATGGTCAGCCAGCGCGGCATTCTGAACCTGGTGCACACCGATGCGCAGCGCGACGCGGCACGGCGCCGGGGCAACGCGATGATCCTGAACGGGTCGGATGCGGAGCTGCTGGACACCGACGGCGTCCGCGCGATGTATCCGTTCCTGAACTTCAACGACGCGCGCTTCCCGATCAAGGGCGGCCTGCTGCACCGCCGCGGCGGCACTGTGCGCCATGACGCGGTGGCTTGGGGTTATGCCCGCGGGGCGGATCTGCGCGGCGTCGATATCATCCAGAACTGCGAAGTGACCGGCTTCAAGATCGAGAACGGCAAATGCCTGGGTGTTGAAACCACCAAGGGCTTCATCGGCGCCAACAAGGTGGCGAGCTGTGTTGCCGGCTCGTCGAGCCGGGTGATGGAGAAGGCGGGCATGCGCCTGCCGATCGAGAGCCACGTGCTGCAGGCGTTTGTGTCCGAGGGGCTGAAGCCGGTGCTGGACGGGGTGATCACCTTTGGTGCGGGCCATTTCTACTGCAGCCAATCGGACAAGGGCGGGCTGGTGTTCGGCGGCGACCTCGACATGTACAACTCCTATGCGCAGCGCGGCAACCTGCCGGTGGTCGAGGACGTGATGGAGGGCGGCATGGCCCTGATCCCGGCGCTGGGCCGGGTGCGCATGCTGCGCAGCTGGGGCGGCATCATGGACATGTCGATGGACGGCTCCCCCTTCATCGACAAGACCCATGTGGACGGACTCTATTTCAACGGCGGCTGGTGCTATGGCGGGTTCAAGGCGACCCCGGCCTCGGGCTGGTGCTATGCGCATCTGCTGGCGACGGACACACCGCACAAGGTGGCCTCGGCCTACCGGCTCGACCGGTTCCGCCGCGGCTGCATGATCGACGAAAAGGGCCAGGGCGCCCAGCCGAACCTGCACTGAGGAAAGGAAGAAGACGATGATTATCAACCATCCTATCCTCGGGCCGCGGGACAGCCAGGAGTTCACCTATCTGGGTGACGCGGCGCTGATCGACCGGCCCGACTGGCAGGCCGAAGACGCGGCGGATCAGTTTCACGATTACCTGTACCTGCGCGACAACCCGGCGGGCGAGCACCGCGAACTGTGGTTCCACGAGCAGGGCGACCGGTCCTGGCTGGTGGTGACCCGCAATACCGTGACCCATGAAATCCTGAATGTCGAACTGGCCCGTGATGCGGCCCGGGCGAGGGGGCGCAGCAAATGACTGAAGCAGTGATGAAAGCCGGAATCGCGGCCTTTCAGGCCGATGGCAGCACCGGGGCCCGCAAGGGCACCCAGGTGAACCGCCTGGACGGCGGGCTGATCAAGGGCAGCAAGGCGCTGACCTTCACCTTTGACGGCAAGAGCTACAAGGGGTTTGAGGGCGACACGCTGGCCTCGGCCCTGCTGGCCAACGGCGTGCGGCTGATGGGCCGCTCGTTCAAGTACCACCGCCCGCGGGGCGTGCTGACCTCCGGCTCGGAAGAGCCGAACGCATTGGTCGAGCTGCGCAGCGGCGGGCGGCAGGAGCCGAACACCCGCGCCACCACCGCTGAGCTGTACGATGGTCTGGAAGCCAATTCGCAGAACCGCTGGCCGACGCTGAAGCATGACTTCATGGCGGTGAACGACCGGTTCTCGAACTTCCTGACCGCGGGCTTCTACTACAAGACCTTCATGTGGCCCGCGGCGTTCTGGGAAAAGCTGTACGAGCCCATCATCCGCAAGGCGGCCGGTCTGGGCAGCATCAGTTTCGAAGCGGACCCGGATGCCTATGACAAGGGGTTCCTGCACTGCGATCTGCTGGTGATCGGGGCCGGGCCGACCGGCCTGATGGCGGCGCTGACTGCGGGCCGGGCCGGCGCGCAGGTGATCATCGCGGATGAGGATTTCCTGCTGGGCGGGCGCCTGAATGCCGAGACCTTCGGTATTGGCGATCTGACCGGATCAGCCTGGGTGGCAGGCGTGCAGGCCGAGCTGGCGGCGATGCCGAACCTGCGGGTGATGCCGCGCACCACCATCATCGGCGCGTTCGACCATGGCATCTATGGCGCGGTGGAGCGGGTGGCCGACCACGTGCTGGCGCCGGAAGCGGGCAAGCCGCGGCAGATCCTGTGGCGGATCTATTCCAAGCGGGCGATGCTGGCAGCGGGTGCCACCGAACGGCCGATCGCGTTTGAAAACAACGACCGTCCGGGCGTGATGCTGGCCGGTGCGGTGCGTGCCTATGCCAACCGCTGGGCGGCAACGCCGGATCAGACGGTTGCGGTTTTCACCAACAACGACGACGGCCACCGCACCGCGGCGGACCTGATCGCCAAGGGCGTCAAGGTGACGGCGGTGATCGACACCCGCCCGGATGCGCCCAAGGTTGAGGGGGCTGAGCTGTTTGCCGGCGCCCAGGTGATCGACACCAAGGGCCGGCTGGGGCTGGAATGGGCGCGCGTGCGCCTGGCCAACGGCAGCACCCGCGACGTGCCCTGCGGCGCGCTGGCGGTGTCCGGCGGCTGGAACCCGAACGTGCATCTGACCTGCCACCAGCGCGGCCGCCCGGCCTGGCGCGAGGATATCGCGGCCTTTGTTCCGGCGGGCGAGCTGCCGCAGAACATGTCCGTGGCGGGGGCCGCCAATGGCGATTTCTCGACCGCTGCCGCGCTGCGCGCCGGGGCCGAGGGCGCGGTGGATGCGTTGTCGAAACTGGGGATCAGCGCAAAACCTGCCGATCTGCCGGAGGCCGAGGATGCGCCGGTCAACGTAACCCCCTTCTGGTACGTGAAGGAAGGCAAGGGCCGCGCCTGGCTGGACCAGCAGAACGACGTCACCGTCAAGGACGTCAAGCTGGCGCATCAGGAGAACTTCCGCTCTGTCGAGCACCTGAAGCGCTACACCACGCTGGGCATGGCGACCGATCAGGGCAAGACGTCGAACATGGGCGGCCTGGCGATCATGGCCGAACTGGCGGGCAAGCAGATCCCCGAGGTCGGCACCACCATGTTCCGCCCGCCCTATACGCCGGTGTCCTTCGGGGTGATGGCAGGCCGCTCGGTCGGCGAGGAATTCCGCCCCACCCGCAAGACCCCGAGCCACAAGTGGGCCGAGGAGCAGGGCGCGGTGTTTGTCGAAGTCGGCCAGTGGCTGCGCGCCCAGTGGTTCCCCAAGCCGGGTGAAACCCACTGGCGCCAATCGGTGGACCGCGAGGTGCTGCAGACGCGCAACTCTGTCGGGGTCTGTGATGTGACCACGCTGGGCAAGATCGACGTGCAGGGCAAGGACGCGGCCGAGTTCCTGAACAAGATGTACGCCAATGCCTTTGCCAAGCTGCCGGTGGGCAAGGTCCGCTACGGGCTGATGCTGCGCGAGGACGGCATTGCCTATGACGATGGCACCGCGGCGCGCTTTGCCGAGGATCATTTCGTGGTGACCACCACCACCGCCAACGCAGTTCTGGTCTACCGCAACATGGAATTTGCGCGCCAGTGCCTGTTCCCGGACATGGATGTGCAGCTGATCTCGACCACCGAGGCCTGGGCACAGTTCGCGGTGGCCGGTCCCAACGCCCGCAAGCTGCTGCAGAAAGTGGTGGATCCTGAGTTCGACATCTCGAACGAGGGCTTCCCCTTCATGGCCTGCGGCGAGATCACCGTGGCGGGCGGCTGCCGGGCGCGGCTGTTCCGGATCTCCTTCTCGGGCGAGCTGGCCTATGAAATCGCGGTTCCGACCCGCTATGGCGATGCGCTGGTGCGCAAGCTGATGGAAGCGGGCGAGGAATTCGGCGTGGTGCCTTACGGCACCGAGGCGCTGGGTGTCATGCGGATCGAGAAGGGCCATGCCGCCGGCAACGAGCTGAACGGCACCACCTCGGCGCTGAACCTCGGCATGGGCAAGATGGTCAGCAAGAAGAAGGACTGCATCGGCAATTGCTTAAGCGAACGCGAAGGCATGAACCAGGAGGATGCGCTGAAGCTGGTTGGCTTCAAGCCGGTGAACGCGGCGGATCCGGTGCAGGCCGGGGCGCATCTGATGAATGCCGATGGCGAGGTCAGCGCGGCCACCGATCAGGGCTATATCACCTCGGCGGCCTATTCGCCGGTGCTGGGCTGCGCGATCGGGATCGGCTTCCTGAAGCGCGGCGACGCGCGCAAGGGCGAGGTGATCCGCGCGGTCAACCCGCTGGAAGGCAAGGAAGTCCAGGTCGAAGTTGTCAGCGCGCATTTTGTGGATCCGGAAGGGGAGCGTCTCCGTGGGTAAGTTTGACGGACATAATCTGAAAGCAATCCCGCCGCTGGGCGGGGATGAGCCGCGGGCGGACGCCTTTACCGGGCTGCTGATCCGCGAGGTCACCGACCGGGCGCTGGCCTCGCTGGCGGCGCGCCAGGGGCAGGGCGATGCACTGCAATCGGCGGCGCAAGCCTATCTCGGCGGCGCCCTGCCGGCCCCGGCCAGCTGGAGCGAAACCGGTGCCTATGCCGCCTGGTGGATGGGGCCGGACCTGTGGATGGTCTCTGCGCCGCATGACAGCCATGAGCTGATGGCGGGCGATCTGAAACAGGCGGTCGGCGACGCCGGATCGGTTGTCGAGCAGACCGACGGCTGGTGCCGTTTCGACATCGAGGGGCCGCGCTGCTTTGACGTGCTGGAGCGGCTGTGCAACGCCAACATCCGGGCAGGCAAGGCGGGCGACGCCACCCGGACCTCGATGGAGCATCTGGGCGTCTTCCTGCTGTGCCAGGAGCCGGGGCAGAAATACGCGGTTATCGGGCCGCGTTCCTCGGCGGGCTCGCTGCATCACGCGCTGGTGTCGGCGGCGAAATCGGTGATCTGACCAGACCCCCCGGAAAAATGCGCAGGCGCTCCCGCTCAGGGGGCGCCTGTTTCGTTTGGCGGCAGCACGACAAAATCCGCGGCTGCCGGGCTGGCGGCCCAGGCTTTGCAGCCCTGCACAAACGCGCTGACGATACGGCGCGGGTTTTCGCGGTGGTAGCCGGCCGCCAGCTGCAACGGCGCGCCGGCGTCGCGCAAGGGCCGGGCAGTCAACCGCTGCCCGCCATAGCTGAGGTCGGTGGCGGGGCGCATGTTCAGCACCGCGCAGCCGTGGCCGGCGGCCACCATGCCGCGCACCATTTCGGTTGTATTGGCTTGCACAACGGTGCCCGGGCGGCGGCCCAGGGTTTCGAAAAGACGCTGCTGGTAATCGCTGACCATGGGCCTGTTCAGCGCGATCAGCGGCTCGTCGGCCAGATCGGCGAGACTGAGGTCCGTGCGCGCAGCCAGCGGGTGGCCGGGATGGAGCAAGGCATAGGCCGGGGCTTTGAGCAGCACTTCGTATTCGATCTGCGGGCAAGTGCCGTCGGGGACAAACAGGATCGCGTCAAAGCGCCCGTCCTGCAGGCCGGCCTGGGCGGCGTCGTTATGGCATTCCTCGAGATTCAGGCTGACCTGCTGGCCGGAGGCCAGAAACGGAGCCAGGATCTGCGGCAGGAAGCCCGGCGCCACCGGCGCATAATACCCCAGCCGGAAACTGCCGCTGAATTCGTGCTTCAGCTCGGCGCCTTCTGCAAGGACGGTGTCATATTCCTCCAGCAGGCGGGTGAACTTGCGTGCCATTTCCTGCCCCGCGCGGGTCGGCGCGATGCCGCGGGCGCGGTGGCGGGTGGCGAGCTGCAGCTGGAACCGGGCTTCGACCTGATCGATGGCCGCTGACACCGCCGAGGCGGCGACATGCAGTTCCTCTGCGGCGCGGCTGATGTTGCCGTGGCGCAGGGCGGTGGTGAAGTACCGCATCGCTTTGAGTGTGACGGGCATGCCTATCCTCTGAAATTCCGGGGAAGGTTAGCGAAAAGTTCTGTTTTATAAAGATGAAAAACCGCGTCAGGCTGTCCGGACCCCGCAGGAGGATGGATTGATGAGCGAACAAGAGCTGAAAGGCTGGCACCACTTGCCGCCGCTGCCGCTGCAGACGTCGCCGCTGTTTCAGTGGCCGCCGCGCCCGGTTGCAGCGCTGAAGTGGTGGCTAAGCGGCTGGTTTCTGATCTCGGAGAAACTGATCATCGCCGGGATTGCGTTGATCTCATTCTGCTGGTTTCAGCCGCCGCTGGAGCAGAGCCGGCACTTGGGGCTGGACTGGATCCTGCCGGTGTACCTGCGCAACCTGGTGCTGATGGGCGGGGTGGCCGGGCTGCTTCATGTGTATTTCTACAGTTTCACCGCGCAGGGGAAGCGTCTGAAGTACGACCCGCGGCCGCTGATGAAGAGCGGCCGCCAGTTCACCCTGGGCGGGCAGGTCCGCGATAACATGTTCTGGACGATGACCAGCGGCGTGTTATTCTGGACCGCTTATGAGGTGCTGATGTTCTGGGCCATGGCCAACGGCTATGCCCCAATGATCACCTGGGCGGCGCATCCGGTCTGGTTCATTGCGCTGTTCTGGCTGATCCCGATCTGGGAGAGCTTCTATTTCTATTGGATCCACCGGCTGCTGCATCTGCCGTTCTTCTACAGGCATGTGCATTCGGTGCATCACCGCAATATCAATGTGGGCCCCTGGTCGGGCATGTCGATGCACCCGGTGGAGCATGCGATTTTTCTGGGGTCGGTGCTGATCCACTGGCTGGTGGCGGCGCACCCGGTGCATATCCTGTACCACCTGCAGTTCAATGCGCTGACCGCGGCGACCACCCACACCGGGTTCGAGGGGCTGCTGATGAAGGACCGGAACCGGCTGAATCTGGGCACCTTTCACCATCAGATGCATCACCGGTATTTCGAGTGCAATTACGGCTCGCTCGAGGTGCCGTGGGACAAGGTGTTCGGCTCATTCCACGACGGCACGGTGCAGGCGGATGCGGAGATCAAAGAGCGCCGGAAACGGATCACGGGCGGCTGACACCTGCGGCCTTCCGGGGCAGGTGTCAGGCCGAGGGGATAGGCCGGTTGTCCTGCACCCGGAACAGGTTCACCTTGCGGCGTTCCTCCTGCGGGGTGACGCCGAAGCTTTCGCGGTAGTGCTGCGACAGGGTGGAGGAGGTCGCATAGCCCACCGCGTTGGCGATCGAGGTGATCGAGTCGCGGGAATACATCACCAGCTGCCGCGCCGCGTTCATCCGCAGGGTGCGGTAATAGATCGCCGGGCTTTGGCCAGTGGCGGATTTGAAGCTGCGTTCAAGCTGGCGCGGCGAGACGCCGATTTCGCTGGCGGCGTCGCGGATCGAGACCGGATGTTCGAGGTTGTCGGCAAACAGTTCCACGGCCTTGGCCACCGGCGGCGGCAGGCTGTCGGCGGTGCTGTCGGTCTTGAACGCGGGGATTTTCTGGCGCACGCCTTCGGCCCGGACCATCGGGTGCTGGAACCAGCAGGCGACCTCGGTCATCACCGCGTCGCCCATGGCCTGTTCGATCAGCTTCAGGGACAGGTCGAACATTGCCGCGGCACCGCTGGCGGTATAGCGGCGGCGGTCCAGCACGATCACATCGTCAACGGTGGCGAGCGACGGGAATTCGGCGGTGAAAGCGGCCTTGTAGCACCAGTGCACCGAACAGCTGTGCCCGTCCAGCAGACCGGAGCGCGCCAGCGGAAACACCCCGCCCGAGACCGCGCCCATGGTGCTGCCGTGGCGGGCCAGGTGGCGCAGCTTGCCGTTGGAGCTCTTGGGGTCTTCGAATTTGCCCTGCGGGCTGGACAGCAGAAAGAGCGTGTCGACGTCGTCGGCCTGGTCCAAAGAGCAGTCGGGCTGAAACGCCACATTGGCGGAGGCGTTGACGCTGGCACCGGTCTCGGAAACCAGTTTCCAGTGAAACGTCTCGGTGCCGGCAATTTCATTTGCCGCCCGCAGGGGTTCGATGGCCGACGTCAGGCAGGCCATTGGGAAGCCGGGAAAAATCAGAAAGCCGAGTGTCATGGTGCTATCGCGCTGCATAGGGTGGATATTAGCTTGCGAAGAGGGATTCGCACAGCAGCGAAGGGGTGCCTGCGCCGTACAGGAAGGGAAAACGGCGCAGGCGTATCTGCCTAGTTTTGCAGATATGCTTCCAGCGAGTCGTCCAGGGCGTCCTTCCACGGGGTGTGGTGCAGGGGCGCCATGGTGCCGGTGATGACCGATTTGTAGGAGTGGTTGCGGAAGGCCATGATGTCTTCGGCCTTGTGGCCTTTCCACTCGTAGAACGCCTGGCAGGCGCCCGCCACGTCGAAGGTCGGGTAGTCGGTTTCCTCGATCAGCTCCAGCACGTAGTCGCCCTGGTACTTGATCGCGTATTTGACGTCGTCCGAGGCTTCCTCGCGCTCGACGCGCTCCTGGACATCGGCCAGCATGGTTGCCTTGTCCGAGGGGATCTCGATCTTGCCCATGATCGCGTCGCGGACCCACCAGGCCTGGGCGTCGAACATGTTGAAGGTGAACCACTGGTCCTGCATGCCGAGGTAGAACATCTTGGGGTTATGGGCAAAGACCACGCCCTTGTAGAGATCGGCGGTTGCCAGGCGGTTGGAGGTCTTCAGGCGCAGATCATCCGGCAGGAAGCTGAAGAAGTGCTTGTAGCCGGTGCACAGGATGATGGCGTCGAAATCCTTCTGGGAGCCGTCGACGAAGGTGGCTGTGTTGCCGCTGACCGATTCCAGCCCGGGCTTTTCTTCCCAGTTGTCCGGCCATTTGAAGCCCATCGGGGCCGAGCGGTAGGAGGAAGTGATGGAATTGCAGCCGTATTTCCAGCACTGCGAGCCGATGTCCTCTGCCGAATAGGAGGCGCCGAGGATCAGGATGTCCTTGCCCTTGAATTCGCGGGCGTCGCGGAAGTCATGCGCATGCAGCACGCGGCCGTTGAAGGTGTCGAAACCGGGGTAGAACGGCACATTCGGGGTGGAGAAGTGGCCCGAGGCGCAGATCACGTGGTCGAAGTCTTCCTTGTAGGTGCTGTCCTTCTCGTGGTCGTGCACGGTGACGGTGAAGTTGCCCTTGTCCTCGTTGTATTCGACCCAGCGGATCGGCGAGTTGAAACGGATCCACTTGCGCACATCGGCCTTTTTCACCCGGCCCTCGATGTAATCGAACAGCACCGCGCGCGGCGGGTAAGAGGCGATCTGCTTGCCGAAATGCTCCTCGAAGGAATAGTCGGCGAATTCCAGGCCCTCCTTGGGGCCGTTGGACCACAGGTAGCGGTACATCGAGCAGTGCACCGGCTCGCCGTTTTCATCCAGGCCGGTGCGCCAGGTGTAGTTCCACAGGCCGCCCCAGTTGTCCTGCTTTTCAAAGCAGACAATGTCCGGAATCTCTTCGCCGTTGTTGGCGGCGGACTGGAATGCGCGAAGCTGGGCCAGGCCGGAGGGGCCGGCGCCGATGATGGCAATACGTTTCTTGGTCATGTGGCTCTCCTATTGGTATGGACCAATATTATGGTTTGGTTCTTTTGGTCTGGTCCAATTAGGTCCAAAATTGCACCGCCGAGTCAACATATTTTCACGCAAGGAATATGATTTTTCTCGGATTGGACTGGCGAGGCAGAAAATTATTGTTAGGATTCAAAGAATGAAGACGACGAGTTTTGCGCATCAGCTGGCCGCCCGCGCGGCGCTGCCCCGGCTGTCGGTCGGGATGACAGAATCAGTGAACATCGGCTTTCTCGGTCCGCTTTCGGGCCGGGTGGAGAGCTGGGGGCTGCCCGGATTGAACGGCTGCCGGATCTGGGAGGACGGGCTGAACAAGGCCGGCGGGCTGCTGATCGGCGGCCGCCGCTACCCGATCCGCATCCACTCCTATGACTGTGGCTACGACCCGGAACGGTCGCTGGAGGGTGCGGTGGAGCTGGTCGAGAAAAACAAGGTCAAGCTGATGCTGATGCTGGGCGGCGACACCTTTGCGCCGGTGCGGGATTTCCTGATGCGCAGCAAGGTGCTGACCTCGACGCTGCTGCCGACCGACCTGTCGCCGGACACGCCGTATCTGATTGCGCCGAGCGAGGCGCATCCGATCCAGAACGTGACCGGGGTGGCCTGGCTGGCGGAGACCCGGCCGGAACTGCAGACCGTGGCCCTGTGCAGCCAGGCCGACCTGCTGGGGCTGCCCGCGCAGGCGGTTTACCGGGCGGCGTTCAAGGCCGCGGACAAGACGATCCTGCGGGAAGTGCAGTATGATCCGGGGTCCAGCGATCCGGGGCCGGTGGTGGACCCGATGCTGGAGAGCGGCGCCGATATCCTGTGCTGGTGCTCGTCCTATGCGCCGATGGTGCATGCGATGACGGAATATGCCTACGCCAAGGGTTTCAAGGGCCAGATCATCAGCTGCACCATGGATGGCTATGACCAGCTGATCGAGCGGACCTCGCCGGAGTTCATGGAAGGGGTGGTGTTCCAGTTTCCGGATTTCGACGATCCGATGCTGCGGGAGAAGGCGTTTTTCTTCAACCGGCCGCATGTGTTTTTCGAGGAGTACAACCGCCGTTTCCCCGGCAGCTGGTCGGCGGTGAGCTGGGAATATGTGGCGATCCTCGACATCTGGCACAGCGCGGTGGAAAAGGCGGGCTCGGTGGCGCCGCTGTCGGTGCTGGCGGCGATGAAGCAGCTGGGCCATGTGACCCATGCCTTTGGCCATGCGGAATGGTGGGGCGAGGATATCTTCGGGATTTCCAATGCCTTGGTCGGCGACTGGCCGGTGGTGACCATCCAGGAGGGCAAGGCGCGGATTGCCGCGTTCAAGTCGATCCCCGGCTGGCTGGCGCAGCATTCGAGCCTTCTGAAGGCGGAAATGTCGGCGCTGGGCCAGCTCTGGCACCAGCGCCTGGAGAGCGGAGCGCCGGGCAGCGAAGTGAGTTCGCGCGCGG
The DNA here is from genome assembly GCF_025857195.1 of Leisingera thetidis. NCBI lineage: Bacteria > Pseudomonadati > Pseudomonadota > Alphaproteobacteria > Rhodobacterales > Roseobacteraceae > Leisingera > Leisingera thetidis. Next base: position 3,877,965 of record NZ_CP109787.1, on the reverse strand, counting down.
TGCGGAGCTCGGACGCGGTCTCATAGTCCCCGCACCGCTGGTTCGGCAGGCCTTTCGCCAGCGTGCAGCGGCGGCGCCGTAGGTGCCGCCGGTTCCAGGGGTATCGGGATGCGGCCGGCCGGAGCAAAGACCGTTACGTTCAAATGGCAAGGGCTGCGGCGGCAGACCAGCCGCGCGCGGCGCAGGGGGGAATGGCTGAGCGGGCTCAAATCTCCTGAAGCAGCAGTTTCTGCTCGTCGATCAGGTGCAGCTTGATGAATTCAACCGCGGATTCCACATCGCGCGAGGCGATGGCGTTGAACAGCGTGTTATAGCGTTTCTGGTATTCCTGCATCCGCTGCGGCGTCAGGTGGCGGCGGCGCAGCGCGGTCCGGTAGGACAGGCGGCAGGCCTCGATCGTCAGCTCGTAGCAGGAGTGCAGCAGCGGGTTGCCGGAGCCCTCGGCGATCTTGCGATAGAGATCCTCCTCGGCCTCGATGAATTCGCCCGGATCGGTGCGCACGGCTTCCACCCGGGAAAGGATCTGGTCCAATTCATCGATCTGCCGCGGTGTCATGTTGATCACCGCCAGGCGGACCAGTTCCGGTTCCAGAATGCCGCGCACCACCAGGTGGTCGAGCGGCGACACCTCCCTGGCGAGGGAGGAATAGGAGGTCTCGGGCTTGGGATCGGAGCGGAATTTGACAAAGCTGCCGGAGCCCGGGCGGCGGTGGATCACGTTCTGGCTGGCCAGAACATCCAGCGCCTCGCGCACGGTATTGCGGGCAACGCCCAGTTCCGAGGCCAGCGTGCGTTCCGATGGCAGGCGGGTGTCGACCGGGTAGGTGCCGGCCTTGATGCGGGCAAACAGCGTGTCGATCACCACCTGCACGGTAGCGCCCACCGAATGGGTGGTCAGGATTTGCGAGGTGGTCTCTTCCGCTGAGCTCATGATCTGTTTTTCCGGGCCGGCCGAGCGGGAGAATCCCCTGCTCCTGATTGCTGTGACAAGGGTGCAAATACCGGTTTAGGCGGCCGGAGCGCAACCGTTTGACACAGCTGTGTTTGGCTTTCAGCCTAGCGGTTCCTGCGCCGGACGGCAAGAAATCTGACGAAATTGGTTCTTAAATTGGTTTCTTCCCTGCGTTTTTAAGATGAGCCGCAAGGGCATGTTTTTATGCCGTTTTTGGGACGCATACTGCCGCAAATCCGTGCCCGTGGTTCAATTTTGGTGCCTTTTCGGCCCGCAAAGTGAAAGAAAATTTCTTGGAGGTGAACCATCCTGCTGCTAGCCTTGGTCCAGGATGGGTCCAATTTGGGCCAATTGGTTCAACGGTGTTGGGCTGGCATCAAGATCCCCGCGAGGGAGGATCCGTCCCGCAGAACACACCGCCGGAAAAAACGGGCGGGTCCAACATGGGAGAGAAAAATGATTTCCAAGATCGTGAAATCGGGGCTGACCCGCAGGACGTTCCTCAAGTCGACAGCGGTCACCGCGCTGAGTGCCGGGCTGCCGGGCGCGTCGCGGGCGGCGGGCAGTACCATCAGGATTGGCTTTCTGGCGCCGCTGACCGGCGCGGTGGCAGCCTGGGGCAAGCCCGGGCTGGACGGCTGCCAGATCTGGGCGGAACGGGTGAATGCCGCCGGCGGCATCAAGCTGGGCGACGGCAGCCATGAAATCGAGTTCGTGTCCTATGACAATGAATACGACCCGGCCAAGGCGCGCACCGGCGCCACCAAGCTGATCCGCGAGGATGGCGTCAGCTTCATCATGATGCTGGGCGGCGACACCTGGCCCGGCGTGCAGCCGGTCGCGGACAAGACCGGGATGCTGTTTTCGACGCTGCTGCCGTCGGACCTGTCGCCCGACACCAGCACGCTGATTGCGCCGGCCGAAGTGCATCCGATCTACAATGTGACCGGGGTGGAATGGCTGGCCGAGAACAAGCCCGAGCTGAAGACCGCGGTGATGTGCGCGCAGGATGATGCGCTGGGGCTGCCCTCGGTTGCGACTTATCTGGCAGCGTTCGAGGCGGCGGGCATCGAGATGCTGGACGCGCCGCTGCTGTTCGATCCGGCAACCACCGATTTTGCGCCGGTTGTGACCCGGCTGATCAGCAAGGATCCGGATATCGTCTGCCTCGACACCTGCTACAGCGACTATGTGCACCCGATTGCCGAGCAGCTGTTCCAGCAGGGTTTCAAGGGGCAGATCATCTCCTGCACCGCGGATTTTTATGATCAGATGATTGCCAAAACGTCGGAAGAGTTCATGGAAGGCTTTGTCTTCCAGTTCCCGGATTTCGATGATCCGGCGCTGAATGGCAGCAACATCAACTTCACCGATCCGAACGGGTTCTATGCCGAGTACAACAGGCGGCACCCGGGCCAGTGGGGCGCGGTGAGCTGGGAATATGCCTCGATCATGGACCTGTGGAAGGCGGCGGCGGAGAAGGCCGGGTCGGCCAGCCCGGACGCGGTGGCGGCTGCGATGAAAGACGGCAAGGGCAAGCATGCATTCGGCGATGCCGATTGGTGGGGCACCGAGCTGTTCGGCATCGACAACGCGCTGGTCGGCGACTGGCCGGTGGTGGCGATCGAACAGGGCAAGGCCCGCATCAAGGACTTCCGCTCGATCCCTGACTGGTATGCCAAACACGGTGACCTGCTGGTGAAGCACATGCAGGCCTACGACCAGATGTGGGATCAGCGCAGCTGATCCTTGCAGGCAGGCAACCCCGCGGTGCGGGCCCTCTCCCCGCACCGCAGACCGACTGATCAAAGAGACAATCCGATGCTGGACCTTCTGGCGCAGACCGGCCTCAACGCCGTGTATGCTGCGAGCTATATTTCCCTTGTTGCTGTGGGACTTGTGCTGATTTTTGGCGTCATGGGGGTGATCAACTTTGCCCATGGCGAACTGTTCATGGCGGGCGCCTATGCAGTGGTGGCGCTTTATGCCGATCTGAATGTGCCGTTCTTTGCCGCGGTGGCCATCGGCCTGCTGTTCGTGGGCTGCCTGGGCCTGTTGATGGAGAAGGCGCTGTTCCGGCCATTGAAGACCAACCCCCTGGGCGGGCTGGTGGCCTCGATCGGCTTTCTGATGATCCTGCAGGCGCTGGCGGTGATGGGGTTCGGCGTGCGGATGGAGCATATCCCGCCGGTGACACAGGAGGTGATTGCCTTCACTGACAAAGTGCGGCTGCCGGTGGCGCGGCTTTATGTGATCGTGGCTGCCGTGGTGCTGCTGTCGGCGCTCTGGTATTTCCTGAAGCGGACCAGGTTCGGCTGGGCGCTGCGGGCCTCGGCGCAGGATCCGGAAGCGGCGGCGCTGCAGGGGATTTCGATCGTCCAGACCGCCAAGATCGCCATGTTCATCGGCGCGGGGCTGGCGGGGATCGCCGGAGCGCTGACCGCGCCGCTGGTCTCGGTCAATCCGCATATGGGCCATTCGGTGATCGTCACCGCCTTTATCGTCATCATCGTCGGCGGGGTCGGCTCGCTGGAGGGGGCCATCGTCGCGTCCATCGCCTATGCGCTGGTGCATACGTTTGTCACCACCTTCTATGACGGGGTGCTGGCCGACATCGTTGGGCTGTCGCTGATGCTGGTTGTGCTGATCGTGAAGCCGACCGGCCTGTTCGGGAGTGCGGACCGTGCCTAAGTTCCTGATTTGGACCGCGGCGCTGGCCGCGCTGATCGCCCTGCCGCATGGCCTCAGCTTCTCGCAGCAGGAAATCCTGGTGTTCCTGACCATCAACGTGCTGCTGGTCGCCAGCTACCGGTTGCTGACCCTGACCGGCGAATGGTCATTGGGGCATGTGGTGATCATGGGGGTCGGGGCCTATTCCTCTGCCCTGCTGACCAAGAAGCTGGGGGTTTACGTACCCGTCTCGATGCTGCTGGGCGGGGTGATTGCGGCGCTGATCGCGGTGCTGCTGTCGTTCCCGCTGTTCCGGATGAAGGGGTTCTATTTCCTGATCGGCTCCTTTGCCGCGGGTGAAATCATCCGTCTGCTGTGGAAGCGGTTCCGGGATCCGTTCGGCGGCGCCAAGGGGATCAAGGGGATCGATCCGATGCCGGATTTCTCGGCCGGCTTCTACCAGTTCGATTTCTTCGAGCCGGCCTCATACTACTATTTCGCGGGTGCTGTCGTGGCGGTCTGCCTGTGGATCCTGTGGCGGATCGAGAAATCGCCGGTCGGCCTGACCTTCCATGCGGTGCATTGGCAGGACAAGCTGGCGCAGGCCTCAGGTGTGAATGTGCGGGCCTACCGGACGCTGGCCTTTGCCATTGCCTCGGGCTTTGCCGGCATCTCGGGGGCGCTGCTGGCGCATTATGTGGGCACCATCAATCCCAACGCCTTTGACATCGACCTGATGGTTTATGTGCTGACCTGGGCGATTGTTGGCGGCACCGCCACTTTCTATGGCCCGATCCTGGGCTGTGTGGTGCTGACCGTCATCAACGAGATTGTGCTGCGCGAGCTTGGACTCGAGCAGATGCGGCCGCTGATCTATGGCGCCATCATGATCCTGTCGATCCTGTTCCTGCCCAATGGTCTGGAAAGCATCGTGCAGAAATTCACTCAGAGACGCGCCGCGGGCGGCGCGCCCGAACGGAGGCCGGCAGAATGACCGATTTTCTCGAAGTCAAAGATCTGACCATGCGGTTCGGCGGCCTGACGGCGGTGGACAATCTGTCGTTCAAGGTGGCGCACGGCACCATTCACGGGCTGATCGGCCCCAACGGGGCGGGCAAGACCACGACCTTCAACATGATCTCGGGCTTTTACAGGCCCACCGCGGGCCAGGTGCTGCTGCGCGGCGAGGACATCTCCGGCCTGCAGATGCATGAGGTGGCCCGGCGCGGGGTGGTGCGGACGTTCCAGCATTCGACCCTTTTTGCCGAGCTGACGGTGCTGGAGAATGCGCTGGTCGGCACCCATATGCCGTTCCGCCCCAACATCTTTGCCGCCATCATCGGCTGGGACAAGGAGGACCGCAGCGGCGCCGGGGCGCGGGCCAGGGAGGCGCTGGAGTTCTTCGGCCTGGATCATGTGATGCACGAACGGGCCGGCGATCTGAGCCACGGCCACCAGCGGGCGCTGGGCATGGCGGTGGCCTATGCCAGCCACCCGGATGTGATCCTGCTGGATGAGCCGTTCACCGGGATGAACCCGGAGGAGACCCGGCAGATGATGGACCTGATGGAGCGCTTGAAGAGTGACGGGATCACCATCCTGATCGTCGAGCACGACATGCAGGCGATCATGGGGCTGTGCGACAACATCACCTGCATGAGCTTTGGCAAGTTCCTGGCCGAAGGCGGCCCGCAGGAGATCCGCAACCACCCGGCGGTGATCGAAGCCTATTTGGGAGGCGCGCGCCATGTTGCTTGAGATGAAGAGCGTCGCCGTCAACTATGGCAAGATCAACGCGATCCGGAACATCTCGGTTGCGGTGCCGGAGGGCAAGATCGTCACCATCATCGGCGGCAACGGGGCCGGCAAGACCACCACCCTGCGGGCAATGTCGGGAATGCTGCCGATCACCGCGGGCAAGATCACGTTCGAGGGCAGGCGGATCGATCATCTGCCTGCGCATAAGGTGGTGGCCAACGGTATCGCCCATGTGCCGGAAGGTCGGCGGATCTTCCCGGACATGACGGTGGAGGAGAACCTGCGCACCGGGGCGTTCCTGCGCAAGGACAAGGATGCGGTTGAGGAGGATCTGGAGGATGTTTTCAAACGGTTCCCGCGTCTGCGCGAACGCCGTACCCAGATGGCCAGGACCATGTCGGGCGGCGAGCAGCAGATGCTGGCGATCGGCCGGGCGCTGATGTCCAAGCCGCGGCTGCTTTTGATGGATGAGCCCTCGATGGGGCTGGCGCCGGTGATTGTCGAGGAGATTGCCCGGATCGTCGAGGAGATCAATGGCAACGGGTTGTCGGTGGTGCTGGTCGAGCAGAACGCCGAACTGGCGCTGGAACTGGCCGATTACGCCTATGTCCTGGAAACCGGAAATGCAGCAATGGAGGGCCCTGCAGATGAGCTTCACGGCAATGAACACGTCCGCGCCGCGTATTTGGGGCTTTAAGGCCGACGCAGAGATGCGGGCCGCGCGCGAGGCTGGATGGTCCCGTGCAGACCTGGCCTGGGAGCGGCTGATGGAACGGGCGCTGGCGGAGGAAGGCGCGGGCCGGCCGCACCAGGCGGTGCGGCTGTTCCAACTGGCGGATGTGCTGGCGCGGGTGGTGTTTCCGGCGGCTGACCTGCGCCGGGCTGCGGCGCCCGCCAATCTGGCTGTGCTGCAATTCCGGGCAGGCGCTCCGGCAGCGGCGGAACAGCTTCAGGCCCGCGCCCTGCGGGTCTGGGCGGCGGCGGAGGGGCAGGTTGCGCGCATGCATATCGCGCCGCGCAGCCGGTCCTCGCTGTTTCACCTGCGGATGGAGGCGCTGCACCGGGATACCTACCATGCCAACCTGAAAACCCGGGTGGGGCGGATTGCAGCGGAAACCGGCGAAACGCTGCGCAGCCTGACCTCGGGCCGGGCGGCATTGCACCGGCACGCCAGCCGCTGGCGCGGAGAGAAACCCACGGTGTTTGACGGCACCCGCAAGGTTCTGGGGGCCTGCCTGCTGCTGCTCGACAAGTGACATGCCCCGGGCCAAGCGCGCCTGTCTGCAGAAACCCGGGTCCGGCGGCCCGGGTTTCCGTGTCTCCGGCTTTGCGACCGGGGCAGCGGGGCAACTAATTTGTTTCCTCTGACGGTGAGGGCTTGGGAAAAACTGGTAATGGCAGTAAAATAATTTTATCAGGGTTTCTTGTGCCCTGAAAAGATTTTGCGTATCGCGCCGCTGCGCGCTTGCCAGAGGACGTCAATAAGGAAGATAACACAGTGGCTAAACCCAAAGACGATACCGACGCAGTGGCACATAACTTGTCTCAAGATCCGCACCGTGTCCGCGAAGGCTCGGAAAAAGTCCTGGAAGTGGCCATCGGCCGCGAAGTGCGGTCGTTCCGGCGCCAGCAGGGCATCACAGTGGCGGATCTGGCCAATCTGACCGGTTTGTCGATTGGCATGCTGTCGAAGATCGAAAACGGCAACACCTCGCCGTCGCTGACCACGCTGCAGCTCCTGGCCAATGCGCTGAGCGTGCCGATCACATCGTTTTTCCGCCGCTTCGAGGAAACCCGCGAGGCTGTGCATACGCCTTCAGGCAAAGGGGTTGAGACCGAGCGGGCTGGCACCAGGGCAGGCCATCAGTACCAGCTGCTGGGGCATCTCGGCGCCAACGCCTCGGGGGTGATGGTGGAGCCCTATATGATCACCCTGACCGAGGAGTCGGATATCTTCCCGACCTTCCAGCATGACGGCATCGAGATGCTCTATATGCTGGAGGGCGAGGTGGACTACCGCCACGGTGACAAGGTGTTCCCGCTGCAGCCGGGGGACACGCTGTTTTTTGATGCCGATGCGCCGCACGGGCCGGAAGAGCTGATCAAGCTGCCCGCGCGCTACCTGTCGATCATTTCCTACCCGCAGTCGAGCTGATCCGCGGCGGGGCGGGGCTCCCGCCCGCTCCGGAACATCTGAAGATATTCCTGCACAGTTGGGCGTGGCGCCGCGCGATGCGCGGCGCGGCGGCGTCATGCAGCGGGCATTCCGTTTGCGGCCGGGGCAGCGCGCGAAGCGCGCTGCCCGGCCCAACGCTGCGCTGGGGGCAGGCGGAGCCTGCGGTCTGATGCAGGGGCGGGAGGCCTGCCGGCCGCGAAAAAAAACTGCCGGGCCAGAGGCGGCGGCAGTCAGTGAGGCGGGCCATAAGTGACAGGGGGTAGGGACGGCCCGCCAAGTCCGCTCGGGATCAGTCGTCGTCGGCCCAGATGCCGTCGGAAGTCGGGCTGCCGTCGTCATATTGCGAGAGCCATTCGACCATCATCGGCCGGTTGTCGATGAAGCCCTTGTAGGTCGCCAGCTCCTCGGGCAGATCGCGGATCACCCGGTGCAGGCGGCGGCCCCATTTCGGCACCGTCACCAGATCGTTGAAGCTGATCAGGTAGCAGCGGATCGGGAATACCAGCGCGTTGGAGCGCGGCAGCCGGAAGAAGGTCTGCAGTTCGACCCGCAGGTGCTGCTTGCTGCCCAGGTTCTCCATCGTGAGGTCCTGCTTCATCTCGCCCCACTTGTGGTAGTTCTCGGGGCTGGTGTCGAGCAGCGGGTTCACGGTCATGGTCCAGTTCAGGCGCCGCGCGGGCTGGCCCTGCTGGATGTTCAGGAGGAACTTCAGGGCGCGCACGAAGATTCCCATCTCATGCGCCTTCGGCACCGGGGCATGCCATTCGAAGAAGTTCATGCCGATGTCGAAATCCAGGCTCCAGTCGGCCTGGGTGGTGACCATGCCGGCATCCATCCACAGGTTGTCGTCGCGCTGGTCCAGCATCGCAAAGTCGCCCTGGGTCTGGCGGGTGATGTATTCCATCGGGCCGTAGGGCAGGGTGCTCTCATCGAGGAAGGTGAAGGTGTCGTCGATGCCCAGGGGCTTGTTCACCCAGCGCCAGCGGTTGCCGTTCTTGTGCAGCTCGAACAGGTCGGGGTATTCGCGCGCCTTGGCTTCCATGATCAGCTCGACCAGGTCCCAGCCTGCCAGCGTCATATGCGGCAGCGACTGGCAGCGCAGCGGATCGTCCGCCAGCACCTGGGCACGGTCCTTCATCTCCGAGACATAATGCTCGTCGACGTCGAAGGTGCGCTCGAACACCGAGCCGGGCCGGTAGGAGGTGTGCGGCTCCATGTTCACCGAATACATGTAGCTGTCTTCGTGGAACGGGAAGGGGAAGCGCTTGATCGCCCATTCCGAGTTGCGGAAAGTGAAGTCCCCGCGGAAGGTTTCGTCGTTGAATTGGATCGTCATTTCTCTCTCCCTCAGCGGTCCAGGACCAGAGTCTTGCCCTCAAAACGCGACACGCAAGGCATGATATGCTTGCCGCCGGCCTTCTGCTCGTCTGTCAGCCAGTGATCGTGGTGCAGGAACTTGCCGTCATAGCCGATCACATTGGTCTCGCACTGGCCGCAGGCGCCGCCGCGGCAGAGATAGGGGGCGTCGATGCCGGCCGCTTCCAGCGCTTCCAGCAGCGACTGGTGCTCGCCCACCTGGACCACCTTGTTGGAGACCGCGCATTTCACCTCGAACGGCTTGCCGGAAGCCGGGGCCAGGAATTCCTCGGAATGCACCGCCTCGCGCGGCCAGCCCATTTCCGATGCGGTGCCATGCACCCAGTTGATCATGCCCTTGGGGCCGCAGACGTAGACATGAGTCCCCAGCGGCTGGTTGGCGAGAAGGGCGGGCAGGTCGATCGCCTCCTTCTGGTCGTCATGGTAGACATGCACCTTGCCCGGGTAGCGTTCGGTCAGTTCCTTGGCGTAGGTGCCCAGCGATGCCGTGCGGACCGAATAGTGCAGCTCGAACCGGCCGCCCATCATGGCAAGCTGGTGCATCTGCGCCATGAAGGGGGTGATGCCGATGCCGCCGGCCAGCATCAGATGCTTCTTGGCGCGCAGATCCAGCGAGAACAGGTTCACCGGGTTGGAGATTACCATCTCCATGCCCTCTTTCACCTTGCTGTGCATGAACTTGGAGCCGCCGCGGCCCTGATCGTCGCGGCGCACCGAAATCGTGTAGGCGCCGCGGTCGGCGGGGTTGGACATCAATGAGTAGGCATTGAGCCGGGTGATATCGCCGTCCTGCATCTCGACCACGGTGTGGGCGCCGCCCGAGAAGGTGGGCAGGCCGCCGCCGCCGGTGCGGACGAATTTGAAACGGGTGACCAGATCGTTGATCGGTTTGACCTCGGCCACGGTGACATTCAGTTTTGCGGTGCCAGCACTCATTTGAACAGCTCCACTTTCTCGGGGATATTGCCCGGATCTTCGGCATCCACCCGCACGCCCTGGAAGGCGGCAATGCGGCGCGAATAGTGGTCGCGCACAAACAGGCTCAGGCCGCAGTGGCTGCATTCGAAGGGATCGGTGGTGACGTCCTCGGTGATGCCCTTGCAGTGCACGCATTGCATGCGCCGCGCGGTCGAGCCGCGGTGTTCGGTCTGGATCGCGGTATGCGGGATGCCGGCCGAAGTGGCCTCGTACATGGCCTGGCCCATCAGGCTCTCGGTGCCGGTCAGATAGACCTGGGTGCCCATGTGGCAGTCCTGCAGGGCGCGGCGGATGCGGCTTTGCGCGGCCTCGTAGGACGGGCCGCAGTAATACTGGCCGGCACCCAGCGCTTCCAGCTGGCTGCTGTATTTGGTGCCGGTCTTCTTGGGGATGTAGATGATGTGGGCCTTGGCCCAGAAGTCCTTGTCCACGGTTTTCGCGAGGTCAAGAATCGCCTCGGCGCCCTCGGCGTCGGCAATCATCAGGTGGCCGCCGCCGGGGCGGGCTTCAAGCTCGCCGTAGACGGGGCGGCTTTTGATCGAAGGGGGGAATTCGGTCTTAGACATGTGGGTCGCTTTTCCTGCAGTCCGGGTGAACGGAAGCGGGCGCCCCCGGAGTGGGGACGCCCGGGATTCGGCTCAGCCTTTTGCGGTCCGGCGTTTCTTGTCCGGATCATGGAACGGCATTTCCGCTGCAACGCAGGGGATCTCGCCAGTGGAGTTCTTGACGGTCAGCTGGACGCCGGGTTCGGCGCAGTCGACCGGCATGCGGGCAATGCCGACGTTGTGCTCGTTCAGGGGCGAGTACATGCCGATGGTGACAACACCCACCTGCTTGCCGTCCTTCAGCAGCGGCGCGCCTTCTTCAGCCGGTTCGGTGCCGTCCAGTTTGACGCCGTAGATCTTGAAGCGCTCCTTGCCTTTCAGGCGGTAGTGCTCCTCGGCGCCGCGGAAGCCGGTCTTGCCCGGAGAAACGGTGAAGTCGAGGCCGAGCTCCCACAGTGTATCACCGCATTTCTCATTCTCGAAGGGGTACATCTCCGAGTTGTCATAGGGGAAGAACAGCAGGTAGCTTTCCGCCCGCAGCAGGTCCAGCGTGGTGAAGCGGGTCGGGATGATGCCCATCTCGGCGCCTTTTTCCACCAGGTTGTCCCAGATGTGCGGCGCGTCCTGGCCGCGGCAGAAGATTTCATAGCCGCGCTCGCCGGTGTAGCCGGTGCGGGAGATGGTCACCGGCTTGTCGAACAGGGTGGTGTGGATGTGGCTGAAGTAGACCACATCGCGGATGCCGGGAACGCCCTGCTTTTCCAGGAAATCGACGGCGGCGGGGCCTTGCAGCGAAATGTCATGCAGGTTGTCGTCGAAGCGGATGTCGACGTCGCGGCCCTGCGCCGCCATGGTCAGGGTCTCGTGGCCCTGGCCGGAGCCGTGCACGACCATCCAGCTGTTCGGCCCCATGCGGTAGATGACGCAGTCGTCGATGAACTTGCCGTCGTCATTCAGCATGCAGGCATAGGTGCTGCGGCCGGGTTTGATCTTTTCCGGATTGCGGGTGGTCGCCCGGTCGATCACATAGCTGGCGTGCGGGCCGACGAGGTGCACTTTCTTGAGGCCGGACACGTCCATGAAGCCCGCCTTGGTGCGGATTGCCATGTATTCCTCGGTCTGGTCCTTGTCATAGGACCAGGCGGTGCCCATGCCGCTCCAGTCTTCCAGGTCCGAACCCATCGCCCGGTGGCGGTCAGCAAGGGTTGAGAAGCGCCAGGATGCAGTCATTTTCTAGATCTCCCTATTGGTGCGGACCAAAATTCTTGATTTGGTTCCATTGGTCTGGTCCAGTTAGCCAAGAGAGGGGGCCCTCTGTCAACGATTATTCCTATCAGGAAAAAGATTTTGCTTAAAAGGCCGGTTCCGAACGGCTTTGCGGCATGAGTCGGCCTGAATCGGTCATTTCCGCGGGTTGCTTGGGGTTGCGGGGGCAGGCAGATGACCCGCTCAGAGTGAGAATCGGCTGGTCCCGTGCCGGAGATTCGAGTGATTCCGCCGCAAATTGGCTGCCGCGGCATGGATTCGGCGGCGGTCCCGGAAAGAAACTGCGGTCCGCGGCCGGGGACTGGCAGGGCGCACTTAGCCGTTCGATGTCTGGGGCTTACGGGCGGCGGAAGAGCAGGGAGGCCACCGGCTCGGGCCGGAGGGAGTTTCTCCAAAGGTAACTAATTTTCACATGATTATTGACAGCTCAGCCCTCCGGGACACAATAATAAGGAAAATAATATTCCCAAGAGGCAAAAAGCCCGGGAAAACTGCCAACAGGAGGGCATAAAATTGGACGGAAATCTGAACGCGTTAACAACGGTGTTCACCGAGTTCTATTACTGGGTGACCGTTGTCTTCATGTTCCTCATTCACGTGGGGTTTTGCATGTACGAGGTCGGCGCAAGCCGCCATCGTAACCACATGCACACACTGATGAAGAACATCATGATCATTCCGCTGGTCACGGTGACATTCTTCTTCTTCGGCTGGTGGATCTACTGGTCCTTCCCGAACTTCCCGTTCTTCGGCGGGCTGAACCATGAAGCCGCTTCCGCGAACCTGCCGTGGTCGCAGAACATGGCCCCCAACCTTTCGGACCGGATCACCGGGGTTTTCTGGGCAGCGTTCCTGCTGTTCTCCTGGACCGCGGCGTCGATCGTTTCCGGTGCGGTGATCGAACGGATCCGTTCGTCGGCCCTGTGGGTTCACGCGGTGATGATCGGTTCGGTGTTCTGGATCATCGATGCGGCCTGGGGCTGGCATGCCGAAGGCTGGATGGTGAAATACCTGGGCTACCACGATGCCTACGCGTCCGGCGTGATCCACGCGATTGCGGGCGGCTACGCGCTGGGTGTGATCATGGTGCTGGGGCCGCGGATCGGCAAGTTTGCCGCCGATGGCACGCCGCGCGATATTCCGCCGCATAACCCCTGGATGCTGACCATCGGCATTTTCCTGATCTATTCCGGTTTCTGGGGCTTCTACGCAGCCTGCAACATTCCGGCGATTTCGCCCGAAGGCATCGGCGGCTTGCTGACCGGCGAAACCTGGACGGCCACCAACATCTACCTGGCGCCGACCTCGCTGTCCGCGATCACCTTCAACTTCCTGATGTCGATGTCGGGCGGGCTGATGGCGGCTTATCTGGTGTCCAAGGGCGATGCGTTCTGGACCTTCTCCGGCGGTCTGGCCGGCATCATCACCGCATCTGCCGGCAATGATCTGTATCACCCGATCCAGGCGATGCTGGTGGGCGCTGTTGGCGTGGTGATTGTCTACAAGCTGCACCACTGGGTCGAACGCACCTTCAAGCTCGACGATGCTGTCGGTGCTGTGGCCGTGCACGGCTATTCCGGTGTTGTGGGCCTGATCATCGCGGGCTTCCTGCTGTGGGGCGCGCCGAGCTCGCCTTATGAAGGGTTCGCAACCGTCAATCCGGTGGGCCAAACCCTTGGCGCGGTCATCATGTTCGGCGTCCTGGGCTGGCTGCCGGGCTATGTGATCTCGCGGATCCAGGCTGCGGCAGGCGTGCTGCGGATCCCGGTCGAGGTCGAGCTGCAAGGTCTCGATTACGCCGAGCACCATGCCTACGAAGACGCCAAGGCGGCCATCATCGAGGCTGACAAGGCAGCTTTGATGGGCAGTTCCAAAGTCCCCGCAGAATAAGGAGAACGAAATGTCGACCATTGGTTATGACAGCTGGGCCGTGGACCTGGCGGAGGTTGGACCGGTCTACCCGTTCCAAGGATACGAAATCCTGATGGTGGCCCTGGGGGTGATCTTCTGGATTGGCTGGCACCGGGCCCAGTTTGTGCGGGAAAGCCAGCACCTGGAGAAGGCCAAGCGTATGGGAGATACGGAAAAAATAAACGCCCTTCTTGAGAAGTACTGAGCCGGAGCTTTGGAAGACGCGCCCATGTGGCGCGTCTTTTCCTTCCGTCAGAGGAAAAAAAGTTTCATAAGAGTTGAACGGTCGCTCGCAAGGTGCTAGCGTTGATTCGAGATGAAAAGTAGGAGGCACACCCATGTGCGGGATTGTCGGTCTTTTTCTAAAAGACAAATCACTTGAGCCTAAGCTGGGCGATATGCTCACCGATATGCTCATCACCATGACGGACCGCGGTCCGGACAGCGCCGGTATTGCCATCTATGGGGCTGATACCGCAGGGCGGACCAAGCTTACGGTTCAGTCCGATACGCCGGATCAGGCGTTCGAAGGGCTGGACGGCGCGCTGGCCGAAGCCCTGAGCGGCGATGTATCGATCCGGGTGATCGATACCCATGCGGTTCTCGAGATGCCCGCGGGCAAGGAAGAGGACGCGCGCAACGCCCTGGCCGAGCTGCGCCCCGGCATGCGCATCATGAGCGCCGGCGAAGCGATCGAGATCTACAAGGAAGTGGGTCTGCCCGAAAAGGTCGCCGAGCGCTTCAACGTGCGCGGCATGAGCGGCAGCCACGGCATCGGCCACACCCGTATGGCCACTGAATCCGCCGTCACCACCGAGGGCGCCCACCCGTTCTCGACCGGACTGGACCAGTGCCTGGTGCACAACGGTTCGCTGTCCAACCACAACGCGCTGCGCCGCCGCCTGAAGCGCGAAGGCGTGCGCATCGAAAGCCAGAACGACACCGAAGTCGGTGCCGCCTATCTGACCTGGAAGATGCAGAACGGTGCCACCTTGGGTGAAGCCCTGGAAGGCACGCTGGAGGATCTCGACGGTTTCTTCAACTTTGTCGTTGGCACCAAGGACGGCTTTGGCGTGGTCCGTGACCCGATCGCCTGCAAGCCGGCCGTGATGGCGGAAACCGACCAGTATGTGGCATTCGGCAGCGAATACCGCGCGCTGGTGAATCTGCCGGGCATCGAAGACGCCAAGGTCTGGGAGCCCGAACCCGCAACCGTTTACTTCTGGAACCACTAAGATGCAGACATATGATCTTGAAGCAAATGGCCTGCGCGGTCTGAACTCGGCCCTGCAGGAACTGAACGGCAGCTCCAACAAGACTGCCTGGGAAATCGTCAACCCCAAGGGCAGCCATGCGATTGCCGTCGGCTTGAACTCGCCCGTTGACGTCACCGTCAAGGGCTCCACCGGCTACTACTGCGCCGGCATGAACCAGCAGGCGACCGTCAGGGTCGAAGGCTCGGTCGGCCCCGGGGTTGCGGAAAACATGATGTCCGGCACCGTGATCGTCGAAGGCGACGCCAGCCAGTACGCCGGGGCGACCGGCCAGGGCGGGCTGCTGGTGATCAAGGGCAACGCGTCCTCGCGCTGCGGCATCTCGATGAAGGGCATCGACATTGTCGTGCACGGCAACATCGGCCACATGTGCGCCTTCATGGGGCAGGCCGGCAACCTGGTTGTGCTCGGCGATGCCGGGGATGCGCTGGGCGACTCCTGCTACGAGGCGCGGTTCTTTGTGCGCGGTTCGGTCAAGAGCCTGGGTGCCGACTGCATCGAAAAGGAAATGCGCCCCGAGCATATCGAGATCCTCAAGGATCTGCTGGCGCGCGCCGGTGCAGACGCCAAGCCGGAAGAGTTCAAGCGCTACGGTTCGGCCCGCAAGCTCTACAACTTCGATGTCGATAACGCGCAAGCGTACTAAGGACAGGGATCACAAACATGGATAGCACTAAAATCCCCCGCACGGTCCCGATCCAGTCGGCGACTTTCTCCAACCCGATCAACGCGGAAATCCGCCGGGCTGCGGCCACCGGGATCTACGACATCCGCGGCGGCGGCGCCAAGCGCCGGGTCCCGCATTTCGATGACCTGCTGTTCCTCGGCGCATCGGTTTCCCGCTACCCGCTCGAAGGCTACCGCGAGAAATGCGAAACCAAGGTGACGCTGGGCACCCGTTTTGCCAAAAAGCCGATCGAGCTGGACATCCCGATCACCATCGCCGGCATGAGCTTCGGTGCGCTTTCGGGCCCTGCCAAGGAAGCCCTGGGCCGCGGTGCGTCCGCAGCCGGCACCTCGACCACCACCGGTGACGGCGGCATGACCCCGGAAGAGCGCGGCCATTCCACCAAGCTGGTCTACCAGTACCTGCCGTCCCGCTACGGCATGAACCCCGACGATCTGCGCAAGGCGGATGCGATCGAGGTCGTGGTCGGCCAGGGCGCCAAGCCGGGCGGCGGCGGCATGCTGCTGGGCCAGAAGATTTCCGACCGCGTGGCGCATATGCGCTGCCTGCCCAAGGGTATCGACCAGCGTTCCGCCTGCCGCCACCCTGACTGGACCGGCCCGGATGATCTGGAAATCAAGATCCTCGAGCTGCGTGAAATCACCGACTGGCAGGTTCCGATCTACGTCAAGGTCGGCGGCACCCGTCCCTACTATGACACCGCCCTGGCGGTGAAAGCCGGCGCCGACGTGGTGGTGCTGGACGGCATGCAGGGCGGCACCGCTGCCACCCAGGACGTGTTCATCGAGCATGTCGGCCTGCCGACGCTGGCCTGCATCCGCCCTGCCGTGCAGGCGCTGCAGGATCTGGGCGTGCACCGCGAAGTGCAGCTGGTTGTCTCCGGCGGCATCCGCACCGGCGCCGACGTGGCCAAGGCCATGGCGCTGGGGGCTGACGCGGTTGCCATCGGCACCGCGGCGCTGATCGCACTGGGCGACAACGACCCGAAATGGGAATCCGAGTACCAGAAACTGGGCACCACCACTGGCGCCTATGACGACTGGCACGAGGGCAAGGACCCGGCCGGGATCACCACCCAGGACGCCGAGCTGATGAAACGGGTCGATCCCGTTGATGCCGGCCGCCGCCTGCGCAACTATCTCAAGGTGATGACGCTGGAGGCGCAGACCATTGCCCGCGCCTGCGGCCACAACCACCTGCACAACCTCGAGCCCGAGGACCTGTGCGCCCTGACCATGGAAGCCGCCGCAATGGCGCGCGTGCCGCTGGCCGGTACCGACTGGTACCCCGGCAAAGCAGGGTTCTGATCATTGCCGGGACGCGGCCCGATGCGGCGCCGCGTCCCACGACAAACACCTTCAACAGGGAAAGGAAGTAGGACCATGACGACAGATCTGGCTGCTTTCGCTAAAGAAAAAGGCGTCAAATACTTCATGATCTCCTTCACCGACTTGTTCGGTGGCCAGCGCGCCAAACTGGTGCCGGCCGAGGCGATCGCGGACATGCAGGAAGACGGGGCCGGCTTTGCCGGTTTTGCCACTTGGCTTGACCTCACCCCTGCGCACCCCGACATGCTGGCGGTGCCGGATCCGTCGTCGGTGATCCAGCTGCCGTGGAAGCCGGAGGTTGCCTGGGTGGCGGCCAACTGCGTGATGGAAGGCAAGGACGTGGCCCAGGCGCCGCGCAACGTGCTGCGCCGCCTGATCAAGGAGGCCGCCGCCGAGGGCCTGCATGTGAAGACCGGCATCGAAGCCGAATTCTTCCTGCTGACCCCGAACGGCGAGGAAATCTCGGACCCTTACGACACCGCGGAAAAACCCTGCTACGACCAGCAGGCGATGATGCGCCGCTATGACGTGATCCGCGAGATCTGCGACTACATGCTGGAGCTGGGCTGGGGCGCCTACCAGAACGACCACGAGGACGCCAACGGCCAGTGGGAAATGAACTGGGACTTCGACGACGCCCTGGCGACCGCCGACAAGCACAGCTTCTTCAAGTTCATGGCTAAGGCTGTTGCTGAAAAGCACGGCTTCCGCGCCACCTTCATGCCCAAGCCCGTCGAGGGCCTGACCGGTAACGGCTGCCATGCGCATATCTCGGTCTGGGACGCGCCGGGCAAGGATTCCCGCGTCAACGTCTTTGCCGCTGAAAAAGGCCAAGGCCAGATTGCCGAACTGGGCCTGTCCGAGCAGGGCGGCTACTTCCTCGGCGGCATCATGAAGCATGCCTCGGCGCTGGCGGCGATCACCAACCCGACGGTGAACTCCTACAAGCGCATCAACGCGCCGCGCACCATGTCCGGTGCCACCTGGGCGCCCAACACCGTGACCTGGACCGGCAACAACCGCACCCACATGGTGCGCGTCCCGGGCCCCGGCCGGTTCGAGCTGCGCCTGCCCGACGGGGCGGTGAACCCCTACCTGCTGCAGGCGGTGATCATCGCCGCAGGCCTCTCCGGTGTCCGCACCAAGGCCGACCCGGGCCCGCGCCGCGACATCGACATGTATGCCGAAGGCCATTCGATCACCGACGCGCCCAAGCTGCCGCTGAACATGCTGGACGCGCTGCGGTTCTACGACAAGGATGACGGTCTGAAATCGATGATGGGCGAGGAGTTCTCCGGCGCCTACCTGAAGATGAAGCAGCAGGAGTGGAACTCCTTCGTCAACCACTTCTCCCGCTGGGAAAAGGACAACACGCTGGATATCTGATCCGGTAGTGATTCCCCCTGTCCGGTCTTCGGCCGGACCTCGACGGCCCGGGCTCTGCCCGGGCCCTTTTTTTGTTTGCGGCAGCCCTTGCCGTATTTGCGCCGTTTTCACCCGGGGTGAAATTCCGCCTGTTTCCGATCGGCGCCGGAAACACCGGAAACACCCTGTTTTTCTGGTGAATCTGCTCAGGAATGTGTTGACGTTGAGGAAAAAAATTTGAGTAATAGGAATATAACTTGCCTCGCAAGGAACACTTGCCGCGGGGCCCGAACCGGAACAGATGGCAAAGGGAGACGGCCATGAGCTACAAGAGTGACATTGAGATCGCGCGGGAAGCGCAGAAGAAACCGATCCAGGAGATTGGTGCGAAGATCGGGATTTCCAATGACGATCTGCTGCCCTACGGCCACGACAAGGCGAAGGTGTCGCAGCGGTTCATCAACTCGGTGCAGTCGAAGGACGACGGCAAGCTGATCCTGGTGACGGCGATCAACCCGACGCCGGCGGGCGAAGGCAAGACCACCACCACCGTGGGCCTCGGCGACGGGCTGAACCGGATCGGCAAGAACGCGATGATCTGCATCCGCGAAGCCTCCCTCGGCCCGAACTTCGGCATGAAGGGCGGCGCCGCGGGCGGCGGCTATGCCCAGGTGGTGCCGATGGAGGAGATGAACCTCCACTTCACCGGCGACTTCCATGCCATCACCTCGGCGCATTCGCTGCTCAGCGCGATGATCGACAACCACATTTACTGGGGCAATGAGTGCGACATCGACACCCGCCGCGTCGCCTGGCGCCGGGTCGTGGACATGAACGACCGCGCCCTGCGGGTGATCACCGCCAGCTTGGGCGGCGTGTCCAACGGCTTCCCGCGCGAAGCCGGCTTTGACATCACCGTGGCCTCGGAAGTGATGGCGATCCTGTGCCTCGCCAACGACCTGAAGGACCTGGAAAAGCGCCTCGGCGACATCATCGTGGCCTACCGCCGCGACAAGACCCCGGTCTACTGCCGCGACATCAAGGCCGAAGGCGCGATGACCGTGCTCTTGAAGGACGCGATGCAGCCGAACCTGGTGCAGACGCTGGAAAACAACCCGGCCTTCGTGCACGGCGGCCCGTTCGCCAACATCGCGCATGGCTGCAACTCGGTGATCGCCACCAAGACCGCCCTGAAAGTGGCCGACTACGTGGTCACCGAAGCCGGCTTCGGTGCCGACCTGGGCGCCGAGAAGTTCATGAACATCAAGTGCCGCAAGGCAGGCATCGCGCCGTCGGCGGTGGTGCTGGTGGCCACCGTGCGCGCGATGAAGATGAACGGCGGCGTCGCCAAGGCGGATCTCGGCGCCGAGAATGTCGACGCGGTGAACAACGGCTGCGCCAACCTCGGCCGCCACATCGAGAACGTCAAATCCTTCGGCGTGCCGGTGGTGGTTGCGATCAACCACTTCGTCACCGACACCGATGCCGAAGTGCAGGCGGTGAAGGACTACTGCGCCACCCACGGCGTCGAGGCGGTGCTGTCGCGCCACTGGGAGCTGGGGTCGGAAGGCTCTGCCGATCTGGCGCAGAAGGTTGTCGAGATCGTCGACGCGGGCCAGGCCAACTTCTCGCCGATCTACCCCGACGACATGCCGCTGTTCGAGAAGATCGAAACCATCGCCAAGCGCATCTACCGCGCCGACGAGGTGCTGGCGGACAACAAGATCCGCAACCAGCTGAAGGAATGGGAAGAGGCGGGCTACGGCAATCTGCCGGTCTGCATGGCCAAGACCCAGTACTCCTTCTCGACCGACCCGTCCTTGCGCGGTGCGCCGGTGGGCCATTCGGTGCCGGTGCGCGAAGTGCGGCTGTCGGCCGGTGCCGGCTTCATCGTGGCGGTCTGCGGCGAGATCATGACGATGCCCGGCCTGCCGCGCAAGCCGGCCTCGGAAACCATCCGCCTGAATGACGACGGCCAGATCGAAGGCTTGTTCTGAGCCGCGATATGCGCAATTCACGGCCCGGGACCATCCCCGGGCCGTGAGAGTTTGAAGACATGACCAAAGTGACACCGCCGCAGGATTGCCAGTCGATGGCGGAGCTGCGGGCGCAGATCGACCACCTGGACCGGGTGCTGGTGCAGATGCTGGCGCAGCGGGCGGGCTACATCGACCGGGCGATTGCGCTGAAGCAGCAGAACGGCTGGCCGGCGCGGATCCCGGAACGGGTCGAGGAAGTGGTCATGAATGCCCGCGCCGCGGCGGAAGGGCAGGGGCTGGACCCCGCTCTGGCAGAAGATCTGTGGCGGCAGCTGGTGGAGTGGTCGATTGCCCGCGAATCGCGGGTGATCCGGGAAGAGTGATGCCGGGCCGGGATCTGCGCGGGGGCATCACGGCCAAAGGTAAGGACTGATGGCGCGCGCAGGGCCTGCGGGGCGCCCGCAAAAGGAAGAGAGCAAATGGCAGCAACATTGATTGACGGCAAGGCCTTTGCGGCCAAGGTGCGCGGCCAGGTGGCCGAGCATGTGGCGCGGCTGAAGACGGAGCACGGCATCACCCCTGGGCTGGCGGTGGTGCTGGTGGGCGAGGATCCGGCCTCCCAGGTCTATGTGCGCTCCAAGGGCAAGAGCACCGTCGAGGTGGGGATGAACTCCTTCGAGCACAAGCTGGCGCCGACCATCTCGGAGCAGGAGCTGCTGGGGCTGATCGATCAGCTGAACAATGATCCCGCCGTGCACGGCATCCTGGTGCAGCTGCCGCTGCCCAAGCACCTGGACGAGGACCTGGTGATCAACTCGATCGCGCCGGAGAAGGACGTGGACGGCTTCCACATCTCCAACGTCGGCCTGCTGGGCACCGGCCAGAAGTCGATGGTGCCCTGCACGCCCTTGGGCTGCCTGATGATGCTGCGCGACCACCACGGCTCCCTCTCGGGCATGGATGCGGTGGTGATCGGCCGCTCCAACATCGTCGGCAAGCCGATGGCGCAATTGCTGCTGGGCGACAGCTGCAGCGTGACGATTGCGCATTCGCGCACCAGGGATCTGCCCGATGTGGTGCGCCGCGCCGACATCGTGGTGGCCGCGGTGGGCCGCCCGGAAATGGTGCCGGGCGACTGGATCAAGGAGGGTGCCACGGTGATCGACGTCGGCATCAACCGCATCGAGCGCGACGGCAAGACCAAGCTGGTGGGCGATGTCGATTTTGCCTCGGCTGCCGAGCGCGCCGGCGCCATCACCCCGGTGCCGGGCGGCGTCGGCCCGATGACCATCGCCTGCCTGCTGGCCAACACCGTCACCGCCTGCTGCCGTGCCAACGGCCTGGCCGAGCCGGAAGGGCTGACCGCCTAAGCGGCGCCGCAGACCAGCAACGCTCAGGTTAGATACTCCCGCCGGAACGCCTCCGGCGGGAGTGTTTTTTGGGAAACGTTCCAGTGGAGCGTTTCCCCCGCGAACGGGCGGAACCCTTTTGGAATGAGGAGGGGGCGGCGTCAGGACAGCTGTCAGAAACCGAGATAGGCAATGCCGCCGAAAGCGACGGCCACGCTGATCCACTGCACCCGGTTCATGTTTTCGCGCAACAGGAGCCAGGCCAGAACAACTGTGACAAGTCCGAAAAGCGACGCGCTGACCGAAGCGAATTCGGGGCGGGGCAGGCTGCCGGAATAGATCACCAGACCGAGCGCGACGGCATCCAATGCGCCCATCAGACCCAGAAGCGGCAGCAGCTTGCGGGAGGGAAGCCGCACCATCCGGCTGAGATGCGCCAAGCTGAGCAGGAGCAGAATGGCGGCAACGCGTGTCACAATCAGGACCGGAAGTTCGGCTCCGGCCTGGGTTGCTGCCTGGCCGATGGCAAAGGTCAACGCAAAACCAATGGCCCCCGCCAGCCCCCACCCTGCGGCTTCCAGCTTCACCGGGCCGCCGTCATCAGAAGAAAAGAATGCAATACAGCCAACCCCGCCAATTACTGCGGCCACGGCAAGCCAATGGCCGGGACCGATGGGTTGGCCTTGCAGCATCGCCATGCCAAGCGACAGCGCCGGGTATGCGCCGACCAGCGGCGCGACCAGTCTTACCGGCCCCAGCGCAAAGGCGCGGTAAAGCGCATATGATCCTAGGGCAAAAATGGCGCCCGACAGTCCGGCCAGCCAGGCGGCGGTCAGGGTCATGGCCTGCCAGTCTCCTATGGTCAGGGCGGCCGCTGCAACCAGAATCGCCCCGGTGGCAAACACGATCAGCATGGCAGGAAGAATGCTGGTTTTCTGGGACACAAACCGCACGCAAAGATCGTGAATTCCCCAGGCCAGTGCCGCGGCCAGGCCAAGTAGCAGCGAGTGCATGGCGGTTATCCTTTCGTTTGCGGCATTCACCCCCAGGAAAATGACGCATCCCGGGCATTTGCCATTTTTCCGCAGAAAATCAACATGTTTGTTGATTAGAGTGGAGGAACGGAATATTCTTTTCAATAAATAAATATTCCGACTGTGCAAGTTTTGCCGGAGTCCAACAGGAGATGCGAGATGAATGACATGAGCTTCCCTGAAGTTGTCAAAGGGCCGCCGAAGCCCTCTGGTTTGTACCAGCCATCGGTGTTTTCGCTGCCCAAGGGGACCGAACGCTATGTGGTGGAGGGTTGCGGTGCAATCCTGATCCGGGTGGAAACCGGCGATAGCGTTACGGTGATCAACGAGGAGGGCGGCCAGCCCTGCGAGATCGTTGCAGCGGAGGACAAGGGACGGATCGACGCGGGGCTTATTGGTGCCGCGGCAAACAGTGATGCAGGCGGATTGAAGGCGCTGCTGACCTCCTCGGACCAGTCCCTGCGCGGTTTGCGCATGGGGATGGAGGCGCGCGGTATCGACCTGGCTCAGGGCGGCGCTGTGCGGTTGTTTGACAGCAGCACACCGGCCAGGACAGAGGAGAGCTTCACCGCGCAGCGCGACGGGGTCGTGATCATTGCCGCCCCCGGCGGGATCATGGATTTCGAGCGGCAGGACACGGCGACGCCGCTGACCGTCATGGTCAAGCGCGCGGTGATCAAGCAGGTGGCGCGGTTTGAACTGCCCGACCCGCTGGCCGATCCGGTGAGCGAGGTGCGGGTGCACAGCGCGACCGCGGAAAGCTATTTCGTGAAGGCGGGCGACTATATCCAGATCATCGACGTGGACGGCCGCCAGTGCACCGACTTCCAGTGTTTTGCCGCGCGCAAGCTGGACAAGGGGATCGAGCATGCGCTGGATGTGACCACGACGCGGACGCTGATGGGGCATGCCTATCCGATGCCGGGGCTGCATGCGAAATACTATGATCAGGACATGCTGCCGCTGGTCGAGGTGGTGCAGGACACCGTGGGCCGCCATGATGCTTTTGCCCTGGCCTGTGCGGCAAAGTACTATGACGATATCGGCTATCCCGGCCATGTGAACTGTTCGGATAATTTCAATCGCACGCTGGCGCAGCATGGTGTCACGCCGCGCGCGGGCTGGATGGCGATCAACTTCTTCTTCAACACCGGTCTTGATGAACACGGCGTCATGTATGCCGATGAGCCCTGGACCCGGCCCGGCGATTACGTGCTGCTCAGGGCGCTGACCGACCTGGTGTGTGTCAGCTCCGCCTGCCCGGATGACACCAGCGCCGCCAACGGCTGGAACCCCACCGACATTCACGTCCGCACCTACAGCGGCCAAGAGACCTTCAAGCGGGCGATTGCGTTCCGCGCGACCCCTGAATCGGAGCCCAAGATGACCAAGGAAACCGGTTTCCACGACCGCCTCAGCAAGATGACCCGCAATTTCATTGAGTATAACGGCTATTGGCTGGCTAACTGTTATGCCGAATCCGGACCGCTGGAGGAATACTGGGCCTGCCGGGAAAAATGCGTGGTGCTGGACCTGACGCCCCTGCGCAAGTTCGAGATCACCGGACCGGATTCCGAAGCACTGTGCCAATATATCTTTACCCGCAATATCAAGAAGCTGGCGGTGGGGCAGGTGGTTTATACCGCGATGTGCTACCCGCATGGCGGCATGATCGACGACGGCACCGTGTTCCGTCTGGGCAAGGACAACTTCCGCTGGATCGGCGGCTCGGACTATGGCGGGGAATGGATCCGCGAGCAGGCCGAGAAGCTGGGCCTGAACGTGCTGATCCGCTCGTCCACCGACATGCAGCACAATATTGCCGTGCAAGGCCCCGAAAGCCGGGATCTGCTGAAGAAGGTGATCTGGACTGCGCCGCACAATCCGACGCTGGAGGAGCTGGGCTGGTTCCGCTTCACCCCTGCGCGGATCGGTGATGAGCACGGCGTGCCGGTGGTGGTGTCGCGGACCGGTTATACCGGCGAGCTGGGCTATGAGATCTTCTGCCACCCCAAGCACGCAAGCGAAGTCTTTGATGCGGTCTGGGGCGCGGGCAAGGCCCATGGCATCCGCCCGATGGGGCTGGAGGCGCTGGACATGGTGCGGATCGAGGCCGGGCTGATCTTTGCCGGCTATGATTTCAGCGACCAGACAGATCCGTTTGAGGCCGGCATCGGCTTTACCGTGCCGCTGAAGTCGAAGGAAGATGACTTCATCGGCCGTGACGCGCTGATCCGGCGCAAGACCACGCCTGCACGCAAACTGGTGGGGCTGGACATCGACTCGTCCATTGACGTGGAGCATGGCGATTGCGTGCGGATCGGACGGGCGCAGATCGGTGAAGTGACCTCGTCGATGCGGTCGCCGCTGCTGGGCAAGAACATTGCACTGGCACGCGTGGATGTGGCCTGTGCCGAGCTGGGGACCGAAGTGGAGATCGGCAAACTTGACGGACATCAAAAACGCCTGCCTGCCAAGATTGTACCCTTTGCCCATTACGACCCGAAGAAGACCCGGCCTCAATCCTGAGGCCGGCCGTTCCGGGGCAGGGAGGTGTTATGGTTGAGAAACTGATTGAGAAGATTGGCGGCGAGGAGGTGCTGCGCGCCCTGGTCGAGCGGTTCTATGACATCGTCGAAGAGACGGAGACCGGTGCCCGGATCGTCAAGCTGCACAAGCGCGGGCACGGCATGGATCATGCGCGCATCGAGCAGTTCAACTTCCTGTCCGGTTTCATGGGCGGACGGCGGTACTACGAGGAAAAGCACGGGCACATGGACGTGAAACTGATGCACGCCCATGTGCCGATAACCGAAGAAGACGCAGAAAACTGGCTGAAATGCATGGATCAGGCGCTGGCGGATTTGTCGCTGGAGGGGCCGCATGTCGAGCGGCTGCGCCAGGTGTTCCGGCGGGTGGCCTTGATGCTGGTGAACGATCTGGCGGAATGGGGCGAGGCGCGCGCGTCAGCTTGAGTCGGCGTCTGCCGCATCTGTCGCATCTGCCGGGCCTCCGGCACGAGTATTTTCCGAAAGATGAACGCGCCGCCGGTTGCCTGTTTCAGTCCGGCAGCCGGAGGAATACCTGAACATCCGCGACGTTGGTTCCGGTTCCGCCGGTCACCAGCAAAGCGCCGGCGGCCTTGAGAGCCGCGTAGCTGTCGTTGTTGGCCAGCAGGGCCTCGGGGTCCTTGCCGGCGTCCCGGATCGCCTGCCAGGTGGACGGTGCGGCGATGCCGCCCGCCGCGTCCGTCGGACCGTCCCGGCCGTCGGTGCCGCCGGAAAGAAACAGCCAGTCGCCGCTCAGCCGTTCGGCGCCCAGTTTTGCAACCCGCAGTGCCAGTTCCTGGTTGCGCCCGCCCAGGCCGCTGCCGGTCAGCTGCACCGTGGTTTCCCCGCCGAAGATCAGGGCGACGGGACTGTCCTTTGGTGCGGCCTCAGCCGCGGCCACAACAGTTTGCGCAGCATCGGCCACGTCGCCCACCAGCCGGTGCGAGACCAGCTTTGCGGACCAGCCGGCCGCGGCGGCGGTCATCATGGCCTTGAGGCTGTGGCGGTTGGAGCCGATCAGGGTGTTGGAGGCCGGGGCAGGGGCGGTTTGCGCCTGTTCAGCCGCGCTCAGGTGGCTTCTGACGGCTTCGGGGGCGCTGTCCCACACTCCGGCCCGCTGCAGGATGTCCCGCGCCTGTGCGCGGCTTCCGATGGGGGATACGGTGGGGCCGGAGGCAATGGCGCGCAGATCGTCGCCGATCACGTCGGACAGGATGAAGGCCTGCACCTGTGCGGGTGCGGCGTGGCGCAGCAGCCCGCCGCCCTTGATATCCGACAGCTGCTGGCGGATCAGGTTCATTTCGTTGATTTCCAGACCGGACGCGAGCAGCAGCTTGTTGACAGCCGTCTTGTGGGCCAGGGTCAGGCCCGGCGCAGGGGCTACCATAAGGGCGGAGCCGCCGCCGGAAATCAAGGCGATCAACCGGTCATCCGGGCCGAGCGAGGCGGCCAGTTCAATTGCGGCCATACCTGCTGCGGCGCTGTTTTCGTCGGGCACCGGGTGGCTGCCGCAGATGACCGTGGCGCCGGGGATTTTCGTGTAATTTTCAGGGTTTGTGATGGCCAGCGCCTGAGCGGGCCGGGGCAGAAGAGCGAGCGCCTCACGCATCATCGGGACGGCGGCCTTGCCCACCGCCAGCAGCACGTTTCTGCCGCCCGCGGGCAGGGGGGGCAGCGGCGAAGCGGTCAGCTGGGCCCGCAGCGCCTGTGCCGGATCGGCGCGGTCGACAGCGGCCTGAAACAGGGTCTTGGCGGTATCCATCAGGTCGGTCATCTGCAGCTCCCGGGCGCATCGTCATTCGGCCGCCCCGGCCGGAAGCCGGGGCGGCGTAAAGTCTGGCAAAGAATCAGCGGCTTAGTTGCCGGCGATCTGCTTGGCCTTTTCCACCAGAACTTCTGCCTGACGGATGGAGGCATAGTCAATCAGGCGGCCGTCGAGCGAGACTGCGCCTTTGCCGGCGGCTTCGGCCTCGGCCATCGCTTCCAGAATGCGGTGCGCCTTGGTGACTTCGGCGTCGGAGGGCGACATCACCTCGTTGGCCAGTTCGATCTGGCTCGGGTGGATTGCCCATTTGCCTTCGCAGCCCAGAACCGCGGCACGTTTGGCAGCGGCCTTGTAGCCTTCCTTGTCCTGGAAATCGCCGAACGGGCCGTCGATCGGGCGCAGGCCGTTGGCGCGCGCTGCCACAACCATGCGGGCCAGCGCATAGTGCCACATGTCGCCCCAATGCACATCGCGCGAGCCGTCCGCAGCCGGGTCGGTCAGCACCGAGTAGTCGGGGTTCACGCCGCCGATGATGGTGGTGCGGGCGCGGGTCGACGCCGCGTAGTCGGCAACACCGAAATGCAGCGATTCATTGCGCTTGGAGGCTGCGGCAATTTCACTCACGTTCTGCATGCCGAGCGCGGTCTCGATGATGTGCTCGAAGCCGATCCGTTTCTTGTAGCCCTTGGCGTCTTCGATCTGAGTCACCATCATGTCGACGGCGTAAACGTCAGCTGCGGTGCCCACTTTGGGGATCATGATCAGGTCCAGCCGCTCGCCGGCCTGCTCAACCACATCGACCACGTCGCGGTACATGTAGTGGGTATCCAAGCCATTGATTCGAACCGACATTGATTTGTTGCCCCAATCAATGTCGTTGAGTGCCTGGATGATGTTCTTGCGGGCCTGATCCTTTTCGTCCGGCGCGACGGCATCCTCGAGGTCGAGAAAGATAACGTCTACGTCAGATTTT
This sequence comes from Leisingera thetidis, assembly GCF_025857195.1. Lineage (NCBI taxonomy): Bacteria > Pseudomonadati > Pseudomonadota > Alphaproteobacteria > Rhodobacterales > Roseobacteraceae > Leisingera > Leisingera thetidis. Next base: position 3,850,028 of record NZ_CP109787.1, on the reverse strand, counting down.
GCAGCCTTTTCAAACATTTGCGGCTGCGATCCGGGGATGGCAAGCTCGCTGCGGTTGAGGCGTGCGGGGGCTTGTTCAATTGCGTGAAACGACATGGGTTTCCTCCTTGTCCGTGGTGATTTGTTGTCCTCTCCCCTCTAGGCATTCCCTACTCGGGTGTTTCCTGTCAAGAAAAAAAATTTCATTTAAATACATTTGCGCGGGCGTGCGCATACGCGCGTGCCCGCACGCGCGAGGGCGGCGGGCTCATTCCTCGGCCCGGAAGCCGCCCTTGGCAGCACGGTTGGCGTAATAGAACGCGATCGCCTGGGCGCGGTTTTTGACCGCAAGTTTCTCGTACAGGTTCGACAGGTGGAACTTGACCGTGTTGGTGGAGATGCCCAGCTCCTTGCTGAGCTCCTTGTTGGTGAGCCCCTTTGACAGGGCCTCGAGCATGGCGCGTTCGCGGCGCGACAGCTGTTCGATCGGGTCTGTCTGCAGGTCGCGCACGTCGAGGAAGGGGAAGACCATCTTGCCTTCCGCCACCGCGATGCAGGTGTCCAGCAGGCCTTCGACGGCACTGGAACGCGGTGCAAACCCCGCGGCTCCGGCGCTCATCGCCTTGCGCGGCACCTCGCTGCCCTCGTCGGCATAGACCACCAGCCTCGGGGCGTTGGCCTGGTCGCGCAGAACCTCGATCAGCTTGGCGCCGCCAAGCGCGGGGAGGTTCCAATCGATGATCCCGACCTGAACCGGCACCCGCATCACGGTGCCGAGAAAGCCTTCGGCGGTGGCGGAGGTCGCAACCAGCGAGAATCGCGGGTCCCGGTCGAAAATTTCTGACATCGCCGACAACACCAGCGGGTTTGCGTCAGCAAGCATGACCGAAATCGGGGAAACTTTGTCGCTTATCGGTGCCATTTAGTGCCTTTTAGTAGTAAACTACCCAAATGGGTAGGGGTGTTTTCGGTATACAACGGTATTTTTACCAGTATGGGTAGGTTTTTTCCCGTCCTTTTAGATACCCAAAAGCAGGATATAGGAATGTTGCGGGTTTTGTCGACCTAGGGTTTCCTTGGGTTAACAGATGTTGCATGCCAGGAAACAAACCTTCCCGAAGCGTAGAAGGCCCAATCCCGTCAGAACATCGTTGAATTGAAACCAGCGAGGTCCGACCCCGATGACTGAACCCACGATCTTCCCCAGCCTGGAAATCCCGGAAACTCTGGCCGCAGGCCCTGGCCCGGGCAATACCGACCCGCGCGTGCTGCAGGCTTTTGCCAACACCGGCCTGGCCGACCACATGCAGGCGGACGTGCTGCGCGGCATGATCGAGTGCAAGCAGATGCTGCGCGACCTGTGGGGCACCGCCAACACCTACACCTACGGCGTCGGCGGCACCGGCTTCTCGGGCCTGGACTGCATGCTGAACGCTATCCTGCCGGGCGATACCGTGGTTGCCTTCCAGAATGGCACCTTCTCGGGCATCGACGCAATGACCATCCGCATGAAGGCCGCCACCCGCGAGGAGCTGGCCGCCGACGCGATGAACCCGCAGCCCGCGTCCGTCACTGTGATCGACGTGCCGCACGGCGAGTCGGTCTCCGGCAAGCTGGTCGAGCAGGTGCTGGCCGAGAAGAAGCCGAAATGGGCCTTCATGGCGCATTGGGAAACCGGCTCCGGCCGCATCAACGACCTCAAGGGTTTCTCTGACGCCTGCGTCAAGCATGGTGTGATGGGTCTGATCGACGCGGTGTCTTCGCTGGGCATCGAGGATTTCTCGATCGACGATTACCCGGGTGTTGCCGGCTGGGCGTCCTGCCCGCAAAAAGGCGTGCTCTGCCTGCCGCTGACCTATGCGCCGGTGTCCTTCACCGACCAGTACATCCAGACCGTGCGGGAAAACGGCTGCCACTCCTATGTGCACAACCCGATCCTGGAAGCCCGCCACTGGGGTATCGTGGACGGCGAGGACGTTGCCGCCGGCACCTATCACCGCACCCATTCCGGCTATGCCGTTGCCGCCTTCCACGAAGCACTGCGCATCACCCTGCAGCATGGCCGTGCGCAAAAAGCCCGCGACTATGCCTTCCACGAGAAAGCGCTGCGCGATGCCGTGACCGCGATGGGCTGCGACGTGACCAGCAACATGACCAGCCTGGTGGTTCTGAACCTGCCCGGCGATCTGGCAGGGCGCGAAAAGGAACTGGTGGGCAACTGCCGTGCCGTCGGTTTCGGCATCTGGCCGACCCTGTCGGAGCCGGTCCAGGTCCGCATCGGCATCCTGAACCAGATCACCCCGGCCGCCATCACCGACATCGTCAACCGTTTCGGCAAGGCGATGAACGACATGGGCGCAAATGTCGACATGGATGCAATCAACACCCTGCTCGACAAGCATTACGCAGCTGCGCTGGCAGCCGCCGAATAAAAGCTCCACGAGGAGGAGAGAACCATGGATATCCATGAATATCAGGCCAAGGAAGTTCTTAGCAACTTCGGCGTGACCGTACCGCCGGGCGCGCTGGCCTACAGCCCCGAGCAGGCAGCCTACCGCGCGCGGGAACTGGGCGGCGATAAATGGATCGTCAAGGCCCAGGTCCACGCCGGCGGCCGCGGCAAGGCGGGCGGCGTCAAGCTGTGCAACTCGGAAGCCGAGATCTATGAGGCGACCGAGAACCTGTTCGGCAAGAAACTGGTGACCCACCAGACCGGACCCGAAGGCAAGGGCATCTACCGTGTCTATGTCGAAGGCGCGGTGCCGATCGCCCGCGAGATCTACCTCGGCTTTGTGCTGGACCGCTCCAGCCAGCGGGTGATGATCGTGGCCTCGTCGGAAGGCGGTATGGAGATTGAGGAAATCTCTGCCGAGCGCCCCGAGTCCATCGTGCGTTCGACCGTTGAACCGGCTGTCGGCCTGCAGGACTTCCAGGCGCGCGAGATTGCGTTCAAGCTGGGCATCGAACCGGCGATGACACAGCAGATGGTGCGCACGCTCAAGGGCTGCTACCAGGCGTTTTCCGAACTGGATGCCACCATGGTTGAAATCAACCCGCTGGTGGTCACTTCGGACAACCGGGTCATCGCGCTGGATGCCAAGATGACCTTTGACGACAACGCCCTGTTCCGCCACCCGCAGATCGCCGAACTGCGCGACAAGAGCCAGGAAGACCCGCGCGAAAGCCGCGCCGCCGACCGCGGCCTGTCTTATGTCGGTCTTGATGGCAATATCGGCTGCATCGTGAACGGCGCGGGCCTGGCGATGGCAACCATGGACACCATCAAGCTGGCCGGCGGCGAGCCTGCCAACTTCCTGGACATCGGTGGCGGCGCCACCCCGGAACGGGTTGCCAAGGCCTTCCGCCTGGTGATGTCCGACAGCAACGTTCAGGCGGTGTTGGTCAACATCTTCGCCGGCATCAACCGCTGCGACTGGGTGGCTGAGGGCGTTGTTCAGGCATTGCGGGAAGTCGAAGTGGACGTGCCTGTGGTGGTCCGCCTTGCAGGCACCAACGTTGAGGAAGGCCAGAAGATCCTGGCCCAGTCCGGCCTGCCGCTGATCCGCGCAACCTCGCTGATGGAAGCCGCTGAGCGGGCCGTCGGTGCGTGGAAGAACGACCTCGACCAAAACACTCGTGTGAGGGCAATCAAATGAGCATCCTTCTTGATCGCGAAAGCCGTGTCATCGTCCAAGGCATCACCGGCAAGATTGCCCGGTTCCATACCAAGGACATGATCGAATACGGAACCAACGTCGTTGGCGGCGTGGTTCCCGGCAAGGGCGGCGAAACCGTCGAGGGCGTGCCGGTCTTCAACACCGTCAAGGAAGCGGTTGAGGCCACCGGCGCCAATGCTTCGCTGGTGTTCGTGCCGCCGCCGTTTGCAGCCGATTCCATCATGGAAGCGGCTGATGCGGGCATCCACTATTGTGTCTGCATCACCGACGGCATCCCGGCCCAGGACATGATCCGCGTGAAGCGTTACATGTACCGCTATCCCAAGGAGAAGCGGATGATCCTGACGGGTCCGAACTGCGCGGGCACCATCTCGCCGGGCAAGGCACTGCTGGGCATCATGCCGGGCCACATCTACCTGCCGGGCACCGTGGGCATCATCGGCCGTTCGGGCACTCTGGGGTATGAGGCTGCGGCACAGCTGAAAGAGCTGGGCCTGGGGGTTTCCACCTCGGTCGGCATCGGCGGCGACCCGATCAACGGCTCCTCCTTCAAGGACATCCTGGAATGGTTCGAGAAGGATCCGGAGACCGAGGTCATCGCGATGATTGGTGAAATCGGCGGCCCGCAGGAAGCGGAAGCGGCGGATTACATCAAGAACCATGTGACCAAGCCGGTTGTGGCTTATGTCGCGGGTCTGACCGCACCCAAGGGCCGCACCATGGGCCATGCGGGCGCGATCATTTCGGCCTTTGGCGAATCCGCCTCGGAAAAGGTGGAAATCCTGTCGGCGGCCGGTGTGACCGTTGCCGAAAATCCCGCCGTGATCGGCGAAACCATCGCAAGCGTGATGAAAAAGAACGCCGCCTGATCCGGCAACGGACCAGGCGCAACGCTCCACCCCTGGCCCGGGGCAATGGCGGGGGTGGAGCGCATTAATAAAGCATAAGCACGACAGGGAGATGAAATCATGGCAAAGCCAAAGGTTCTGGTGACCCGCCGCTGGCCGGCCGCAGTAGAAGCGCAGCTGTCCGAAGCCTTCGATGCCGTGCTGAACACGAATGACAAACCGCTGAGCGAGGCAGAGCTGCGCGAGGCGATGCAATCCTATGACGCGGTTTTGCCGACCGTGACCGACAAGATCTCGGCCAAGGCGTTCGACGTTTCCAAGCCTCAGGCCCGTATCCTCGCCAACTACGGTGTTGGCTACTCTCATATAGATATGCATGGCGCAGCCGGCCACGGCATGACCGTGACCAACACGCCGGACGTTCTCAGCGAATGCACAGCCGATATCGCCATGACGCTGCTGCTGATGGTGGCCCGCCGTGCCGGCGAGGGCGAGCGCGAGCTGCGGGCTGGCGAATGGACCGGCTGGCGCCCGACCCATCTGATGGGCACCAAGGTCTCCGGCAAGACGCTGGGTATCGTCGGATTTGGCCGTATCGGCCAGGAAATGGCCCGGCGCGCGCATCACGGCTTTGGCATGAAGATCATTGTGCAGAACCGCTCCCGCGTGTCCCCCGATGTTCTGGCCCGCTACAACGCCACCCAGGCCGATAGCTTGGAGGAGCTGATGCCGCAGTGCGACTTTGTCTCGCTGCACTGCCCCGGCGGCCCGGCCAACCGGCATCTGATCAACACCCGGATGCTCAATCTGATGAAGCCGGATGCATTCCTTATTAATACGGCCCGCGGCGAGGTGATCGACGAACTGGCGTTGTCCCGTGCTTTGTGGTTCGAAACCATAGGCGGCGCCGGGCTGGATGTGTTCGATGGCGAGCCGCGCATCAATCCCGATCTGATGGACTGCGGCAACCTGGTGATGCTGCCGCATCTGGGCAGCGCCACCCGCGAGGCGCGCGAAGCGATGGGCTTCCGCGTGCTGGATAACTTGACCGATTTCTTTGCAGGGCGCGAGCCGCGCGACCGGGTGATGTGATGGGAGATCCTGCCGAAACCACCTTTGCCAGTGTCGAGGACACGGGATATGCCGCTGAGCTGCGGAATAAACTCCACGCCCTGTGGCTGGATGTCCTGCGCCAGCGCGCCCCCGGGGTTGCGGAACGGGCCGCAGGCGAGTCTGCCTGGGACCTCTCTGATGGCCAGCCGGCGACCGCCTATCTGCAGGCCTTCAATATCTGGTTCCAGCTGCTGAAGATTGTCGAGGAAAACGCGGCCATGCGCGACCGCCGCATGGCTGAGACCCAGGACGGCCCGGAAGTGGTCGAAGGCAGCTTTGCCCGCGCTCTGGATCTGGCCGGCGAGCTGGCCACGCCGGAGCGGCTGCAGGAAGTCGCCAGCCAGTTCTCGATCGGACCGACCCTGACGGCGCATCCGACAGAGGCCAAGCGGGTTACCGTCCTGGAAATCCACCGCCGTATCTATCGCGGTCTGGTGTCGCTGGAGGCCAAGCGCTGGACCCCGCGCGAACGCGCGGATTTGCTGGAGGATCTGCGCTCGGAAATCGACCTGCTGTGGATGACGGGTGAGCTGCGCCGCGACCGTCCCAGCCTGCAGGATGAAATCCAATGGGGCCTGCAGTTCTTCCGCGACAGCCTTTATGAGGCAGTGCCGCAGCTGTTCGAGCGCTATATTGCCGCCGCAGAGCCTCTGTTGGGCGCGACAGCCGATGCGCCCTGCCTCAAGTTCCATTCCTGGATCGGCGGCGACCGCGATGGCAACCCGAACGTGACGGTTGAGGCCACCGCTGCCGCGCTCACGGCGAACCGCGCAGCCATCCTCAAGCGCTATCAGAAGGCTTTGACTGCCGCGGCTGAGCGGATCTCGATTTCGGCTGCCGTGTTTGCCCTGCCGGAGAGTGCATCGGCACGGCTGGCCAAGATCATTGACGCGGCGCCAGGTGCAGCGGCGCTGTCGGCCCGCAACCCGGGCGAGGTCTTCCGCCAGGCGCTGACGGCGGTCCTTGCCCGTATCAAGGCGACGGCTGCCGAAGAATCCGGCGCCTATGTGCATCTGGGCGATTTCGTCAGTGACCTCACACAGGTTGAGGACGCGTTGGAAGAAATCGGCGCGGGCCGGCTGGCGGCCCGCTACGTGCGCCCGATCCGCTGGCAGGCCGATGTCTTCGGCTTCCGCACGGTGACGCTGGATGTCCGCCAGAACTCCACGGTGACAACCGAAACGCTGACTGAAATCTGGGCGCGCTCCGGGGAAGTGCCGGAATTCGGCAGTCCTGAATGGTCGGCCCGGCTGCGCTCTGAACTGGGCAGTGCTTCGCTCGCTTATGTGATGCCGGATGAACTCAGCCCGCAAAGCGGCGAGCTGCTGAAACTCCTGCGCCTGATGCGCGATGCCGGGGCCGGCGAAGACCCGCAGGCGATGGGGCCGTTCATCCTGTCGATGACCCGCTCCACTGATGACTTGCTGGGAGTCTATCTGCTGGCACGCTACGCGGGCTTCGGCGCCGAAAAGGCGGCTCTGAAAGTGGTGCCGCTGTTTGAAACCATCGGCGACCTGCGCGCAGCCCCCGGCATCCTGAACGGGTTGCTGGACGTTCCTTTTGCCCGCCGCTCGCTGAAATCGGGCGACAGCCGGATCGAGGTGATGCTGGGCTATTCCGACAGCAACAAGGACGGCGGTTTCCTGTGCTCTACCTGGGAATTGGAGAAGGCGCAGCGCCTGATCACCCGCACCCTGGCCGCGCACCGGATGAAGCCTGTGTTCTTCCACGGCCGCGGCGGCTCTGTCTCCCGCGGCGGCGCCCCCGCCGAGCGCGCCATCGCCGCCCAGCCCGCGGGCACCATCGCAGGACGGATGCGGATCACCGAACAGGGCGAGGTTGTCAGCTCGAAATACGCCAACCGCGGCACCGCGCTCCACCAGCTGGAGCTGATGGCCTCCTCCGTGCTGCGCCATTCGCTGCAGGAAGACACGCCGCCGGTGAACCCGGATTACGACGACGCCTTCGAGGCCCTCGCGGGCATGTCCCAGGCGGCCTATTCCAACCTGCTGAATGCGCCCGGTTTCCTGGACTACTTCCAGCAGGCCAGCCCGGTGGAAGAGCTGGCGATGCTCAAGATCGGTTCCCGTCCGGCGCGCCGCTTCGGCGCCGGGTCGCTGGATGACCTGCGTGCGATTCCCTGGGTTTTTGCCTGGTCGCAGAACCGTCACATGATCACCGGCTGGTACGGTTTCGGCTCAGCAGTGGCCAGCTTCCGCAAGTTCCGCGGCGAGCCGGGCGAGGCAGTGCTGCAGGAGATGTTCGCCAATTCGCCATTGTTCCGCCTGGTGGTGGATGAAGTGGAAAAGACCCTGCTGCAAAGCGACATGGCGATCGCAGCCGATTACGCAACTCTGGTGCAGGACCCGGATATCCGCGACCGTATCTTCGGATCGGTCCGCAGGGAATACCAGCTTGCCTGCGAGGCGATCCAATTCCTGACCGGAGACGGCAGCCTCGCAAACCGCTTCCCGCGCCTGCGTGCCCGCTTTGGCCGGGTCGAGACCATGCTGAGCGAAATCCACAAAACCCAGGTGCGCCTTCTGCGGAATGAGCGCGCCAGAAAATCTTCTACAGTGCCGGTCCCGCTGATGCAGTCGATGAACTGCATTGCCGCGGGGCTTGGCTGGACAGGATAGACAGGAGCCCCGGAATGTCCAAAGACCTCTTTTTCACCCAATCCCTCGCCGAGCGCGATCCCGAGCTTTATGCTTCGATCACCGCCGAGCTGGGCCGCCAGCGCGACGAGATCGAGCTGATCGCCTCCGAAAACATCGTCTCCGCCGCGGTGATGGAAGCCCAGGGCTCCGTGCTCACCAACAAATACGCCGAAGGCTACCCGGGACGCCGCTACTACGGCGGCTGCCAGTATGTCGACGTTGCCGAAAACCTCGCCATCGACCGCGCCAAGCAGCTGTTCGGCTGCGAATTCGCCAACGTGCAGCCGAACTCCGGATCGCAAGCCAACCAAGGCGTGTTCCAGGCGCTGCTGCAGCCCGGCGACACCATCCTCGGCATGGATCTCGCCTCCGGCGGCCACCTGACCCACGGCGCCGCGCCGAACCAGTCGGGCAAGTGGTTCAACGCGGTTGCCTACGGCGTGCGCCGCGACGACAACCTGATCGACTACGACCAGATCCAGACACTGGCGACCGAGCATCAGCCCAAGCTGATCATCGCCGGCGGCTCGGCCATCCCGCGCCAGATCGACTTTGCCAGGTTCCGGGAAATCGCGGACCGCGTCGGCGCCTACTTCATGGTCGACATGGCCCATATCGCGGGTCTGATCGCGGCCGGCGAGCACCCCTCGCCGTTCCCGCACGCCCATGTCGCCACCACCACCACCCACAAGACCCTGCGCGGGCCCCGCGGCGGCATGATCGTGACCAACGACGAGGCGATCGCCAAGAAGGTGAACTCGGCGATCTTCCCGGGCATCCAGGGCGGCCCGCTGATGCATGTGATCGCCGGCAAGGCGGCGGCCTTCGGCGAGGCGCTGAAGCCGGAGTTCAAGGCCTACCAGCAGCAGGTCAGGGCGAACGCGGCGGCGCTGGCGGACCAGCTGATCCAGGGCGGCCTCGACATCGTCACCGGCGGCACCGACACCCATGTGATGCTGGTCGACCTGCGCCCCAAGGGCGTCACCGGCAACATCGCCGACAAGGCGCTGGGGCGTGCCCATATCACCACCAACAAGAACGGCATCCCGTTCGACCCGGAAAAGCCCACCGTGACCTCCGGCCTGCGCCTCGGCACGCCCGCAGGCACCACCCGCGGCTTCGGCGAGGCTGAGTTCCGCCAGATCGCGGACCTGATCATCGAGGTGATCGACGGGCTGGCCGCCAACGGCGAAGAGGGCAATGCGGAGGTGGAGGCCGCGGTGCGCGCCAAGGTGGCGGACCTCTGCGCCCGCTTCCCGCTGTACCCGAACCTGTAAGCCGCTTCCGGCCTGCGCAAGAACCACCGCCGCGGCCCGCGAGGCTGCGGCGGTTTTCCTTTGCCGCACAGGCGGAGCTCCCGCGCCCCGCCTGTGCATCGAAGATGCCCCGGCACGGGCCTTGGGCCCGGCAGCGCCCCTGCGGGGCGCTGCCCGCGCCGTGCCCCCGCACGGCGCCACGCCCAACGCTTTCGGGACTGCCAAGGCAGGCCCCAAAGGGGCGGGAGAACCCGGCTGTTGGACAGAAGTATGCCCGTTTGGCCAGAATTTCCCGCACTCATGGCGGAATAGTTCAGAAATATGTGGGAAACTGTGGGGCGCTGTTGTAATGCGGCGGCGGGCCATGCCTAATCGCGTGAAGACTGCAGTTGCAAACGGGTTACCTCTTGCCGGACTCTCTTTCTCTTTCCCACCGTGAAATGGAGCTTGTGGACGCCTTGCGCCGCCTGGGCGGTTCGGCCCGCAGTGCGGAGCTTGCCAAAATGCTCGATGTTTCCGAGGAAACCGTGCGCCGCACCATCAAGGCCTTGCATAAGGCCGGCGCTGTTCAGCGGGTGCATGGCGGTGCCTTTCTGGCCGGGCCGCAAAGTGCAACCAGCTTCGCACGGCGCATATCCGAAAACCAGAAAGAAAAGGCGCGCATTGCGGCCCGCGTTGCCGCCTATGCCCGTGACGGGATGGCGCTGTTCCTGGATGTGGGCTCTACCACTGCCTTCGTCGCCGAGGAACTGCGGCAGAAATCCGGGCTGGTGGTGGTGACAAATTCCATCGGTGCTGCGCAGACACTGGCCAACCACAATGGCAACCGGGTGCATTTTCTGGGCGGCGAATTGCAAAGCAACGAGCGCGGCACCTTCGGCTTTGTAACCGAACAGCAAGTGCGCCGTTTTGCGCTGGACCTGGCCATCCTGTCGGCGGACGGCTTTTCCGCCAAGCAGGGCGTGTTGTATCATTGCGCCGCCGAAGCGCAGCTGGCAGGTGTGGTGGCCGAATGTGCAGAGCAGGTTGCCGTGGTCATCACCCATTCCAAATTTGCGGAATCCGCGCCGCATTGCGGGCCGTCTCCGCGCAAAATCGATCTTTTTTGCACGGATCACAGCCCTGGCAAGAAACTTGCCTCTGCGCTGGCTGGATGGGGCGTGACGTTGGAAGTTGCTCCGGGTGGAAAGGATGAGTGAGCAACATTTCTTCTTCTTTCCGATGCGGCGTGGAAAGCCCGGCTTGTGATGGCGGTCCTGCGGAGTTACCTGTCATTGCTATGGCCGGGGAGGGCCAAGGCTGCCTTGTCACTTTGGGGGATCGATGCGCCTCAGCTGGAGGCCGTAGGCGGAAACTGAAATGGCAATTCTAACGTTCCTGATCAGCCTGGCAGGTGCCACGATGCTGCTGCTTTACGCGGTGCGGATGGTGCGGACCGGGATCGAGCGCAGCTATGGCGCCTCGTTCCAGCGGCTGCTGACGGGCCGCCAAAGCCATCTGCAGGCAGGCCTCATGGGGCTGATCCTGGCCATCGTGCTGCAAAGCTCGGCGGCGGTGGCGCTGCTGACCTCCGGCTTTGCCGCCAGCGGCTACCTGGCGTTTCCCACCGGGCTGGCGATCGTGCTGGGCGGCGATCTGGGCTCGGCGCTGATCATCCAGATCCTGTCGTTCAAGCTCGACTGGCTGGTGCCGGTGCTGCTGGCGGCGGGCGGCTACCTGTTTGTCAAGACCGAGGCCAAGAAGGCGCGCCAGCTGGGGCGGATCCTGATGGGAATTGCCTTCATATTGATTTCGCTCAGGTTTCTGCGCGAGGCAATGGATCCGATCCGCGACAGCGCCTTCCTGCCGGCCGTCGCAGGCTACCTGGCGCGCGATTATGTCACCGCCTTCCTGGTCGGCGGCGCGCTGGCCTTTGTGATGCATTCCTCGGTGGCGGCGATCCTGATGTGCGTGACGCTGGTGCAGATCGGCGCGATCCCCTTTGCCGCCGGGCTGTCGCTGGTGCTGGGGGCGAATTTCGGCTCCGCCTTCATTCCGGTGTGGCTGAGCCGCGGCATGGATCTGAAGGCGCGGCGGATCCCTTATGCCAACCTTGCGCTGCGCGGAACCTGGGCGGTGCTCTGCCTGTTCGGCGCCAATCTGGCGTTGCGCCAGGGACTGCTGGGCGATCCGCAGGGCGGCCAGATGCTGGTCAACGCGCATCTCGCCTTCAACGCATCCCTCCTGGCGCTGGCGCTGCCGCTCTGCACGCCATTGGGGGGCGTTTTTGCCCGTCTGTTTCCCGATCCGGCACCAGCGGTGGCTAATCAGCCGGGGCAGCCTGTCAGCGCGCTGGAGCAGGGCAATTACGGCTCAGCAGCCCAGGCAGTATCGAACCTTAAGCGCGAATTGCTGCGGATGTCGGACCAGGTGAACGCCATGTTCCGCCCCGTTCTGGAGCTGTACCAATCCGGCAGCAAAGAGCGCATCAAGGCGGTCCAGGCAATGGATGATGAGGTCAATGCCTGCCTCTCAGGCATCCGCAGATACGTGGCGGCGATTCCGGAGGAGGTCTTTGGCAAGGAGCAGTTGAAAACCGCCCGTGGCCTGATGGAATATGCCATCCGGCTGGAAACGGCAGGCGACGTTGTGGCGCGCCGGCTGATGGTGCTGGCTGGCGACCTGAACAAGAAAGACCTGAGATTCTCCAAGGACGGCTGGCTGGAGATTACCCGGATGCATGAGGCGATCCTGGCCAATATGCAGCTTGCGTCGAACGTCCTGATCTCTGATGACCTGGAAAGCGCGCGCCTGCTGAGTCTGGAAAAAACCGAGCTGAAACGGATGGAGCATGACAGCCGGAAACGCCACCTCAAGCGGTTGCAGAACGGTACCGGGGAAAGCTTTGACACCTCTGACATCCATTTGGAAACGCTGCGCGCCTTGCGGGAGTTCAACAGCCATATAGCGGCAGTGGCCTACCCGGTTCTCTACCAGAACGGCCAGCTTCTGGAGACCCGGCTGATCAATGAAATGCGGCCGGAAGACGCCGATTGAGGCAAGAAATCCGTTTGCCTGCCTAAAGACCTGTTTCTGATATGACCCTCTCGATGATTGCTATCATTCTGTCAGCAGCGCTGTTGCACGCGGTGTGGAATGCAATTGTGAAAACTGCTGCCGACCGCACCACCACGCTTGGGCTGGTTGCCTTTGGCCAGGTCATCCCCAGCGCCGCTATGGTCGTGCTGCTGCCGCTGCCGTCGGCGGAAAGCTTTGTCTATATCCTGCTCTCCACGGTTGTGCATTTCGGCTATTACTACATGCTCGGACGGGCCTATCAGCATGGTGACCTCAGTGTAGTCTATCCGATTGCCCGGGGCATTGTACCGGCGCTGGTAGGTATCTGGGCGATGATCTTCGCCGGTGAGGTGCTGCCGCTGCAGGCCTGGGCCGGGATTGCGGTGATTGGACTTGGAATTCAGCTAAGCAGCTGGAAAGCCCTGCGCTCCGGCGTGGGGCGTGCTGCATTGGGCTTTGCGGCAGGAACCGGGTTCTGCATCTCGGTCTATTCTCTGCTCGATGGCATGGGAGTCCGCCTGTCCGGCAATACGCTCAGCTATTGGGCTTGGGGCGCCTTCCTGCATATTTTCATTGCAGGGTTCATTGCCATACGCAAGCGCAACACCCTGGCGGCCTTGCCCGGGCGGACCTGGGCATTGGGCATTGCCGGCGGACTGGTATCGATGTCGGCCTATGGGCTGGTGCTTTACGCCAAGAATTTCGCCCCGCTCGGGGCGGTGTCCGCGCTGCGCGAAACGTCTGTCATCTTTGCGGCGCTGATCGGGTTTGTCTTCCTTAAGGAGGGCTATTGGGTGCGGCGTCTGGGCTCAGCGGTTTTGATGGCTGGCGGTGTGGCACTGATCGGGATGGCTGTCTAGTCAGGCTGCCAGCGTTCCCGCCGGCCGCCGGAACGGTCTGATTTGGCCAGGGGGCTCAAGCTCTGGCGCGGGGCTGCTGCTGCGCTGCGGCCGTCTCTTCCAGGACAGTTGCCAAAGTGTGCAGCAGCACCGCCTTTTTCACCGGCTTGGCCAGAAAGTGATCCATGCCCGCGTTCAGGCAGGCATGCCTGTCGCTTGAAAAGGCGTTGGCGGTCAAGGCCACGATGACGGGTTGGGGAACGGGAAGATTGCGGATTTCCCGTGTCGCCGCGATGCCATCCAGTTCCGGCATCGACATGTCCATCAGGATGATATCCGGCTGCAGCTCATGGCACATCTCCACCGCAACCCGGCCGTTGCCAGCTTCGGCCAGCTCAACCGGCTGGCCGCGCAGGTATTTGCGGATCAGCAGCCTGTTGGTCTGATTGTCCTCAGCCAGCAGTATCCGGCATGGCGCCAGTTGCGGAGCAGCCTCCAGGGCGAGGGCGGTAGCCCGGCCTTGCGCCTGCCTGGCTGGCGCCATCTGCACTTCCAGCCGGAAGCAGGAACCCTGACTCAGCTCTGACTCAACCGAAATGCTGCCGCCCATCCGCTTGGCCAGCATGCTGGAAATCGTCAGCCCCAGCCCGGTGCCGCCAAACGCTTTTGTGGTTGCAGCATCCGCCTGCGTAAAGCGGTCGAAAACATGGCGGGCCTGGGATGCGGAAATCCCAATTCCGCTGTCTTCAACTTCGACCACAAGCCGGAAGGGGTCCTCTGCGGTGTGCGAGACGCGCACGGCGACCTTGCCTTCCGGCGTGAATTTCACCGCATTGCCGATCAGATTGACCAGAATCTGGCGCAAGCGCCCGTCGTCGCCATACAGCTGTTCGGGCAGGCCTTCTGCGTAGCTCACCTGCAGTGCCAGCCCCTTTTCCAGTGCTTTCGGGTGGAACAGATCCGCGGCGCTGCTGATGCAGTCGCGCAGATTGAATTCCTCTTTGGCGATGGAAAACTTTCCTGCTTCCAGCCGCGACAGGTCGAGAATGTCATTGATGATTTTCAGAAGCGCTTGGGCCGAGCTGCGGATGGTCTCCACGTTCTGCAGCTCATCCGCAGCCAGTTCAGCCTCGGCCAGCAGGTCAGCCATGCCGATGATGCCATTCATCGGCGTGCGGATTTCATGGCTCATATTGGCCAGAAATTCCGATTTGGCCCGGTCGGCCTGTTCGGCGGCCAGCTTGGCCTCGGCGAGTTCGCGCTCGCGCAGTTTGCTATGGGTGATGTCGCGCTCGATGCCGATGATCAGGTCCACCTTGCCGTCTGCACCAGTCACAGGCACAATATTGGTGTCAAACCAGACCTCTTCTCCCGACTTGGTGCAATTGAGCACCTCGTTGTGATAGCGGATGCCGAGATCCTTGTGCCGGTTCATCTCCCTGATCACGTCCAGATCAGTGTTGGGGCCGTCCAGCAAATCCGACGGGGTCTGGCCGATGGCTTCGCTGGCGGTATATCCCGTTGTGCGGGTGAAGGCATCGTTGACCCAGAGGATTCGCCGGTCCGCGTCTGTCAGAATGATGCTGTCGGAGGCGTGTTTGGCTACCAGCGACAGACGATGGAGCTCGGCCTGCTGCTTTTGCAGCTCGGCATGGGCTTGTTCCAGCGCCCGCTTGCCTTCCTTCAGTTCCGTGTTCCGTTCGGAAAGTGTCCTGTTGGCCCGGATCAGTTCTTCGCGCAAATGGACGTCCTCTGACACATTCCAGTTGACGCCGATCATCCAGTCGCGTTGCTGCGCATCGGTAAACGGGCTGGCCAGCGCCCTGATGTGCTTGACTGTGCCATCCGCCAGAACGATCCGGAAATCCGAGGCGAAATGCGTCTTTCGCTGCTCTGCGGCTTGCAGAGCATCGGCAACCCGGCCCCGATCCTCAGGATGCAGCATGGCGGCCCAGTCCTGCCCTGCCAGCGGACCGTGTTCAATCGGGATGCCGTAAAGCTCATGCATCCGGCTGTCCCAGCTCACCCGCTGATTTCCGGCATCGCATTCCCAGATGCCGACCCTGGACGTTTTAACCGCAATTTCCAATCGCCGTGAAACAGCTTCAAGTTCCGTCTCCCGGCGCCGCAGTTTGCCGATTACGGTCTGCCGCGCTGCAGACAGCCTGCCGGCCAGAAATGTCGGGAACACAATCAGCATGCCAGCCGCCAGCAAGGCCAGCCTCAGTTTCCACAGGTTTTCTGGGCGGCTCTGCCAACCGCCCGGCGGGCGGGCGGCCAGCTGCCAGAAGCCGACGGGCAAATTCACATTCAGCAGGACAGGCGTGCCGGCAAGGGTGTCCGGGGTGCCAAAGAACTGCCGGCCTTCAGCGCCGGTTCCATCCTGACCGGTCAGCCCCAACTCAAGGCTGCTGCCGTGCAAGCCAGTGGCTGCATAAAGGGTCTCTGTCGGGACAACGGCGGACAGGATCCCCCAGAACTGCCGCTCGGAACCGGAACCTGTGTAAATCGGCAACCGGTAGATGAAACCGGAACCGCCCTGCACTAGGTCTACCGGGCCGGCCAGCACCATTTCTCCGCTGTCGCGCACCCTGTGCGCCGCCTCACGCTGCGCAGCATTCTTGTTGTAATCCAGTCCGACCGCGGGTTCGTTGCCTTTCAGCGGGTAGATCAGTGAAACCACCAGTCCGGGGGCCGCAGCGATATGCTGTATCGCGGTTTCCCCTTCCAGCACCTGAGCCGCGAGCCGGCTGAACCGTGTCTGCGGCATGTCCGGCTCGGTAGCCAGCATGGCTGCCAGCCCCCGCAGCCGCTGGTAGTCGCCGTTCAGCTGCCCCTCCAGGCGGGATTTTATCAGCCCGGCCTGCTGCTGAACCCTGGCGCGCTCGGACTGATGGTGGATCGTGGTGTTCTGCCGTTCGGCAAAATAGCCTGCGGCGCACACAACAGCGAAGGCGAGCAGGGCGGGAAGGTAAGTTCGGTTGCTCAGAAAACGCAGCCAGCCGACTGGAATTTTTTTCAGGGCCATTTAGCCACCTTTGCATGAGCACGAACCATCACTGGCAGCGGCGAGCAGTATGCCTGCCAGTTGTTCTGTTCTGCACTAAATACTCCTTAAAGTCTGAAAAACAGGTTTTCGCAACGTCAGCCGTGGCGGAAGCAGTCGGCAACTGGTCGTGACCGCGGCAGAGGGATGAGAGCGTTGAGAAAGTCATCCAGACCTCATTGGGGGATCAGAAATCCTGCCATTTAACCAAGGCCGCCGAGCTGCCTGCGGCGGGAAGGGCCACAGGTTCCGCGGGCACGTCATCCCAGTTGCCGCCGTGCAGGGCCTGCAGGTCGGGCTGTTGGGGCGGAGCCATCTCCAGCCCGACATCGAACCGCGCCACCAGCCCGGCCAGTTTGGAGGCGTCGCCGTTCAGCAACTGGCCCGCTGCGGTCATCTGTTCCACCATCGCAGCGTTCTGCTGGGTCACCTGATCCAATTGCATCACCCCGGTATTAATCTCGCCAATGCCGGTGGATTGTTCGGCTGCCCCTTCGGCGATGCCCGAGACAAGTCCCGAGATATGGGTGACCTGGGAGACAATGCTGTTCAGCGCCTCGCCGGCCTTGCCGACCAGGACCACGCCTTTCTCGACCTGTTCGCCGGAGTTGGAGATCAGCGCCTTGATCTCCATCGCCGCATCCGAAGAGCGCTGCGCCAGCGCCCGCACTTCCGAGGCGACAACTGCAAAGCCGCGGCCGGCATCGCCCGCCCGCGCGGCCTCAACGCCCGCATTCAGCGCCAGAAGGTTGGTCTGGAAGGCAATGTCGTCGATCACCCCGATGATCTGCGAGATGTGGCTGGCCGATTCCTCAATCCCGTTCATCGCGGCAACTGCATTCTGTACCACCTCGCCGCTGGCCTCGGCCTCGTCCCGGGCTTCGTTCATGGCGTTTTCAACCCGGCGTGCGCCGTCGGCGGCGGCCTTGACGCTGGCGGTCATCTGATCCAGCGCTGCTGCTGTCTCTTCCAGCGTCGCGGCTTGGCTTTCCGTGCGCTGCGACAGATCATCCGAAGCCTGACTGATCTCCGAAGTGCCATTGCGGATACCGGTTGTGGCTTCGACCACCTCGCGCACGGTTGCGTTCAGCGTGTTGACCGTCTGATTGAAATCGAGCCGCAAGCCTTTGTAGGCTTCGGGGAAGGGCGCTTCAATCGTGCTCGAGAAATCACCGTTCGCCAGATGCTTCAGGCCGGCGCGCAGTTCGTTCACCACATGATCCTGCTGGCGCTGCGCCTCAGCCCGTTCCTGCTCGGCGGTCCGGGCATTTTGCAGATCGGTTTTGAAGCCTTCGAGGATGCCGGCGATATTGCCGAACTCGTCACCGGTGCCATGGCCCGCAACCGGGTGGCCATAGTCCTTGGCCGCGATATGTTCGACACTGTCGGACAGCGCCGACACCTTGCGGGCAATGCCGCGGGCGGCGATCCAGGACAGCAGCGCCACGGCAAGCGCGACGCCAACGGCCTGCAGCATGGCGGCGTTGGACAGGCTTTTCTGCGCGGCCAGGGCTTCCGCGCTGTCCACCTCCAGAACTATCCCCCAGGTCCGGTCCTCAAGCCCTATGCCGGCCGCCATCGCCTCAACCGGCTGTCCGGACAGGCCCGGTGTGCCCGAGAAGCTGGCTTCGCCGCCGCTGATGGCAGCAGCAATCTGCTGCAGCTCCGGCAGCTGCGACAGGATCCGATGGCCGCCCGCGCGGTCTGACGCCGTGAGGGCGATGCCGTCACCGCGCACCAGATAGGCCTGGCCGGTTTCGCCAAGCAAAGCGGAGCGCGACAAGATCCCGGCAATATCCCTGACCGGCGCACGCAGCACCAGCGCGCCCATGATCGCACCTTTCTTGAAGACCGGCGAGGCAATGAACATCGCCGCTGCGCCGCCGTCGGCCTCATAGGCGGCCATTTCCGACAGGAAGACGCTGCCTTCCTCCAGCTCCAGCGCCGCCCGGAAGGCTCTCCCCAACCCGCTGTCCTTGAGCGGCCCGTCCAGGTAGTTCAGTGCAAAATCGTCACTCTTCTGCACCGAGTAGACCATGTTGCCCTGCACATCCAAAAGATAGGCGTCCAGGAACCCCTGTTCCTCCAGGAAGGTGACAAAGCCGGTGTGGTTCATCTTGTGGCGGATCGACCAGGCGGACTTGTCCTTGGCATCCAGCAGTTTGTAGCGTTCTCCTGCAGGATTGGGGTTGCCGTCTGTGTACGCGGCGCGCAGATATCCGCCGGGATCGTCGCCCAGAGAGTAAAATCCGTTGGAAAAGTCACGCAGCGCCGTTTCGACGGCCTTGCTGGCGACCAGGGTGCGGGTCTGCGAGCGCAGGTTTGCCACCCAGCTTTCCAGCGCTTCCTTGCGCTCTTCCAGCAGCGTTGCATAAGCGGCTTCGCGGTTGACCTTCAGCGCCTGCCCGGCTTCCCAGGCGAAGAAGAAGCCCGAGGCGAGTGTCAGAAGAATTGTCGGCGCAGCAATAGAAAGGGGCAGCTTGCGCCCCAATCGCATATTGCCCCAGAATTTCATCAATCGAGTCATAGCAGCGTAGTTCCCATCAACAATTCAGTCTGCCGGCAGCCTGTGAACGGCCGCCGGCGATGCCAGCTGGGTGGTGCCGGATGGAAAAACACTCGGGGGGATTCATTTCCGGGGCGTTAAAAAACGGCTCCAGAGCTCCCGATTTGCGTCATTTGGCGCGGCGGCGGGCGCAAAAAACCCATTCATTTTTATCTGCAGACCTGCGGCGACGCCGCGAATCGCTGCTGCACCGCTGATTCCCGCTGCCGAGTGTGCGGAGGGCGCGAATCTGCGGTGCGAATGCTCTTGCTGCTGTGAGGGACTGGTTCTGGACGGAATAGCCTCGCAGGCTGCCGGCCATCCCTTGCCCGGGAAAATGCCCCATCCTTCGGGGGTTTCCGCTGGCAGGCAAGTGCAGCCAATCATGCCGGGCTGCAGCAGAAATGCAGGCTGGCGTTGTAAGGCCTTGTAAACACTTGTTTCTCTGGAGATGGTGCTGCTGGAGAGAATTGAACTCTCGACCTCTCCCTTACCAAGGGAGTGCTCTACCTCTGAGCTACAGCAGCGCCGGTGAGGGGGCTTTTAGGCATAAACGCGGAGGGGCGCAAGTGCATTCTGGACGGTTTTTTCGCACTAAGTTACAGAAGTCTTATGGCAGAGAAGAAAACACCGAAAAACGACGGATCTGCGGCTTCCCGCGAAGACCGGCTGAAGGCGGCGCTCAAGGCAAACATGGCCCGGCGCAAGGCTCAGGCCAAAGCGCGGGCGGAAAAACAGGACCAGGATACGGGCAAGGACGGAGAGTAAGGGCAGATGGATTCAATTCTGGTAACTGGCAACGGCCCGCTGAGCGGGCAGATTCCGATCGCAGGGGCCAAAAACGCCTGCCTCACCCTGATGCCGGCCACGCTGCTGAGCGAAGAGCCGCTGACACTGACAAATGCGCCGCGGCTGAGCGACATCAAGACCATGACGCTGCTGCTGCAGTCATTGGGGGCGGAGGTCTCCAGCCTGCAGGACGGCCAGGTGCTGGCAATGTCGAGCCATGACCTCACCAGCCACGTCGCCGACTATGACATCGTGCGCAAGATGCGCGCTTCCAACCTGGTGCTGGGCCCGATGCTGGCGCGGCTGGGCCAGGCGGTAGTGTCGCTGCCGGGCGGCTGTGCAATCGGCGCGCGGCCGATGGATTTGCACATCCACGGGCTTGAGGCGCTGGGCGCGGAGATCGAACTGAAAGATGGCTATCTGCACGCCAAGGCCCCCAGAGGCCTGAGGGGGGCGGTGATCGAGCTGAGCTTCGCCTCGGTCGGGGCCACCGAGAACATCCTGATGGCGGCGACGCTCGCCAAAGGCACCACGGTTATCAAAAACGCTGCGCGCGAGCCGGAGATCGTCGACCTGGCCGACTGCCTGCGCAAGATGGGTGCCCAGATCGAGGGCGACGGCAGTCCGGACATCACCATCCAAGGTGTCGACCGCCTGCATGGCGCCACCCATCAGGTGGTGACCGACCGGATCGAGCTTGGCACATATATGCTGGCGCCGGCAATCTGCGGCGGTGAGGTGGAGCTTCTGGGCGGCCGCATCGGCCTGATCGGCTCCTTCTGCGAGAAGCTGGATGCCGCGGGGATTCAGGTGACGGAGACCGAAAAGGGCCTGCAGGTCAGCCGCAAGAACGGCCGCGTCCGGGCGGTGGACGTGGTGACCGAGCCGTTCCCGGGCTTCCCGACCGATCTGCAGGCGCAGATGATGGCACTGATGTGCACCGCTGAAGGAACCTCCGTGCTGGAAGAGAAGATATTTGAGAACCGTTTCATGCACGCGCCGGAACTGGTGCGGATGGGCGCGCAGATCGAGGTGCATGGCGGCCATGCCACGGTGACCGGCGTAGAGACGCTGAAAGGCGCCCCGGTGATGGCCACGGACCTGCGCGCGTCGGTCTCGCTGATCCTGGCCGGTCTGGCGGCGGAAGGCGAAACCAGGGTGAGCCGGGTCTATCACCTGGACCGCGGCTATGAGCAGGTGGTGCGCAAACTGTCCGGCGTCGGCGCCAAAATCGAGCGGATCAGGGAACAGTGATGACGGATGCAAGCTTTGAAGACGGCCGCGAAGGCCCGTTGAACCTGGGTGCGCTGGAGGAAGAAGACCTCAAGGTGCTGTCTTCGCTGCTGCAGGACGCGGTGTTTCCGGCTACTGAAATGACCTGGCGCGCGTCCCAGCGCCGCTTTGCGTTGCTGGTGAACCGCTTCCGCTGGGAGGACCGTGACGCTGCCGAACGCCGCGGCCGGGCTTACGAGCGGGTGCAGTCGCTCCTGGTTGTGGACAATGTTCTGGGGGTTGCCTCGCAAGGAGTCGACCGCAAGGACCGGGACCTTATTCTGTCGCTTCTTTCGATCAGCTTCGAACCCGGGGAGGAAGCCGCCGGCCATGTGCTGCTCACCTTGGCAGGCGATGGCGCGATCCGCCTGTCCGTCGAGGCGCTGGAGGTCTCTTTGCGCGATGTGACCCGGCCTTACCGGGCCCCATCGGGCCAGGCCCCGGAGCACGGTACTTGAACTGTGCAGAACAAGCGCGGCATTTCCCAGGCCTTTGCCCGCCCGCCAGTGCCATTCCAGATCCGCCCTGCCACTCTTTTTGATGTCTTTGCCATGAGCCGGGTGCTTACCGCCTCTTTCCGGGATTTGTGCGAGGCCGACCACCAGGACGACCCAGAACGGATTGCCGTCTGGACTGCGGATAAGTCACCGGGCCAAATCCGGGCTTGGTTCGGTGGTTGCGGGTGCTATTGGCTGGCTGAACGGAATGGCGAAGCCGAGGCTGTGGGCGGCCTGGAACCGGGTGGCACAATAGCCCTGCTTTATGTTTTACCCAGCGCTGCAGGGCAGGGCGCAGGGTCTGGGATGCTGTCACACCTCGAGACGGAGCTTCATGGCGCAGGCCGCAGCGAAGGGCGGCTGAACGCCAACCGCACTGCGCGGAGTTTTTTTCTGAAGCATGGCTGGCAGCAGCTGGGCGGTTCAGCGGAGGGCCGCGGGACGCCTTGCACGCCGATGCGCAAATCCCTGACCTGAAGACAGCGGCATCTTTCCGGCTGAAATACTCCGGGGCAAGCTGACCGTGAAGCCAAGAGGGGAGGCACCCTTCTGTTGCGTCCATTTGCACCGCCCCGCACCATAAATCTTGAGGCTCCCCGGTCTTGCCGCTATGCGGGGCGCAAAGGAGACACAGATGCCGCAGTTTCTGAACACCCGTGACACCGGTTTCGAACAGTCCTTCACCGCGCTCTTGGGGGCCAAGCGCGAGGACAGCCCGGATGTGGATGCCATCGTTGCCGGGATCATCGCCGATGTCCGCGCCCGTGGCGATGCTGCGCTGGTGGAGCTGACGGCGAAATTCGACCGGTTGCAGTTGGAAGCCGCGCAGCTGCGTTTCTCGGATGCGGAGGTGGATGCCGCCATCGCTGAGGTCTCCGCGGAAGAGCGCGAGGCGTTGGAGCTGGCGGCAGAACGCATCCGCGCCTACCACGCACGCCAGATGCCGGAAGATGCGCAGTGGACGGACGAGACCGGCGCAACATTGGGCTGGCGCTGGTCGGCGGTTTCGGCGGCGGGGCTTTACGTGCCGGGCGGGCTTGCGTCCTATCCTTCCTCGGTGCTGATGAACGCCATCCCTGCCAAGGTCGCGGGTGTGCTGCGGCTGGCGGTCACCGTGCCGGCGCCGGATGGCCGGATCAATCCGCTGGTGCTGCTGGCGGCAAGGCTCGCAGGAGTTGATGAGATCTACCGCGTTGGAGGCGCCCAGGCCGTGGCGGCGCTGGCCTATGGCACGGAAACCATCGCTCCGGTGGACAAGATCACCGGTCCCGGCAATGCCTTTGTGGCGGCTGCCAAGCGGCGGGTCTTTGGCAAGGTCGGCATCGACATGATCGCGGGGCCTTCGGAAATCCTGGTGATTGCGGACAGGGACAACAACCCGGATTGGATCGCGCTCGATCTGATGAGCCAGGCCGAGCACGACGAAAGCGCCCAGTCGATCCTGATCACCGATGATGAAGGCTTTGGCCGGGCGGTGGCAGAGGCAGTGGACAAGCGGCTGGAAACACTGGAACGCCGCGCCATTGCCGCCGCGTCCTGGCGGGATTTCGGGGCGGTGATCACCGTGCGGGACCTGGAGGAAGCCGCAGCGCTATCCAACCGCATTGCGCCGGAGCACCTGGAACTCTGCGTCGCGGATCCGGCGGGATTGTGCGAAAAGACGGTGCACGCAGGTGCCATCTTCCTGGGCCAGTACACGCCGGAAGCGATCGGTGATTATGTCGGCGGACCGAACCACGTGCTGCCGACGGCCCGCTCAGCGCGGTTTTCCTCCGGCCTTTCGGTGATGGATTTCCTCAAGCGTACGACGCTCAGCCGGATGACCCCGGATTCGCTGCGGGCAGTTGGTCCGGCGGCAGAGGTTCTTGCGAAAAGCGAAAGCCTGGAAGCGCACGGGCTGTCCGTCACGGCCCGGCTGGATTCGCTGAACGATTGAGCGCCGCAGGGGCGCTGCCCCTCTGCGCGCGGTGCGCGTATTCACCCCGGGATATTTTCAGCCAGATGAAAGGGATCCGCACCCCGGACCGGCCGGGGCGCTTCACCTGGCGCGGTCATCGGCGTCCCGGCCTGTACCGCAGGCGCGAGGGGAGCTGGCGTGGTGAAACATCCGTATCTTTTTCTGGCCCCAAGTATCCCCGCCGGAGGCATCAAGTCATTTTTTTCGGAAAAATGACGCAGAATTCAGTAGTGGGAGGTGTAGCCGCCATCCACTGCCAGCACTTGCCCGGTAATGTAGGAGGCGGCAGGGGAGGCGAGCAGGAGGATGGCCGGTGCCAGTTCTTCCGGCTCGCCCCAGCGGCCGAGGGAGGTGGCCGCCTTGAGTTTTTCCGTTATCGCCGGGTCGGCTGCCGCGGCCATGTTCGGGGCAGTTTTGAAAAAGCCGGGGGCGATTGCATTCACGGTGATGCCCTTGGGGCCAAGCTCTGCCGCCAGCGCCTTGGTCATGCCGTTGATGCCGGCCTTGGCAGTGGTATAGGCGGCGTCGCCTGCCTGGGCAATGAGGCCTGCGATCGAGGAGATATTGATGATCCGGCCATAGCCCTTGGGGGCCATTTGTGCGGCCGCCAGCTGGCACAGGCGGAAGGGGGAGACCAGATCGGTCTCCCACAGTGCCTGCAGATCGGAGCGGCTGAATTCCGGCAGGCTGCGGCGGTCGCGCTGGCCGACATTGTTGACCAGGATGTCGAGCCCGCCTGCTGCGGCAATTGTTGCCATGGCCGCAACACAGTCATCCTCCGCGGCTACGTCCAGGACCAGGGGGCGGGCGGTTTCCGGCATCCGGGCCAAGGCGCCTTCGACCCGTTCCCTGCTGCGCCCGTTCACCCAGACCTCGGCTCCGGCTTCAGCCAGCAGCCTGGCGGCGGCAAAGCCGAGCCCGTCCGTGGATCCGGTTACCAGCGCACGCTGGCCTGCGAGGGAAAACTGTTTGAGCCCTGTCATCATCCTGTCTCCTGCTGCGGGCAGGCTGAGCGGGCAGAGGCAGCCTGTCAAGCGCTGCCGCAAACAGCCCTTGCCTTGACGCCTGCTGCTGCATTGCCCCGGGCGCGCCGGTGCGATACTCATGGCCGGACGCCTCAGCGCATTTAGAGACAAAGACCCATGAGCCGCATCAGCCACATTGAACTGGACGACCGCAACCTGCCGCCTCCGACGCCTGAGATCGAGCAGGAGCGCAAGGTGGCGATCTATGACCTCATCGAAGAGAACAGCTTCACCTTGCCGTCCCGTGAGGACCGCGATCTGCCGGACGGCCCGTACCATCTGGGCCTGGCGATCCGCGACAAGCGGCTGGTCTTTGATATCAACACCGAAACGGGCGAGAAGGCCGCGGAATTCCACCTGTCGCTGTCGCCGTTCCGGCAGGTGGTGAAAGACTACTACCAGATCTGCGAAAGCTATTTCACTGCCGTGAAGACCATGCCGCCCAGCCAGATCGAGACCATCGACATGGCCCGGCGCGGCATCCACAATGAAGGCAGCCGGGTGCTGCAGGAGCGGCTGGAGGGCAAGGCCGAGGTCGACACCGACACCGCCCGCCGGCTGTTCACCCTGATCTGTGTCCTGCATTTCGGAGGCTGACGGGTGGAGGAGCTGCCGCAGTCCGTTCTGTTCTGTTGCGACCACAATTCGGTCCGCTCTCCGATGGCTGAGGGCATCATGAAGAAATTCTACGGCACCGGCACCTATGTGCAGTCGGCGGGTGTCAAGAACGATATGGAGATCGACGGTTTCTCCATTGCGGTCTGTCAGGAAATTGATGTCGAGCTGTCCCGGCACCGGTCGCGCTCCTTTGACGAAATGGAACGCTGGGGGGACGATCTGTCGTCCTTTGATCTGGTGGTGGCGCTGTCGCCCGCCAGTCAGCGCAGGGCGCTGGAGCTGACCCGTTTTTTTCACCTCGATGTCGAATATTGGCCAATTATGGACCCTACCGGGCTCGGCGAAACACGGGATGCCAAGTTAAACAGCTACCGGCAAACCCGGGATCAAATCATCCAGCATCTGAAAGACCGCTGGGGCGAACCGACGGAGAGAACATGACCGACACCATCGCGCGCTATTTCGCAGCCTTCAATGCAGGCGACACGGCGACCATGCTGGACTGCCTGGACGACAACATCGCCCATCACGTGAACGAGGGGCAGGTCCGCGTGGGCAAGGAAAAATTCGCTGATTTCTGTGCCCACATGGACCGCTGCTACAAGGAAGAGCTGACCGACATGGTGATCTTTTCCGCCGCGAACGGCACCCGGGCCGCGGCCGAGTTCATCGTGAACGGAACCTATCTGGCAACCGACGAGGGCTTGCCTGAAGCGAAAGGGCAGACCTACCGGCTGCCTGCCGGGTCGTTCTTCGACCTGAAGGACGGCAAGATCTCCCGCGTGACCACCTACTACAATCTTGCGGACTGGACCGCCCAGGTGTCCGCCTGATGGCCATTCGGGTCGAGGCAATGACCGGCGCGGCATTGGAGGCCGCGCTGGATGATGTCGCCCGTCTGCGGATCAAGGTGTTCCGGGCCTGGCCGTATCTGTATGACGGCGGCCTCGCCTATGAGCGCGCATACCTGCAAAGCTACCGGGACAGCCAGCGGGCCGTGGTGGTTGGCGCCTTTGACGGAGACGTTCTGGCGGGCGCTTCCACAGGGGCACCGCTCGCCGACCATGCGGACGATTTTGCTGCCGCCTTCGAGGGCGCCGGCATTGACCTGGAAGAGGTCTTTTACTGCGCCGAATCCGTGCTGCTGCCGGAGTACCGCGGGCACGGAGTAGGCCATGGCTTCTTTGATGCGCGCGAGGCGCATGCCCGCAAGCATGGCTTCAGCAAATGCGCTTTTTGCAGCGTGCAGCGCCCGGCAGACCACCCGTTGCGGCCCGCGGATTATGCGCCGCTCGATCCGTTCTGGCGCAAGCGTGGCTACGCGCCGCTTGAAGGGGCCGTCGCGCATTTTTCGTGGAAGGATGTGGATCAGGCCGAGGAAACGCGCAAACCGCTGCAATTCTGGATCCGGGACCTGTAAAGGAAGCAGGCGCTTGAAAATGCGCCTGCTTTGTTGCTGTCAGACGCCTTCGGGGCGCGCGGCCTGCACCTCCTCCAGCGCGATTTTCTGCTGGGCGGCATACAACTTCACGGAATCGCGGGCGTCATCAAAGGCGCGTTTGGCGCCTGTCACTGCTCGGGCAGCCGAGGACATGGCTTTCTTGTTGTAGTCCTCCTGCTTGAACTGTTTGAAGTTTTCGCTGACTTCCTTGAACAGCTTGGGCAGGGCGTCCTTCACATTCTTGGCGTGCACGTTGATCTTGAAGGCCTTGTTCAGCTCGCGGATGCCCTTATCGGCCTGGGCTTCAATTTTGGACCGGTCGGCGCCTTCCTTGCCATGAGCGGTTTTCCAGGCCTTTTTAATGGCTTCCAGTTTGCCGAGTGCATTGTCGATGTCGTTGGAAATATCCTGACAGGCTGCTTCGATCTTCTTGGCGCGCACTTCGGCCGCGTTGATCTCCTTGAGGATCAGTTTTCGGTTTTCTTCATGCTCCGTCTTGAGCTTGGCCAGGTGCTTGTCGGTTTCCTCATTGGCCTTTTCGCGCTTCAGCTGCTCTTTCATCTGCTGAACTTTGATCTTGTCCGCATTGCGGGCCAGCTCAGCGGCCGCGTCTTCGCGCTTTTCGATCAGCTTGGCATAGGCCAGGCACAGATCCCGGCTGTGCGATTGCAGCTTGCCGCACTTGCCGCGGGCCTTAAGCATTGCATTCGCCAGCATGCTGAAGGCCTGAACAATCTCAGGCATTTTGTCGAGATCCGCCTTGGCCGGATTGCCGGATGGCGGAACGCCCATTTTTTCAAGCAAATCCATACACTTGCCAACGCCGCTGCCCTTGCAGGACCCGGCGCGGTATTCGCGCCAGAACTTGGTGCGGAAGCCCTTCTTGGGGAGGTCGGCAATAACACTCTTCAAATTCTTGTCATCAAGCTTGGTTGCCAAGGGAGTGATCCTTTTCAATAAGTTAAATGGGCAGCTGCGCCTGAGAATGGCCAAATTGGCGCGCAGCACCAAGATATAACGCAGCCCGGAGATAATTCCGTTGCAAAAATGTGATCCGCTTTCGAATACAATTGCAAACCCTCTCAGAGGCCGGGGCAAGGCGGGCTGTTCAGCACGCCTTGCGCAGGGACAGATTGCAGGGCAATGCTTCTGTTACGCCGGACGCCCGGAGCGGCTGAGGATGCCTGTTGGAGACCGCTGATGAAAATCGCCACTGCCGCTTACCCGCTCGACTGGCTCGACAGCTGGGCACAGTACGAAGACAAACTGGCCGCCTGGGTGGCGGAGGCCGCCGGCAACGGGGCAGAGTTGCTGGTGTTCCCGGAATACGGTGCGATGGAGCTATCCACGCTCGATGGAGCTGCGGTTGCAGGCGACTTGGAGCAATCCATCCATTCGGTCTCGGAAAAGATGGAGGAGGCAGCGGCGCTGCATCTGAAACTTGCGGCCGGACACGGCGTGCACATCCTGGGCGCTTCCGCGCCGGTGAGCGGCGGGCTGGACCGCCCGGTGAACCGGGCAGAACTTTACACGCCGTCCGGTGCCCGTGATCACCAGGACAAGCAGATCATGACCCGCTTTGAACGGGAGGACTGGGGCATTGCCGCGGGCGGGCCGCTCAAGCTGTTTGACACCAGCCTGGGCAGAATCGGTGTGCTGATCTGCTATGACAGCGAGTTCCCTCTGCTGGGCCGTGCGCTGGCGGAGGCGGATGTGATTCTCGTGCCCTCCTGCACCGAGGCGCTGGCCGGCTACTGGCGGGTGCGCATCGGTGCCATGTCGCGGGCGCTGGAGAACCAGTGTGTCACCGTCATGGCATCGATCATCGGGGCCAATGAATGGTCCGAAGCTGTGGATATGAACACAGGCATGGGCGGCATTTTCGGCCCTCCGGACAAGGGCTTCCCCGGAACCGGGGTGCTGGCCGAGGGCAGCCTGAACCAGCCGGGCTGGACCTATGCCGAAGCCGACCTGGAGGCGATCGCCCATGTGCGGGCCGATGGGGGGGTGCTGAACCGGCTGCACTGGGAGGAGCAATTGCCGCGGGCGAAAACGGTCACAAAGGCCGCTCTTTCCTGATTGGGCCCTTGAAATATTGGAAAAATGACCCCATTTAAGCGCACGTCCCGCAGTTTGCGGGTTAACCCAATGATGGAGACAACATGGCCAAGGAAGATACGCTCGAATTTCCCGGTGTCGTGAAGGAACTCCTGCCTAATGCGACGTTTCGGGTCGAGCTGGAAAACGGCCATGAAATCATCGCGCATACGGCAGGCAAGATGCGCAAGAACCGCATCCGTGTTCTGGCCGGCGACAAGGTCCAGGTGGAAATGACCCCCTATGACCTGACCAAGGGCCGGATCAACTACCGCTTCAAGTAAGCCGTTGACCGTCCAAGAAAAACCAAAGCCCGGCTCCGTGCCGGGCTTTGGTTTTTCAGGGCGGCCTTGGGGCTGCTGCCTCCGGCGGGAGCATTTCCGGCAGCGTGAAAGAGCAGGGCGCTCTTTCACGCTGCCGGAATTCACCGTATGACAGGCGGAAACGGTATAAGAGGGCCACGGCATGGCGTTCATTTTGGGATCCGGCAGCCCGCGGCGGCTGCAACTGCTGGCGCAGCTTGGAGTGCGCCCTGATGCGGTGCGCCCGCCGGAAACAGACGAGACGCCTCTGAAGGGCGAACTTCCGAGAACTTATTGCGCGCGGGTGACACGGGAAAAAACGCAGGCTGTAGCTGCGGGGGCAGAAGATATTGTTCTGTGTGCCGACACCACCGTGGCTCTGGGCCGCCGTATCCTCGGCAAGCCGCGCGACGCAGGCGAAGCGGCTGAGTTTCTGCTGGCCTTGTCCGGGCGCCGCCACCGGGTCATCACTGCTGTGGCTGTGCGCCGCGGCGGCCGGGTGTGGGAGAAGGACGTGGTGAGCCAGGTGAAGATGAAGACCCTCTCGGATGAGGAGCTGAACGCCTACCTCGCCTCTGGCGACTGGGAAGGAAAGGCCGGAGCCTATGCCATCCAGGGGGCTGCCGGAGCGTTCATTCCCTGGATCAGCGGCTCGTTCACCGGGATAGTCGGGTTGCCGCTGTCCGAAACTGCAAATCTTTTGCGCGCCGCCGGGCTGCAGTTGTATCAGGAGGCTGCCGCATGAAAGGCCGCACCATCATTCTCGACCACATCCAGGACCGTGAAGCCGCCGCGCTGATGGTGGACGGCAGGCTGGAAGATTTCCTGATCGAAAGCGATGCGCCGGCCCCCGGCACCATCTACCGCGCGCGTGCCGACCGGCCGGTAAAGGGGCAGGGCGGTATGTTCCTGACAACACCTGACGGACCGGCTTTCCTGCGCCAGGTCAAGGGCTTGGCGCCGGGGCAGATGATTCTGGTTCAGGTCTCCGGCTATGCCGAGCCGGGCAAGGCCATCCCGGTCACCCAGAAGCTTCTGTTCAAGAGCCGTTATGCCATCGTCACCCCGGAGGCGCCGGGGCTGAACATCTCGCGCAGCATTCGCGACGAGGACGAACGCGACCGGCTTCTTGAGATTGCGCATGAGGAAATGGACGCTTCGGGCTACGGGCTGATCCTGCGCTCGGCCTGTGCAGGGGCGGACAGCGGCGATATAGCCGAGGACGTCGCGGCAATGGCGGCGATGGCGGCGCAGATCATGCAGGATGACGGTTCACAGATTGAGGTTCTGGCCGAAGGCGACACACCGCATCTCCTGGCCTGGCGTGACTGGGTGGAGCCCGCGGAGGTGGAGCGCGATCCCGGCGGGTTTGAACGCCTTGGTGTGATGGACGCGCTGGAAGTCGCCCGGGGCATCCGCGAGCCGCTACCGGGCGGCGGCTTCCTGTACATCGAGCCGAGCCGTGCCTTGATTGCGGTGGATGTAAACACAGGCCTGGACACTTCGCTGGCAGCAGGGATCAAGGCCAACATGGCGGCGGCCAAAGCTTTGCCGCGGGCCTTGCGTGTCCGGGGTTTGGGTGGTCAGATCGTGCTGGATCTGGCGCCGATGCCGAAAAAAGACCGCCGCGGCTTTGAAGCGGCCCTCCGCGCGGCATTCCGGGCCGATACCGAGGAGACGGTGCTGGCCGGCTGGACCAATCTCGGAAATTACGAACTGCAGCGCAAACGCGGCCGCATTGCCCTGCGGGAAGTGCTGAAATGAGCTGTCCGATTTGCGGCGGCGAAACGCAGAAGGTGTATCGGCCATTCTGTTCCAAGCGCTGTGCTGATATCGATCTGGGTAGATGGTTCAATGGCGTCTATTCAGTGCCCAGTCAGGCTCCTGAAGACACTGAAAATATAGTGGAAGAAGCGGAGCTAAGGCGGGCTGGAAGAGAAAAGCCGCCTCAGGTCCGCCATTAGTGATTTTCTTTCAAATAGCCTCTGGACACCATCATTTTTAGAGCATAGAAGGCCCCCACCCAAGGCGAACAGCCTTCCCATGCCCGGGTAGCTCAGGGGTAGAGCAGTGGATTGAAAATCCTCGTGTCGGTGGTTCGATTCCGCCCCCGGGCACCATTACTTCAGCTAACACATTGGTTTTGCTCCAGCTTTTTGAACATGCAAGGAGCCGTAGACCATGTCGTAGACCATTTCGCCTGCGTTCACCTTCGTGAACGATGGCGTTTTCTACTTCAGCCGCCGCATCCCCAAAGACCTGAAGAAGCACTACACCTCACCTCGCATTGCCTACTCATTGCGAACGCGGTCTGCTCGCATCGCTGAAGCGCGGGCCAGAAGAGCCGCCGATCGGTTGGATGAGTACTGGTATCACCTCCGCTCAAAGGATGTGGAACTGCCGGGCAAGCATATGCTGAGAATGCAGTCAGAGGGACGTGTCGTAGTCAGTGCAGCAGCTCCTGAGATTTCCTCTTCATCTGTTCTTTTGTCCGAAGCTGTCGGCATCTACCTGTGCCTGAAAGGGCAAGGACGACCAGAGACATTCCATCGTGCAGCGGAACGATCTTGCGGTTATGTCATCGACGCCTGTGGTGACAAACACCTCGACGCCTTCACCAAGACCGATGCCAACAAGTTCAGGGATGCGCTCATCGAACGTGGATTGGCTGGCAGCAGTATAACACGCATATTTGGGACCGTTCGCGCGGTCACAAACTTCGCAGCCAGTGAGCTTGGCCTGACCCTGACCAATCCTTTCAACGGGGTCTACTACGACCGAGAGGCTGGCGTAAGTGATCGCAACCCAATCCCAGCGGATGCACTCAAAGTGGTTCAGGGCCAGTGTCGCCAACTGGACGATGACATGAGGTGGCTTGTAGCGCTCGTTTCGGACACGGGAATGCGGCTTGCTGAGGCCGCAGGAATGGCGAGACAGGACATTGAACGGCGGTCAGACGGTTCTCTGGTTGCCTGAGTGCGTCCACACCCGTGGCGGCGTCTGAAAACCAAGGGCGGTGAGCGTGTCGTCCCGTTGGAGGGGCAAGCCAAGTGGGCTGCAGAGCGTTTGCTGAGCGAGGTCGTTGAAAGCGATTTCCTCTTCCCGCGGTACAACAGAAAGCCTCAAACAAATGCCAACGCTGCCAGCGCTGCACTGAACAAATGGATAACCGGACGGTCCGGTATGAGTGGCTCGACCTCTACATCTTCGAAAGCATCGACGCGGTGCAGCAGATTGCCACCGCATGGCTGTGGTCCTGCAACAATGAGCGCCCCAATATGGGCAATGGCGGGATGACCCTCGCCCAGAAGCTGAAGATGGCCGCGTAAATTCTACGACCAAGCCCCCGTAAAAATGAGGGGATTAGCGTCCGTCCCGCGCATTATCACCCCTGCCGAAATTGTGCTCAGATTGAAGCATGTTCCTCAGACCGCGTCGAGAGCCGACTTCTTCAGCGGCCTGTTAGGGCTTGGTCAAAAGATAACAGCAGGTCTCGACGTCGAATCCATCGACTTTGTATCCCTTCGCGAAGGCTGAAGTCATTTCTTCCCGCACACGAAGCCGCTCGGAAATTGCTGCGTCAAGATCTGAAACCAGCAGCCTGTCCAGGTTTTTGGGAACTTCTACTGTCATGGTTTCTTCTGCCGCGTAGGGAGTGACAGTTTTCCGACCTTTTGCCTGTGCGTCAACGCGGGGAGCAGTGAGGTTCCAGTCGACCAGAAGGCGGTCCGAGGGAACACCAGCATTTATGCCTGCCATTTCGCCGTAATAATCTTCGTAATAGGTGCTGGCTGAACCGCCCAGGCGGGCGATATTCAGCCCGGCGTTGATACGGCGCAGCGGATCGAACGTCCAGCGCACCAGTGTGATGCCGCGTTCCAGGCACCAGTCGCGCTGGAACCATTTCAGCCTCATCCCCAGGCCAAGGCCCCGGCTGTCGGGATGCACGGCCAGCCGGTGCGAATGCTGGATATGCGGCTGGCTGGTCGGAAACCCGAATAGGAACCCCAGCATGCGCCCATCCTTGAAGGCACCCGCGACAAGCCCGCCTTCGTGCTGGATCGCCAGCATCAGATCAGAGTTGTCCGGCGGGTCGTCCTTGCCCCAGACCTCTTTCTGAAGCCACTCCGCGTGCTTCAGTTCGGCCACGCCGTGCAGTTCGCGCAGAACCAGGCCAGAGTTCACCATGTTCATGCGGTTATTTCCTCGGCGTGATCCGTGACAGACCTGAGGTAGTCCCGGTCCAGAGTTACTCCTATGCCCGGCCCCTGTCTGGGCACCGGCATTTCGCCATTGTGCGCCTCGAGCGCTTCGTTGGTGATGTCGCGGTCGAAATAGCGGCTGGCGCTGGAGGTGTCGCCGGGCTTAGTAAAATTGGCGAGCGTTGCCAGGTGGATGTTGTGCGCCCGGCCAATGCCGCTTTCCAGCATGCCGCCGCACCAGACCGGCACGCCGAAGGCGGCGCAGGTGTCGTGGATGGCGCGCGCCTCGGCAAAGCCGCCGACGCGGCCGACCTTGATGTTGATGACCCGCGCGGCGCCGGTTTCCAGCGCCTTGCGCGCATCGCCGGCGCTGCGGATGCTTTCATCGAGGCAGATCGCGGTTCTCAGCTGGCGCTGCATCTTGGCGTGATCGTGAATGTCGTCATGGGCCAGCGGCTGTTCGATGTAATCCAGCTGGAAGCCGTCCAGCGCCTGCAGAACCGGAAGATCCGCCAGCCCGTAGTCGGTGTTGGCATCGACGGTCAGCTTGATGTCAGGGTATTCGGCCCGCACCGCCTCGACGATACCGACATCGTGGCCCTGCGCGATCTTCAGCTTGGTGCGCTTGTAGCCTTGCTCCAGCGCCGCGCCGACCCGCTCCAGCGTGGTCTCCACCGGCGCGATGCCTAGGCTCACGCCGACGTCGACATGATCGCCGGTGCCACCCAAAGCCGCCTGCAAAGGCAAGCCGAGGCTTTTTGCCCAGAGGTCCCAGAACGCCATCTCGACCACCGCCTTGGCCATGCGGTTGCCTCGCCAGGGCGACAGGACCGGCTGCAGATCATAGGGCGAGGCAAAGCGCTTGCCGACGATCTGTGGCAGCAGCACTTCGCGCAAAAAAGTCATCGCGCCGGAAATGGTCTCCTCCAGGTAATCCGGCGCCGGGTCCATCACCGCTTCGGCCACGCCTTCGATCCCTTCGCCCTTCAGCACCAGCAGCGGAAAGGTCTTGGCGGTCATGGTGCCAGAGGAAATCACGAAGGGGGTCAGCAGTGGCAGACTGACGATGCGCAGCTCGGCGCTCTCGATGCGGATGCCCTGGTGCAGCGGGGCGGGAGAAATGGGGGCGTCACTGGACATATCTGAAACCTGAATAAGGGCCGGGATTACATCGCCTTGGCGATGAACCGGCGGAATTCTTCTGTTTTGGGATTGGTGAACATCTCTTCGGGCGGGCCTTGCTCAGCGATGCGGCCCTCGTGCAGAAAGACCACCTCAGAGGACACCTCGCGGGCAAAGCCCATCTCGTGGGTGACGACGATCATCGTGCGTCCCTCGGCGGCAAGATCCTGCATCACCTTCAGAACCTCGCCCACCAGCTCCGGGTCGAGCGCCGAAGTCGGCTCGTCGAACAGGATCGCGTCGGGCTCCATCGCCAGGGCGCGGGCGATCGCCACGCGCTGCTGCTGGCCGCCGGACAGCTGTGCGGGGTACATCTGCATCCGCTCCTGCAAGCCAACCCGCCTCAGCAGCATTTCGGCGCGGTCGCGGGCTTCAGCCTTGCTCTCGCCCTTGACCTGGACCGGTCCTTCCATCACGTTTTCCAGCACCGTGCGGTGGGTCCACAGGTTGAACTGCTGAAAGACCATGCCCAGCCGGGCACGGATTGCCTCGATGTGGCGCGCGTTCCGCGGCTTGCCGTTCCTCACCAGGATCTCTTCGCCGTGCACGGTCACCTTGCCCGAGGTCGGTGTCTCCAGAAAATTCAGGCAGCGCAGGAAGGTCGACTTGCCCGAGCCGGAAGACCCGAGGATCGAGATCACGTCATGGTTCCTGGCTTCCAGAGAGATCCCTTTCAAAACCTCGAGATTGCCAAAAGATTTGTGGATGCCTTCGGCTTTCAGAATGGTATCCGGAGCGCTCATGCCCGTGTCTCCTTCAGGGGCTGG
Source organism: Leisingera thetidis (assembly GCF_025857195.1). NCBI lineage: Bacteria > Pseudomonadati > Pseudomonadota > Alphaproteobacteria > Rhodobacterales > Roseobacteraceae > Leisingera > Leisingera thetidis. Next base: position 3,814,860 of record NZ_CP109787.1, on the reverse strand, counting down.
ACGGCGGCTGGGACGGGGTGCCGGACGTCGATGTGGCGGCTAAGGCGGCGTTCGGCCTGCCGCCAGAGCAGGACAAAGATCGCGGTGATGCAGAGGTAGATCAGCGCGGCCCAGAGATAGACCGAGAAGTCGAAGGTGCGGGAAAACACCTGCCGGGTGCGGCCCATCAGGTCAAAAACGGTGACGACGCTGGCCAGGGCGCTGGCCTTCATCAGCAGGATCACCTCGTTGCCGAGAGCAGGCCAGGCGATGCGGTAGGCATGCGGGAACACCACCCGGCGCAGCGTCTTGAACCGGCTGAGGCCGATGGCCCTGGCGGCTTCGATCTCGCCGCGGGGCACGCCTAGGATGCCGCCGCGCAGGATTTCGGTCTGATAGGCGGTGGAGTTCAGCGCAAAGGCCAGCAGCGCGCAGTTGAACGGGTCGCGGAAGAAGCTCCACAGCCCCCAGTCCTGCAGCAGCGGCCGGAACTGGCCGGACCCATAGAAGATCAGGAACAGCTGCGCCAGGATCGGAGTGCCGCGCATGAACGACACATAGATCCGCAGCGGCGCCTGTGCCATTGGTGCCGCATGGACACGGACCAGCGCAAAGGCCGGGGACACAACCGCGGCGATCAGCGCGCCTAGCAGCGTCAGTTTGATCGTCATCAGGGTGCCGTCCATTAGCCGGGGCCAGTATTGCGCAAGTATTTCCAGGGGGTTCATCTCAGGCCCTCCGGATGCCGCGGTTGGCGCGGCGTTCCATCTGCGCCAGCACCAATTCGGACAGAACGCACATTGCCCAGTAGATCAGGCAGGCCAGCAGGTAGAAGGTAAAGGGCTGTTTGGTCACGCCCACGGCCACCTTGGTCATCCGCATCAGATCATCCAGCGCAATGACCGAAACCAGCGCGGTATCCTTCAGCATGTTGATCCACAGGTTGCCCAGCCCCGGCAGGGCAAAGCGCCAGACCTGCGGCAGCTGGATACGCAGAAAGATCTGGCGGCCGGTCATGCCGATGGCCCGCCCCGCTTCCACCTGGCCCTGGTCCAGCGACTGGAACGCGCCGCGCAGGACTTCGCCTGCAAAGGCACCGAACACCATGCCGAGCGCCACCACACCAGCTGCAAACGGGCTGAAGCCGATGGGAGAGGCCTCCGGTGCCCACCACCGCAGGGCCGCATTGATCAGCAAGCCGGCGCCATTGTAGACCACAAACAGCGTCAGGATCTCGGGCAGGCCGCGCATGATGGTGGTATAGCCGACCCCCAGAAACCGCAGCGGCCGCGCACGGGACATCGAGGCAAAGGCGGCCAGAAAGCCAAGGCACAGGCCGACGGGCAGGGTGGCGATGGCCAGCTGCACCGTGATCGCCAGCCCCTGCAGGATTTCGTCCCCCCAGCCGGCATCACCGTATGAGAACAGTTCAAACATGGATGACCTTTTCAGGCTGGAGGGACCAGGCAGGCGCCCCGGTTACTTCATCGTGTAGACATCGATGTCGAAATACTTGTCGTTGATCGCCTTGTAGGTGCCGTCGGCGCGGATCTCCGCCAAGGCGGCATTCAGCTTCTCGCGCAGCGGGTCATCCTCCTGGCGCACGGCAATGCCGACACCGTCTCCGACAAAGGCCGGATCAGTGATCGGCTCGCCCGCCAGTTCGCAGCAGCTGCCGTCGTTGCTCTTGGTGGTCCAGTCCAGCATCGGCAGCATGTCCCCGACCTGCAGGTCGATGCGGCCCGAGGCCATGTCGAGGTTCACCTCGTCCTGGGTCGGATAGAGGCGGATGTCGGCATCGGGATATGCGGCTTCGATGTAATCGGCCTGGGTGGTGCCCGATTGCGCGCCGATCACCATGCCGGACAGCGCATCGTTGGTGAATTCGGTGACTTCAGAGCCTTTCGGCATAACATGGGTCATCGCGGCCAAGTAATAGGGATCGGTGAAATCGACCTGCTTCTTGCGCTCTTCGGTGATGAACATCGAGGCGATGATGAAGTCATACTTGTCGGCCAGAAGACCGGGGATGATGCCGTCCCAATCCTGCGCCACCACTGTGCATTCCTCGCCGATGCGCTTGCACAGCTCCAGACCGATCTCAACATCGAAGCCGGCAATCTTGCCGTCGGATTCGATGTAGTTGAACGGCGGGTAGGCGCCCTCGGTGCCCAGCCGCAGCCCGTCCGCCGAGGCTGTGCCGACGGCCATCGCGGCGGACGCCAGGGCGAGGGTCAGTGTCGTCTTCAGTGTCATGGGGGTCCTCCTGTCGTTCCCAAGTTCTGCTTATTTTTCGATGGCGGCGACTGGATCGCCGACATGGCCGGTGAAGCGGCCGTAAAGTCCGGCAATCCGGTTCAGGCGTTCTTCGACCTGGGGTCCCAGTTCCATGCACACGCCGTTGATGATGAGATTGGACAGGCTTGCCATCTGCGCCGTGGAATCCCAGAACTGATTGAATTGGGTCGGCACGGCAAATACCTCGTCGGCGGCTTCGCGGCCCCAATCGCAGAACACGTCAGTGATCAAGGTCACCGGAATGCCGAAGTTCTTCGCGTCGCGAGCCAGAAGCTTGGCCAACCGGGAATAGCGGCGGGCCTCAAAGATCACCAGACAAGCCTCCCGGTCGGAGGCCAGTATTTCGGCAAAGTTCCCTCCCGCCAGGTCAATCAGGGTTACCTGGTCGCGAAGGTATTGCATCTGGTTGGCAAAATACTGGGCAAGCCCGCGCTCGGTCTGGAAACCGGCCACATAAACGTGTTGTCTTCTGGCCAGCCTGGCAACAACATTCTGCCATTCGGGGGACCGGGCATATTCATAGATCCGCACGACTGCCGCGATTTCCAGTTCCATCCCTTGAGAAAGATGGCCTTCGTCATCGCGGGCGGTTTCCCGCAGTTCATTCAGCCGGTCGCTGACCAGCCAGGGGTGGTCGCCCAAATCGTCCTTCAGATGTTCCTTCAGGTCCTTGAAGCTGGCGTAGCCGATGCCGCGGCAGAAGCGGCCGACGGTGGCTTCGCTCACACCGACTATTGCGGCTAGGCTTGCTGCGGTCTCGAACGGCACCTGCTCTAATGCGCTCAGCATGTAATTGGCAATCGCCCGCTCGGCTTTCGAACCGGTTTCGAGGGCATGGGTCAGTTTGGAGCGGACAGGGGTGGGCAAAATAGCGGACCTTGCGATGGTGATGAGCCGTAAAGTCGATTTGCAAGAAAGCTATCATTTATTCAATTTATGTCAATAAACTTGCATAATGTTTCGAAAGCATTCGGGTAAGTCGTTGAAAATTTTCAATCTTGTCGGACCAGATTCTCTGGTGTTCTGCAGCCAGGCGCAGCGACGGTGCCGTTTCCGTACTCGGTTCTGTTGCGTTATTTGGGACGTTTTTGGAGCCCGTTGCGGTCCCGACTGCCCTTCTGGCGTAAAGCAAGCAGCTTTCTAACAGCAGACGTTGGTTATCAGCGCTGCGAAAGCCTGCGAGCCGCCCAAACCACCGAGCCTGACGCAACCGGCCCATGGACAAAGCCGCTCCGCGGCATTGGCGCGGGTGACTGGTGTTCAGCGAGGATTCTGACAGTGGTGCATTTGGGAAACGGCATTTCTGCCTGACGATTGAGGCCTTCTCAATCATCAGACAGGAGGCTCCCATGGCAGAGGAGAGATCGACTCCGCTTCGAGAGCGGATGATCGAGGACATGCGCATCCGCGGGATGGGCGCCAAGGCGCAGAAAGCGCATATCCGGGCAATCAAGGATCTTGCCATTTTCCTCGGGCACCCGCCGGATACCGCCACACCGAAGGAACTCCGCGCCTATCAACTGCACATGACGGATTCAGGGGTAGCGCCGGCGACTTTCAACGCCCGGATCGTGGCGCTCAGGTTCTTCTTCGGTATGACTTGCGGGTGCGAGGAGATGAAGCGCTACATGCAGTTCCGCACCCAGCCCAGGAAGTTGCCTGTTGTCTTCAGCGTGGAAGAGATATCGGACATCCTGATGGCGGCGCCGGGGCCCGGGCACAAATACCGTGCCGCGCTCAGCATCTCCTACGGCGCGGGGCTGCGGGCCGCCGAGGTCTGCAACCTCAAGATCGGCGGTATCGACAGCGACCGGATGCTGATCCACGTCGAACAGGGCAAAGGGCGGAAGGACCGGAACGTGATGCTGTCACCCGGGCTTCTGAGCTTGCTGCGCGACTACTGGCGCGAAGCGCGGCCGGAAGGCTGGCTGTTCTCGGGCAAGCCGAAGATCAATCCGATCTCGCCGCGGCAGCTGAACCGCGCCCTCACGTCAGCGAAGAACTTGGCCAGCATCAAAAAGGCCGCCTCTCTGCATGCCCTGCGGCACAGCTTTGCGACTCATCTGCTGGAGGCCGGCACCCCCTCTCGGCGGCATCCTGCGGATGCGCCTGCCGGGCAGCGGATGTCCGGGTCATTCAGGTGCTGCTCGGCCATGCCAAGCTGAGCACGACGGCCCAATACACCCACGTCGCCACCAAGACTATCCGTGACACGGTCAGCCCCTACGAGATGCTGGCGCAGTTGCAGGATCAGACATTCAAGAGAAGCCTGAAGTGACGGGGCGCCGAGGTGTCCCGCCCGGGGCTGGAGATTGCTGATATATTCCGTGCCCATGGTCCCGCGTGGCGGCGGGCCAATGCAGGGCATGCCAGCCTGACCCAGCTCAAGGTGATGGCGGCCATCGAAGCCTGCAGGACCGAAGCGCTCGGCGGGCATGTGGCCGGGCGCGCCGAACGCGGCCATCGCCACATCGCCTATAATTCCTGCAAGACACCATTGCGCTGCAGGCGCATGCAAAGCATGCTGCCGGGAGTGGGGCACTGCCCGAAGTGCCAAGGACCAGCGGCGCGCGACTGGATGGAAGCCCGCGCCGAGGATCTGCTGCCCGTGGAGTATTTCCACCTGGTCTTCACCCTGCCGGCAGAGATCGCCCGGATCGCCTACTGGAACAAGCGGGCGGTCTACGGTCTGCTGTTCCGGGCGCCGGCACAAACGGTCATGACCATCGCTGCGGACTCCAAGCGCCTTGGCGCACGGGCGGGCATGGCCAGCGTGCTGCATACCTGGGGATCGGCGCTGACCCATCACCCCCACATCCATATGATCGTGCCCGGCGGCGGCCTGTTGCCGGGCGGCACAAGAGGGATCGCCTGCCGGCCTGGGGTCTTCCTGCATGTGCGGGTCCTGTCGCGCTTGTTCCGGCAGCTGTTTCTGGAGGGGCTTATGGCGATTCACCGCGCCGGGGAACTGGCCTTATTCGGCGGCCTGGAACTGCTGGCGCAGGCCGATGCCTGCGCAGGGTGGCTGGCTCCTTTGCGCAAGTCCGAATGGGTGGTCATCGTGCCGGAGGCGCGTCTTTGACACGACGCCAAACCGCCCTTCGGAGGCCCTGAAGCCGTGCTCGCCTATCTCAGCCGGTACACCCACAGGGTGGCCATCTCGAACCGCCGCCTCGTCAGCGCCGACGCGGGCACCGTGGCATCCCGTTGGCAGGACTACCGCATCAAGTCCGGCGACCGGCAGAAGGTCATGCGTTTGGCCACGCCCGAGTTCATCCGCCGGCTCCTGATCCACGTGCTCCCCGATGGGTTCCACCGCATCCGGCACTACGGCTTGCTCGCCTCAGCGCAGCACAAGGCCAACATCGCCCGGTGCCGTGCCCTGCTCGGAGCAATGAGCCCGGCTCAAGAACCGCCAGAAGCCGCCGAGGTCCTCCCGCTCACCCTGCGTGAGCCATGCCCGTGCTGTGGCGGCACAATGCACATCATCGAGATCTTCCGCCGCGGGCAAAATCCCAGGTCCCGCGCACCACCATGGGAGGAGGCGGCATGACGAAACGCCCGTCAGCCCGGTATTGGGAACACCGTGCAGCCGCAGTGGCCCGGCTGCCTCCAACCGCAGGCCCCTCCGTCAGCGCTCTTTCCCAATAGACAGCCCCAAGAGCCCCGCGGCTTCCACCTTGGGAGGCTTTCCAACTTGGGCCGATGTCGCGCCAAGCCGCACCCTCACACCGCAGCCCGCATCAGAAAACCTTCACCATACCGGACTTTCGCCCAACCCTCAGGCTCCGCACTGCAGCTTCACCGAACCGGTTCTCTGTTTGCGGGATCGTCAAGCACGGGTTCTATTGCCGTTCGGGGTCCTGGTTCTCTACGAAGTCGGTGTTTCCGCTTCCTGATGGCGTCCGGGAGCTGACCAGCCAGAATGTCATTCGCGAAGTGAGCAACGTGCTCCTTCAACCGCTTATGACTGGCTTGATCCGCCGCCGTCCCGAAGGACGCTGAACCCGCCCTGTCTCTTGTGGGCGGGGTCTCAGTTGGCTGTCAGGTAATGAGCTCCCTTTCTGGTTCAAAGATCGTGCCATCGCGCCAGATGGACATCATGACGACGGCGAGTTTTCGGGATGCCGCGACAGCAGCTTTCTTGAAGCCTTTCCGGTCTTGCAGCCTCTTGGCCCAAGCGCGCAGCTGTGATGGCTTTCTGACCTGGGTGATCAAGGTGGTGGCCGCGGAGCAGAGCAGTCTTCGCAGATCACGATCTCCGCATTTTGATATCCGGCCGGACCAGTCCATGTCTCCGGATTGGTGCCGCCGCGGCGTGAGGCCGAGAAAGGCGCCGACGTCCCTCGATCTCCGGAAACGCTCCGCATTGTCGAGGGTAGCGATAAAGGACAGCGCGACGACAGGCCCAACGCCCGGGACGGTCATGAGGCGGCGGGCAAGGCCGCTCTGGCGCGCGATGAGCCTGAGATCGCCGTCCATCGCTTCCGCGGCTGCGCACAGCACCCTGTGGATCGGGATGAACATATCCGCCATCAGGCCGAACGCCGGGTCGGCCTGGCCTGCCTCTGCGAGCTGGTCGCGGAAGCCCTGCCGCAGGTCTGCCCGGCCTACTGGCCCCATGCAGATCCCGAAAATCTTCAGCACGCCGCGAACATGCGCTTCAAGGTCCTTGCGCATCCTGATCAGGCGCTCCCGTGCGCCAATAAGAACGCGAACCCGCTCCGACGCCTCGCTTCTGATGTGAACCCGGCTGAACCAGCCCGTGCGGGCCAGATGCGCCAGCTCTTCGGCATCACCGGTATCGGACTTGTTGATCCGCCCAGACAGCGCCTTGTGCGCCAGACGGGCATCAATGCAGATGATCGGAAGGCCGCGTTTCTCCAGCTCGCGGGAGAGCCAGATGGCCAGGATGCCGCTCTCATGCACGATCCGCTCGGGCTTGGCGGAATGTTCGGAAATGAACAATGCAATCTCGTCCGGATCCGAACTGGTTTCGCCGCGCGCAAGCACCTCGCCATCTTCATCGACAACACAGATCGACACGGATTTGACGGACACGTCCAGACCAACATAATGCAACATGGTCGTTCTCCTTCACGGCTGGTTTTGCTGAGGCCGATCTTATCGGACCTCGTTCGCCCTGGGAGAGCGGCCGCCGCAAACACACCATGTCATTCGCCGCATGTGCGAGGTTGGCAAATCAATGGAAGCCCGCGCCGCGGGACTTTCCTGCCATTCGCTGCGGGTGCTCAGTTTCCGCTGCGGTCGCGAATCGCTGTGAAGAAGGGAGAGAAGCGGTCCCTCGCCGCGCGCGCGAGCCAACCATTTCGCAACATCGGAAGCCGCCATTCAAGCCCCCCCGAAGCTTGGCTGCCTTCTGCACTGCCGAAAGCCCATCTCGGATGCAGACGAAACGCCAGCATGGGTATAGAAAAACTAATGGCGCGAGCGACAATTTCTCGTTTGAGTGGTGTGTTCTCTGCCTGTAGAGCCGCTCCAGCCCAAGTGAGGGCTCAGAGAATGAGGCAGACATGAATTTTTTTATAGCCGCAGCAATCACGCTGCTGTCATTCCCAGCCGCGCTTGCCGCCGCGCCCCGGACCGACGCACAAATGCAAGAGCTGGCTGAAAGCAGCTTCGCTTCCCTTATCGAGGAATACAACGTGCCCGGGCTGGTTGTCGGTGTGACGCACAGCGGGCAGACCTACTATTATGCGGCGGGCCTTGCCTCCCGTGAGGGCAATATTGCTGTGTCCCCGGATACACTTTTCGAGCTTGGATCGGTGAGCAAACTGTTCAACGTCAGCCTGGCCGCCTTGGCCGAAGCGCGCGGCGATATGGACCTGAACGAGCAGGTTTCCGAACGGTTGCCGGACCTTGAGGGCAGCCCTTTCGGGAACTTGTCGCTGATGGATCTCGCAACCCACGACTCCGGAGGGCTGCCCCTGCAGGTGCCTGGAACCGTAGCAAGCTCCGAAGGCCTCGTGGAGTGGCTGGCCGATTGGCAGCCAAGCGACACAGGCTCCCGAAGCTACTCGAATATCAGCATCGGTCTCTTGGGGCATATCACAGCCAATGTCTTGTGTATGGGATATGCGGATACGGTGGAGCAGGACCTGTTTCATGAAATGGGCCTGCAAAACACCTGGGTGAATGTCCCTGAAGAAGATATGGATCGCTACGCCTATGGCTACGACCGCAAGACGGACCTTCCTATCCGGGTCAATCCCGGGGTTCTGGATGACGAAGCTTATGGCGTGAAATCCAGTGCGCGCGACATGATGCGTTTTCTGGACCTCAATTTGGGGCACGCTGAGGCTTCCGGCGACCTCAGCTCTGCTCTGGAAAGAACCCGGCAGGGGCTGGCCCGGACTGACGCCTACGTTCAGAACATGATCTGGGAGCAGTATCCCTGGCCGGTCAGCATGGAACAGATGATCAAGGGCAACAGCTATGCCTATATCCTGAAGCCGCAGCCGATGGAGAAGCTCGATCCGCCTTTGCCGCCGCAAGAGAATGTCATCCTCAACAAGACCGGATCGACCAATGGTTTCGGCGCCTATGTTGCCCTCCTGCCGGGAGAGGATCTGGGGGTGGTTGTTCTGGCAAACCGGAATATCCCGAACGAAGCACGCATCCGGGCGACCTACGCCTTCATTCAGCGCATACTTGCAGATCAGCGGTGATGTGAACTGTACCACCGCTTCACCAAGTAGCGGCGGCGCCGGTTTTGAAAGGGGTGTGTGAATGAAAAAAGTGTTTCTCGGGCTTGTCCTGCAGCTGGCTTGTGCCCCGCCGCTTGCTGCGCTCGATGCGTGGTCTTTGGAGAAATGCAGCATCTACACAAAGGCTTGGCGCAACTATGATGCGGGGCGCCCTGAGCTCGGCACGGAATTTCGGGCTTCAAACGAAGCGTTCATCGCAAGCGGCTGCCAGGCGCGGGTTTTGGCTTGTCCCGAAAATGATACCGAATTCGAAGTTGCAGATCAGCTCAGCTGGATCATGGTCATCGAGGGTGCGCCGGGTTCATTCCTGCCCTTTTCCTGCAGCCGGTCTGCGCAAGAAATCCGCTGATGCCGTTGCGGCTTCTCAACTTGCAGTCGCGGATCGGAAAGGCGAGGCTGATGCCGTCTGCACAATCGATCCGGAAGTCAGGAATGCCAGCGCTGGACCGCCCCAATCTGCCCTTGAACGCCCTGCGCCTTTGAGGTCGCCGCACGGCAGGGGAGTTTTACTCGGGCGGCTGTTGAACTGCGGGTCAGCCAGGCAGCCGTCAGCCATCAGATCAAAGGGCTGGAAGACCAGGTTGGAGTGCAGCTTTTCACCTGGGCGCCGAGGGGCCTGCTCCTGACGGATGAGGCCATGGCACTGTTCCCCGGGATCAACGACAGCCTCGACCGGGTTTTCGATGACTTTCTGGACGGGAGGCACCAGAAGGCGCTGCATGTGGGGGGCACGACCTTTGCAGTCGGGTGGCTGATGCCGCACTTGGCTGCCTTTTGCATCGCCCATCCGGGGATCGGCCGCCGCATTAGGACCAACATCCACCGGGTGGACATATCCAAGGAAGATTTGCATATGGCAATCCGTTTCGGCGCAGGACGCGGGATCGGTCTGGAGGCCGTTCCTCGTATGGATGCAACGTTGACGCCGCTTTGCTCTCCGCAGCTTGCAGAAAATCTGTAGAAGCCTGCCGACCTGCACTGACACGTTCTCTTGCGTTCTTATCGGGCGGATGAGTGTCCGCATGACTTGAAAAAGCCGGTACTGTCTGCCCGAACCTGTGCGACCCGATATTTGACAGCTCCATCGCCATGGTGGACATTGCCGAAACGGGGACTGGGGTTGCGCTGTTGTCCCGGCAATGTTCGGTGTGATGTAGCCCCCCGAGGGTGGTCCACCAACTAGTCCCGAGGACTATGATGTCCTGGGCGAACAGGAGGACCACCCTCAGAGGGCTGCATCAGATCAGGGCCCTGATGGTGTGTTTCAACCTAGTAACCCTTCCCGGTCTCTAACGCATTTTTGGTAGGACACGGAGCAAATCACTCCCTTCAGTGAGTGATGCGGCGGCACCCTAAAAACTGATAGTTTTAACATCTCGCCTTGAGGGCGAATTCAGATGGAGGTCAAATTGAAACGGGTGCTTATATCGGCTGCTGCGGCATTGTCTTTAACCGCCACTGCGGCATTCACGGGTCCTGGGGCAAAAATCAACAGGTGCTGGGGGGAACTGGCTGCTCACATGGGGCAGAATGGCATTATGGGGAAGCACTCTTCTTCCCATGGGTTTTTTACACCTGATCCGGGTGAAGGCGGGCGGCGCGGTGTCGGCAACGTGTCCAAGGAAGAACATGGGCCATTGTCCGAAGGCGGGCAGGGCCAGCATGCCATCGAGGTTGGACATTTGCTGGGCGCCCCGTTTTTTGCTCATTTGCCAGAAGGGCAAATCGAGCCAATGGATTGCAGTGTTGCTCCGGATTGAGGGCATCCGGAACAAAGCAAAGCGGCGGCCGGGACAGGCCGCCGTTCTTGTGCTGGAACGCGATTTTTTGCTCATCTTATTGAATTTAAAAAATAAATTCGCCTCGTCCCGCAATTCTGGCGGAAAAGCGCCTGTTTCGCTTGATTTACATTTCCGTGCATATGAAGTATGGAATATGTAAGAAGTGCATATGGATTGCAGGGCTTTGCTGCCACACGCATGAACCTGCCCGTTGACTGCGCTTGGGGCAATGATCAAATATCTCTTCGTCAAATATCTTTAGCCGCAGCGGTTTCCCTATAGCATTTCACCTGCGAGGCCAGTTCGAGCCAGTTACGGTGATTTTGAAACGTGGTGGGGGGCTGTGCGGTGGCGTCAGTTTGGCTGGAACAATGGACCGATCTTCTCGGCGGCAAGAGCCATGGCCTGATGGCGTTGGATGAGACCGGAAATTTTGCCTTCTTGGACATTTTCCTGAATGGCAGCCCGGCATGCCAGCTGGCGGTGAATTGGCAAAACATCCATGTCCGGGATCCCTTGCAGAACGCAAAACTGTCCCGGCTGATCCGGGCCGGCATAGCCTATGATGAAACCTCCGGGCAGTCGCTGCCGCCCCCGGTCAAGCTGCAAGTTTCAAAAGAGAAATTTCTCTACATTGACGTTATTCCGCTGCCTCCTGCGTTCCGCAGCAAATTGGGCGGCGCCGCAGCTCTGCTGAATCTCCGGGAAGTCGAGAACCCGTCTGACGCCAGCGTGGAACTGCTGCAGCATGAGTTCCATCTGACACCGGCCGAAGCAGCTGTTGCTGCTGAGCTCGCGCAGGGGAACAGTCTCAAGCAAGCGGCCAGGGAGCTGAACATTTCGATTTGGACAGCCCGCAGCCATTTGCGCGCGATTTTTCAGAAAACCAATACCCATCGCCAGGCCGAACTGGTCTCGCTGCTGGCCCACATCGGCCAGTAGCCGCAGCTGGCAGATCAGCTCAGTTTTCTTTGGCTGTGCAGCAATTCTGTCAAACCTGCTGACTGATTCCAGCCGGGCAGCATTTCTTTCAACTCATGAGGAAGGCATGTCTGAAGTTTCCCGGTTGCGGAGAAAGACACCGCTCAAACGAGCGAGGCGTGACGGTGTGACCGCCGACCAAGCGAGCGATGCAGTGCCGCTGCAATTCTGGTTCAGTAGCGGAGTTCGTTAACTGGTGGAGGCTGTCATGAAGAAGCTACTCGTTGCTACGGCGCTTGTAATTGGGTTCAGCGCACCCGCGGCAATTGCCGACAAGGGCTTGAAGGTTGGCCAGGATCCCTATCTGCTGGCCATCGCCAAATGCACCAACCGTGGTAAAGGCAACGGCGCGGAAAGGGTCATTCACACCTATCATGGCTTTAAGTGCATTAAGGGGCCGGATGTTTCTGAAGACCACCCGCAGGATCAGGACCCTGGAAATTCAGCTAACGTGCCGGATTAATAGCCGCCGGACGTTGCTCGCGCCCTCCGCCAATCCGGGGGGCGTTTCCTTTTTGGGCGGAATTCCTCACTCTCCCCGCAAGGCTGTCACCGGATCCAGCCGGGAGGCGCGGCGGGCGGGGAAGAAACCGAAGAACACCCCCACGGCCGAGGCCAGGCCAACTGCACCGATCAGCGACAGCGGGCTGAGGAACACCGGCCAGCCCGCCAGCTTGCCCGCGGCAAATGCCACGCCTGCACCTGCTGCCAACCCGATCATCCCCCCAAGGAAACACAAGAGCACCGCCTCCATCAGGAACTGGAACTGAACATCCTTGGATCGCGCGCCCACAGCAATGCGCAATCCGATCTCGCGGGTTCGTTCGGTGACCGACACCAGCATGATGTTCATGATGCTGATCCCGCCCACGACCAGGGATACGCCGGCAATCCCGGCAAGCAGCCAGCCAATGGTGCGGGAAGCCGCATGCTGGGCTTTCATCAGGGCCGCGGGATCGACAATTCGGAAATCGTTTGACCGGCTGGCCTGGATGCGGTGCCTTTGACGCAGCAGGCTGGTGATTTCGCGCTCTGCCAGCTTCACGGACCCGGTCGAGGACGCCTTGGCAAGAATATAGTCGACAGACCCGCGGTGAACCATGTTTGCGCTGCCGAACAGCCGTCTTTGCGCGGTGCTGATCGGAATGAAGATAATGTCGTCCTGGGCACGCCCCGCGCCGGAAGTTCCCTTTTCGGCCAGGATGCCGATGACCTCAAACGGCACCGAGAGGATCCGGATCGTCTGGCCGACCGGCTCGCTGTCACCGAACAGTTTTTCAGCAGTGTCGGTTCCCAGCAGTGCCACCTTGCCGCCGTTTGACTGCTCCTTGCCGGAGAACGGCCGGCCGCGGCTCAAAGGCCATTCGCGAATGGGGAAATACCGTGCGGTTGTGCCGTTGACGGTCACCCAGGTGTTCCTGCTCTTGTGAATCACCTGCAATTCGGCCCGGACAGATGGCGCCGTGGCAATGACCTGAGGGACATGCACATCAATCGCATCTGCATCAGATTCCCGCAGGATGGCGGCCTGGTACAGGCCCGCCTTCGCATCCGCCCCCCGGTTCAGTTCCGGAACGATCATCAGGACATTGGCTCCAAGCGTCTCGATCTGGCGGTCGATCTCCCGCTGTGCTCCGCTGGCAAAAGCCACCATTGCCACGACCGAGGAAACCCCCACTATGATGCCCAGCATGGTCAGGAAACTGCGCAGGAGATTTGCCCGGAGCGCCCGCAAGGCTATCTTCAGGCTTTCATAAATCGGCATCACCGCCTCCGATCCGGGCGGCGTGCTCCGCAGCCTCGCCGCTGGCTGTGCCTGATAGGCCTGGATGCCGCAGGGGCTGTGCAGCGGTGCTTGCTTCTGTCCGGGTGAGCGGATGTGCCACTCTCTCATCTGCGATGATCCGGCCATCCTTCATTCGCAGGATGCGGTTTGCGCGGCGGGCGATATCCTCGTCATGGGTAATGACGGCGACGGTCCGCCCGGTCTGGTTGATTTCCTGAAACAGGGAAAGAACCTGCAAGCCCTTTTCGCTGTCAAGGGCTCCCGTCGGTTCATCAGCCAGGATCAGCCGGGGGCCATTGGCCAGCGCCCGCACAATTGCGATCCGCTGCTGCTCGCCACCGGAGAGCTGATTGGGAAAATGGGTTCCACGGTCCGCGAGGCCAACCGTATCCAGCAGCTCGAGCGCCCGTTTCCTGCGCCTGCCCGCCCGCACTCCGGCATAGACCATCGGCAGTTCCACATTCTCCAGCGCCGTCAGCCGTGGCAGCAGGTTATAGGACTGAAACACAAAGCCGAATTCCCGGTTCCTAAGCTTCGCCCTGGTGTCCGCCGGCATGGTCTCGGTGTTGCGGCCGAAAACCCGGAAGGCGCCGGAGCTTGGGCGCTCCAGCAACCCCAGAATGGCCATCAGGGTTGATTTGCCTGAACCGCTTGGGCCGGTTATGGCCAGAAATTCACCCTCCGCTATGGAAAAAGAGCAGTTCTTCACAGCGTCGATGCGCGATTTGCCGCTTTGGTAGCTTCTGCAAATGTTCACGGCCTCGACGAACATCCGATCTACTGCCAGTTCCGCATGAACCGCGTCAGGCGGCTGCCGGATTCTGTCCTGATTTCACTGCTGATGACCAGATCGCCGTCCTGCAGCCGATCTGAGGCAACTGCCGTATGGCTTGCGTCCTGCTCACCGGCAATGACTTCCACCGGCTCCGGCCTGCCTGACGGATCCAGGCGCCAGATAACCGATGCTCTGCCGCCGCTGGCGGCCAAGGCTTCCTGAGAGGGGTGGAAGGCAAATACGCTGGTCGGCACTTTCAGCGCAGGAGCGGTTTCGCGGATTGTGATATCCACTAAAGCAGTCATGCCGGGGAACAGCAGCTCATCCGGGTTCTCTGTATTCAGGACAACCGTATAGGTGACGATATTCTGGAATACTCTGGCCGATTTCCTGATCTCGCTCACGGTTCCCGAGAACCGCTGTGCAGGATAAGCGTCAACGGAAAAGACTGCGGATTGACCAGTCCGAAGGCGCCCGATATCGGTTTCGTCGACGCTGACATGCACCACCATCCTGCTCAGTTCCTTGGCAATCGTGAATAGTTTAGGCGCTTCAAGTGTTGCAGCAACCGTCTGTCCTTCATCGATACTGCGGTCAATGACCACCCCGTCGATCGGTGCCCGTATTGTCGTGCGTTCCAATTCGACCAGCGCAAGCTGCAAAGCCGCCTGGCGCTGGGGCACATTCGCGCGTGCGCCAGCGAGTTCCGCTTTGGCCCTGGCATGTTCCGCCCTTGCGGCCTCGACTCTCGGGCCGCTGGCCGCCAGCTGCGCCTCCGCTTCGCGCAGCCGCGCTTCGGCGCTTTGTACAGCACCCTGATCATCTTCCACTTCAGCGGAAGCGACATTGCCATTTCTCCGCAGGGCTTCCTTTCGGGCCAGCCGTGCTTGCGCAACCGATAAGTCGGCAGAGGCCTGATCGATCCTGGCCCGGAATACCTCCTGCTCAAGCGTGGCGGCCTTGATCTCTACTGCCGCCTTTTCCTGGGTCGCGCTTTGCACATCAACTGCAGCCATGGCGATTTCGACCGCGGCCCGGGCCTCTTCCACGCGCGCCTGAAATCCTTCCCGGTCAATTATGGCCAGGGGCTGTCCTTTTGCCACGCGGCTGTTGAACCCGGCTTTGACTTCTGCAACCCGGCCGGAAACCTGCGAGCTGATATCGATTTTCACCAAAGCGTCCAGCGTGCCGGTTGCTGTCACACTCTCGGCCAGCGGCCCGTACTCGACAGGATGAGTGAGGTAAGCCGTTTCCGTGCCAGGTTCCGGCTGCAGCGAAACAAAGGCACTTAAGGCCAGCAGGGCCAAAGCGAATGAGAACAACTTCAGCATAATGTCTAACCATGCCATTTCGGGCACGAACTTTCAACGAAACCTCTGTTTTGCCGCTATGTGGGCTCCTTCAGGCAGGTTTACGTTTCCACTGGTTTGGCAAGCAGGAACACCGGCCTGGTCCATGTGGCTTCGGACCCTTTCTTGCGCAACCGGCTGAAGTCCGCTTCGGCGGCGCGATCGGGAACGTGGGGTCCGTCGAACATCAAGATTGAGCAGCGCCACTGTATGCGCTGGCTAACATCATGGCTCATGGCAACGGCTTTATGCCCTCGGCGTGTGAGTTTGTCACCGCCTCAACTTTGCAACCGCGGCGAATGGCCGGTCTGGCGAAGCTGTGCCGGGGCGCGCGACAGGGGGGCGAATGTCCGCAATGGGCCGCAAAAGCCGCCATTCAGCAGGTGGCCGGGGCCCTGGGTGATGCTGCGTTCGTCAGCATAAAAGACATCACCGGCCTCGCGACTGAGCGTCTTTACCGGACGTGTGTGAAGGGCCGAAGTGACGAGCCTCTTAACCGAATATAAGAGCAGCTGCCACATTATGGAAAAGGCGCCACCGCATTCCGGTCGTGCGCGCGGTTCAACATGCGTGAAGATTGTGTATTGGCGCACTTCAAGCAGGCTGCTTGAGAGCTTTGTGGCTGAAACCGGCAGCGTGCAGGTGAATATAGAAATTTTATCTGAGGTACTCATCCATGGGAAAAGTGAATGTTAAAATCGGCGGGATTGGGCATAGCGACCAATACGACCCGCTTGAGACATCGAGTCTGGGAGATTGCGTCTGTCTTGTGGCGTATGACAAGAACAAGAAAGTCGGCTCAATGTACCATCTGGTAACGACTTCCTGCCGCAGTGGCCCGGCTGAGAACATAACTATCGACGCGAAGCCGTTAAAAGCGGCGAAAGGGAAGCTGGACAAGGCCTTTAAATCAGTCCACGCAAAAGGAGCTAAGGTGACGAGTTACCATATTAAACTTGGCAAAGAGTGGACCGCCAATTCGTTTTTGAAAGGTGAACCCAACAAGGCATTTACGGCCGCATGCAAAAGTGTCTTCTCGGTGGCTCCGAAGCTCTCAGGCACCAAAGCCACGTTTCACCCCGGCACCGGAAAGCTGACATGACCCGGGCTACACAGCTGGCGCTCCTGTGAGCGCCAGCTGTGCAGCCATTTGTGGCGCGCCGGTTTTCCCAATGCGAGTAACCATCCGGTGTGGACCGCGGACGTGGGCAGTTCTCAGGTCGTGCCCTTGGGGGGGGGGGCCGCGGCGCCGCTTTCTTTGCAAGCTGGTTAAGCCGCTCGACGATCCTGTCGGCCTTGGCATCGTCGGGATCAAAGGCCCCGCCCGGCCAGCGGATCATGTCCTCGTGTTGCGCGTGGCCGGGATCGGCGGGGGCTTCGAGGAACTCTTCGTAGCCCCAGGCGCCGGCGGCGTTCGAAGCCGGCCACGGCCGCGGTCTTCGTCAGCCTCATCGCCGCGATCTCATCCTCGGCGGCCGCAGCTTCGAGCTCCTCGAGCGGCATCTCCATCTGGCCGGTCAAGCGGGCACGCCGTTCCGAGCTGCGGCCATATTGTTCGCGCCGGAGTTTGGCGATCTCGCGCCGGAGATGCTTGATCATCGCCTCGGAGGCCGAGACCGCCGCCCGGACCTGCGCAAATTCGGTCCCGGCAGCTTCGGCACGTGCTTCCGATGCCGCAAGTGCGGCGCGCAATCCGGCAATCTCGGAAGCGGCATCTGACATCGCCGGGACCTGCCACGCGCGCCCCGCAAAACCTATGTAAATAAGGCTGATGAGACCAATTTATCCCGCCTTTGCAGGGCGTTGTGTCCAGCGCGGATTGCGCCGGCCGATCCCCTCCAGCAGGTATCCGAGCTGGGCCGCGGAGATCTGCACCGCTTCGCCGGTCCCGCTGGCCGGCCGGATGAACTTTCCCGTTTCCAGCCGTTTGGTGTAGAGCGGCATGCCGGCACCATCGTGCCAAAGCAGTTTGACCAAGTCGCCCTTGCGCCCCGGACGCAGAAGATCTCACCCGCATGCGGGTCGCGTCCGAGACCCTGCTGCACTGCTGGAGCCGCCGCAGGCGCTTCAGCGAGATCGACAGCGGGATGAACGCAGGCGCCGTCTTGCCGCCCAGCTCGCCGCCGCGATATTGCCAGCAGCGAACGCGACACACCGTGCCGCCGCGCAGTTGCGGCCACCTGACGGTGCCCCACAAAGCTCTCCTCCACGATCCGGATCTTGCCGGCATCGCTCCAGTGCCGCCGGCGCGGCGTATCCGCGGCGGAAAGGACGTCGATCTCAGGTCTGAACTTATGGCCGACCATAGGGCCGGACTTATCACCAGCACCGTCATCTCGTCAGACGGCCTCCGCCGGTGGCATACCAATGCGAGTCTGCACTTCCGCTTTCTGACATTAAGTGGACATCGGCGCTGGGGAGAAAAAGCCTGGTTTGGCCCGACTCCGTGAGTTCGCTTGGTTAGGGATCGTGCCGTCGCAGCAAACGGCGGATGAGACGGGCCTCGCAGCAGCATTCTGAAGCCGATTTGGCCGGGCAGGCGGTTTCAGAAAGAAATCTGCCGAGAGGGACGCCGATGCTCGCCGGTTTCCGGGGCCTGGCGTTCTTGCGCGGCGGCAGCAAGCCATTGAGGCGCCATTGGTTCAAGCCCAATGGCGAGCGGCATCGGCGTTCCGGACAGCAATCGCCTCGTGGTAATTGCGGGTGTCGCAGGCCCCGTCCGCTGTGACTGAGCCGATCTGCTGTTCTGGCGGGATTTGATCCAGAAGCTCCGGCAGCACGGGAGCATCTCCGACGGTGCTGCTGGTGATCTCGACAGCCCGCGTTAGCGTTTCCTCGTCGATCCCAAGGTGTCTCTGGCGCCAAATACGGCGTTTGGGACCACGCGCTGCCCGGCAGCACAGGCTCGGCATGTGCGAGAGGGTGCTTGCGGGCATTCCATTCACGTCGCCCACGGCTTTGATGCCGGTGCTGTCCGCTGCCCGGCAGGGCAATGCGCAGCAATGTCCCGAGAGGGGATCAGGAGATTCAGAGGACCCTCGGCGCCACGATCCTGGAGGTTCACGTTCAGCCGTGTTTTGACGGCGGCACAGCGTGCTGAAGTCCGGAACAGACCAATTCAACCCGGTCAAGCGCAAGAGGCTCGCGGCGAAGCCGGGCGTTTGCCTCAGCGGCAAGAGCCCCTCAGGCATCCGAAATCTCTGGTCCGAAATCCGGGAGGCGGGATGGCCCGCCTCCCGCCCTAACTTATTTCAGCGCCGTCACGGTCAGCTTGCCCTTGATCCGCTCGGCAACAAACTCGATGGCCTCGCCAGCCTTCAGCTGGTCCAGCATCGCGTCATCGGCGACCCGGAACACCATGGTCATCGCGGGCATGTCCAGGTCCACCAGTTCTTCGTGCAGGATGGTGACCTTGCCGGATTTGGCGTCGACTTTTTTCACCGTGCCCGCGGTAAAGGTGCCGCCCCCATCCGCCAGCACGGCAACCGGTCCATGCATGCCGGCTTCATAATGGCCGGGGATCAGGCAGGCAAACTCGAATGTGCCGGGGTTGGAGAAGGTCCAGACGATTTCACCGGCGGCACCCGGATCCAGGCGCACCGAGTTCGGGTCGTCATGCTCCATGTCCATCTTGGCCATCAGCTCCTTGTGGAGAACATTGCGCTCTGCCGTGTCCAGCACGAACTCATGCTCCAGCTCCCCGGCGTTGGTGATCACGAATTGCACCGTCTCGCCCTTGGCAAAGGAGAAGCTGGAGGGCTCAAACAGCATCTCGCCGTCATCGGTCTCCTTCATGGTGACGGCGATTTCGCGGTCCGCACGGGCGGCCTCGCCGGGCTTGCCGACTGCCATCTCGTCATGGTGGCCGCCGCCGTGGCTGCCGGCGGCAAAGGCCGGTGCAGCTGTCAGGGTTGCAAGCAGGGCTGCCGATAGGAACTTGGTCATGTCTGTCTCCTCATAAAGTTTGGTTGGGTCCTGGGGCCGGTCAGCCCTTGGCGGTTGGTTTCGGGGAAATGCGGGTTTGCGCGTCCTCGGCGCGGGCAGGCTCCGGCAGTTCGCCGGTCCATTCGTACGCCTCGGTGCCCGGCGGGTTTTCGTACCAGCCGGGATCGCTGTAATCGCCGGCCTCGATGCCCTCGCGCACCTTCACGACCGAGAACATGCCGCCCATCTCCAGCGGCCCGTGCGGGCCCCAGCCGGCCATCATCGGCACGGTGTTGTCGGGCAGCGGCATCGTCATCTCGCCCATGTCGGCCATGCCGGCGGTGCCCATCGGCATGTATTCCGGCTGCAGCTTGCGGATCTGGCCGGCCAGCTTGCGCTTGTCGGTGCCGATGAAGGTCGGCACGTCGTGACCCATCGCATTCATCGTGTGGTGCGACTTGTGGCAGTGGATCGCCCAGTCCCCCGGATGCACGGCGTCGAACTCATAGGCCCGCATGGCGCCGACCGGGATGTCGATCGACACCTCCGGCCAGCGGGCGTTTTCGGGCACCCAGCCGCCATCGGTGCAGGTGACCTCGAAGTCATAGCCGTGCATGTGGATGGGATGGTTGGTCATGGTCAGGTTGCCGACCCTGACCCGCACCCGGTCGCCCTGATTGACCACCAACGGGTCGATGTCCGGGAAAATCCGGCTGTTCCAGCACCACAGGTTGAAGTCCGTCATCTCCATCACCCGCGGCACGTAAGAGCCCGGGTCGATGTCGAAGGCGTTCAGCATGATCAGGAAATCCCGATCCACCGGCATGAAGGACGGATCCTTGGGATGCACGATGAACATCCCCATCATCCCCATCGCCATCTGCACCATCTCATCCGCGTGCGGATGGTACATGAAGGTGCCGGACTTGATCAGGTCGAACTCATAGACATAGGTCTTGCCCGGCGGGATGCCGGGATGGCTGAGCCCGCCGACCCCGTCCATGCCGGAGGGCAGGATCATCCCGTGCCAATGCACCGAGGTATGCTCCGGCAGCTTGTTGGTCACAAAGATGCGGACCCGGTCGCCCTCCACCGCCTCGATGGTGGGGCCGGTGGACTGGCCGTTGTAGCCCCACAGATGGGCGATCATGCCCTCGGCCAGCTCGCGCTCGACCGGTTCCGCGACCAGGTGGAACTCCTTCACCCCGTTGTTCATCCGGAACGGCAGGGTCCAGCCGTTCAGGGTCACCACCGGGGTGTAATCGGGACCGGAGACCGGGGCCAGCGGCGGCTGGGTGGCGGCCGTGTCCATCGTGGCGGCTTCGGGCAGGCCCATGTTGGAGGTCTGGCCCCAGGCCTGGCCGGAGACCAGCGCAGCACCTGCAGCGCCGGCCCCAAGCATTTGACGTCTGTTCATCATGTCCTTTGATCCTTTCAATGGCCTGCATCGCCGCCAGCGGCGATTTCGGCACTGCCGTCTTGCGGGGATGAACTTGTGCCGCCGCCGTAGATCGCGGCACTTACATTCGCCTGGGCCAGCCAGAAATCGCGCTTGGCATTGGCCGCCTCCAGCGAGCCCGTCAGCTTTTCGCGCACGTCCGTCAGCAGTTCGAAGGTGCTGGTGATCATGCCGTTGTAGCTGAGCAGGCCTTCCTCCTCGATTGTCTTGCGCAGCGGCACCAGCACATCGCGGTAATGGCGCGCGATCTCATAGGAGGAGTGATAGGCCAGCTCTGCACTGCGGGCCTCTGAGCGGACATTGACTGCCCGTTCCGCCAATGCGTTGGCCGCCTGCAAATAAGCGAGCTCCGCCTTGCGCATCCGTGCCTTGCCGGTGTCAAAGACCGGTATGGCGAACTCCAGTTCCAGTTGCGGCAGGGTCTCGGTTTCCGTCGCCCCGTCCTCGCGTTCACGCTCGGCCTCGAAGCCGGCAATCAGCTCCAGGTCAGTGACCAGCCGGGTCCGGTCTGTCAGGCCGAAGGCGCGGGCCTGCGCTTCCAGCCCGAGCCTGGCGACCTTCAGATCGACGCGGTTTGTCAACGCCGCCGCTTCGATCGACGCAACCCGCGGCTGCGACTTTGGCAATGGCGGCAACGCATCCGGAACATAGTAGTTGGCATCGCTGCCCCACAGGCCCATCAGGCGCGTCAGCTCCTCCTTGGCAAGCTGCGCCTCCAGCCGGGCACGGGCCACTTGCCCCGCAAGCTCGGCATTGAAGGCAAACTCCCGCGCCTGTCCCGCCTTGTTCAGTGCGCCGGTCTTGCCGAGCTGGCTGGCCAGCTCTGCTCCCGCTGCCGCTGTTCCGCTGGCCTGGCGCAGATAGCTCAGCCGCTCAAAGGCCGCCACCGCATTGATCCAGGCCCGCCGGGTCTGCCCCGCAAGCGCCAGAGTATCGTTCACCGCGTTCAGCTGCGCCTGCTGAAACTGCGCCTCGGCTACAGCAATACGCTGCTTGCGGGTCTGCACGTCCAGCAGGTTCACGGCGATGGTGGATTCCAGCGCCCGGTACAGGCCCAGCTCCGGCGCGCCGATCCCCATCAGGCCGATCGAGACCACCGGGTTCTCTGGCGTCATCTGCTGCCAGACGCCGACCGCCGAAAGCCCAACCGCGGCATAAGACACCTGCAGCCCCTTGTTGTTCAGAAGCGCGGCCTGCACCGCAGTTTCAGCCGAGATCGTCTTGCCGTGGACCAGCAGGCGGACTTCCTTGGCCAGCGCCTGGTTCTGGGCCTGTGTCTGGGCAAAGGCCGTGCGCTTGCCGATAGCGGCCGAGGTCTGGCTGGCGACCTCTTCAAACCCGGCCTGCGGACTGGTGAATTTCTCCGGCACCGCAGCCGTGCAGGCAGCCAGCACCAAGGGCAGCGCCAGGAGGCGCCAAGTTTTCGCTGACATCAATTGTTCTCCTGCTGCTGCTCGTTGACGCCTCGCCAAGATGCAGGGCCGCTTGGGTCGTAAGTTTCAAAACCCGAGAGGGGAGATTGGTAATTCAGGGCGCGGTATGGGCCGGATTGCGCGGCGGTAGTTTGCAGAGCTGTGGTATCGGGCAGCGCAGCCGGTGTCCTGGCGCACGCCCCCAGCAGCAGGGCGCCTGCCCCGGCCAGAAAGAGAGATTTCATGTGGTTTTCCTGAGGAATATCTGCACGGTTCCTGCAATTGCGTGCAGGAGATGGTTAGTACCCGTTGAAACGGTTTAGATGCCTCAGGCTCTCGGCGGGCGCAGGAGTGCGAGCTGTTCGCGAGACGGCAGCTGCGCATTCTTCTGCTTCCACCGTACAGGTTCCGCCAGGGAGGTTTTCCCCGGCAAAAAGGTCAGCACCGCATCCGCCATGCAGGAGCCTGAACAGCAGCTCCCGATGTCGCTGGTCTGAGATTTATCCTGGCCATGGTGCGCGCCGGTCTGGGTTGCGTCATGCCCCGTGCCATGCCTGGCTGCACCGGCATAGCTCTCCCCGGTTTGCGAGACCGCGGCATTGCCGTGATGGCCCGCGATGGTGTGCGCGGCGGATGGCAGAGAAAATCCCAACGCAAGGATCATTGCAAATGCAGCAGTCACCCTGATCAGCTGGAAAATATGTGCCAGAAACGCCATGAGGGTATTTCTCATGACGGGACTGCCGCGCGTCAAGACGGCAATCATGCATTTCGAGCGCAAATTGGCGTGTTTCAGAGGCGTTTCCCCTCCATCTCCCGGCCGGATCGCAGGCGCCAGGAAAGATCCGCAAACCTTCCAGCGCAGGAAGGGCACGGTTGGCCGCAGGTGGTGATTCGGTTGCTGAACTGATCGACAAGGTGGGCAATCATGCAGCCACAAAAAACGCCTGCTTAAGTGAACTTGCAAGCGCAGGAAACCATGCGGGGAATTTTGGGAGCAGTCCAGTTTCGGGCCGCTCTCACATCCATTCAATTGCTGTCAGAACGTCGTCCGGCCACCGGCATTTCCAATGTCGGTCCAAGAAAAACCGGTACGTAACTTCAAGTTCTGAATTAACGCCCGTCATCCTTGATGCATAAGTTTCTTCTCAAACAGTACTGGACCGAGCTCCAATGATAAGATCGGCTGGCCATGCCATGATTGCCAAAATGCTAGGAGAACTGCGGTAGCGGGTCAAAACCACTGCGGCCAATGGTGGCTTTAGCGCGTGACCTGCCAGGGGGTTTTCCTCCACCTTCGATTGGAGTCCAGCCCAACCTGAGGACGGACACTGACGCGGACAAGGTTCTCGGACGAGCAGATCATCGGCATCCTGGCCGGGCACGAGGCAGGCGCCAAGTGCGCTGACCTGTGCCGCAAGCACGGTATGCCGGAAGACACTTTCTGCAACAGGAAGGCCAAGTCCGGCGGCATGACGGTGCCCGAGGCGAAGCGGCTGAAGGCGCTCGAAGACGAGAACGCCAAGCTGAAGACGCTGCTGGCCGAACAGAAGCTTGATCCCGCCGCGATGAAGGAGCTGGGTTCAAAACAGTGGTGACGCCTGCCGCGAAGCGCGACGCAGCCGCGCACCTGAGGTCCCTGCCTGGGCTCTCGGAACGGCGGGCGTGCCGGAGTGCCGGGGCGGATCGCAAGATGGTCCGCGCCCAGGCCCGGCGTGCGCCGGACAGGGTGCTGCGCGGCCGGTTGCGGGACTTGGCCAATGAGCGCCGCAGGTTCGGCTATCCACTGTCCGGCAGTGGTTTGCTTGCAAACCATGAGAGGGGCGGCTCTCCGTGCTGTTGCGCCGAGAGGGAGAAGCTTCGGGGATCAACCGGATTTATCGGCTCCGCCGCGGGGAGGGGCTGGCCGCGCGCCAGCGAAAGGCCCGGCGCAAGGCGGCCGCCACACGAGCCCCGATCCTCGTTGAGGCACGGCCCGACGCGCGCTGGTCATTGGATTTCGTCCAGGATCAATTCGCCGCCGGCCAGCGCGTCCGCGTTCTCGACCTGGTCGACGATGGCACCCGCGGCTGCCTGGCAGCGATCCCGGATACCTCTATCCCGGACCGCCGTGTGGCGCGTGAATTGACGGTCCTGATCGAGCGCCGCGGCAAGCCCGGGATGATTGCCGGCGGCAACGGGACGGAACTGACCTGTAATGCCATCCTGCGGTGGTGTTCCGGGCACCGGGCTGAATGGCATTGCATCGCGCCAGGCAGGCCGATGCAGAATGGCTTCGTGGACAGTTTCAACGGGCGAATGCGCGATGCGTTGCTCAACGAGACCATGTTCCGCGACCTGGCCCATGCGCGTGCCGTGATCGCTGCCTGGGCGGCCGGCTGCAACACGGAACGCCCGCATTCGGCATTGGACTGCCTGACCCCGGCCGATTATGCGCGCACCCTCGCCACCGCAACCGCCCGCCCCGCTGCGCGGGATGAAAGCTCCGCGCGCCGGGCGATTGCTCAACCTGCGCCGACCGGCGTAAAAAGCAACCCGGCTCCGGTCGCGGCTGGATGAACGTTCAGTGGCAGGTCACCGGCGCCCCTTAGAGATGCGGACCATCGAAGGCCGGAGGGAGCTCCGATCAACGTCGGCACCTCCCAAACTGCACCGGGCCTTGTTTGACCGAAGCGAAGACACGCTTTCTCTGCTCGTCCCGCTTCTCCGGCTACTGCCCAGCGAACGGACGGTTTGCAGTCGCCCCACAACGTGGACTTGAATGTCTGGTCTGGGGAAATCTGCCGCGCCGCCGATATCCTACAGCAGCGGGCGCGAACAGAGTTTTAGGCTTCCTGCACCTGCACCCGCTGCTGGCGCGTAAGTCCGGTATGTCCGGCTGTGTGTGAGTTCGTGATCCGCGTGGCAAATGGCAGTTGAAGATCTCGCCGGCTGCTTTCTTCCTGGCCCTCCTGCCTAATTTAGAATGTGATTGCGGACGAGACCGCGATCGCTTGCACAGATGCCAGCCGCGCCTCCGCTCCGCTCTAGCGCGCCCGGCATTTTCCGTTTAATTGGTCCGCCTGCCGTCCGGTCGGCAATCTGAGCACGGGTTCTGATGCCGCTGCGCGTCAGCCTCCACGGAGAAATCCGGTTCTTCCCGCGCCAGGCGCGGGCCCCTCCCAATTTCACCGCTCCGGCCCCGTGTGTCAGATCACCGTCCGGCCGCAGTCCGGGCTGCGCCCACCCTGCTTTGCCCTCCGGCAGACACGAGGTCTTCCGAAGTGAAATCAGCGAAGGCTTCGCCACTGGCGGAACAGGCGGCGTGAGCGGGGATGTTGGAGACACTAAAAAGGAAAGGTTCTGCCGCAAATGGCAAAACTATGGTCGCCCGACAATTTGGGAAGTGGCGGACCGAGGAGGATTCGAACCCCCGACCCCTTGATTCGTAGTCAAGTACTCTATCCAGCTGAGCTATCGGTCCACTGCGGCGGGGTTTAATCACAGCACCGCAAAGGCGCAACCCCAAAAGGCATCTCTTGCTGCAATTCTTGCCTGCTCCCTTCAGTCAGAGAGGCAAGGTCCCGGTCTGGCAGCTTTCCTTCAAATGACCTGCGCGAAATTTGGACGTGACTGCCCCATGCCGAAGCGGCAAGCCCTTTCCTGAGCCTGTCTCCCGCGCCCCCGGACCGGCCGGAAATGTGGTATAAAGCCAGCAACCGCTCTTCTCCCGGCTGCATCGGGCGCCAGAAATGCGGCATGTTGCAAAGTAAAAGAGGACAGCCCATGCCGAACAGGCAGTCAGTAGGTTTTCGGCTCCGGCCGCTGGAAACGGGGGACCTCCCTGTAATGGCCGGCTGGTTTCGGAATATCGCCGATCTGGCCTGTTTCGACCGCTCAGCGCGGGTGCCGCTTAACGCGGCCGGTATTGAACAGGCTTGGAACCCGCTAACGGATGCGGCAGCAGATGCCGGGAAGTGCTGGTTTGCAATTGTCTCAGAAACAGGCGGGCTGTGCGGCATCGCCGGGCTGGAGAATATTTCTGCGGTGAACCGTGATGCCGTCGTCGCCGTCTTTATCGATGAGCCCTGGCGCAGGCACGGCATCGGCATCCGGTCGATTGCGCTGCTTCTGGACTTTGCCTTCCGCCAGATCGGGCTAAATCGCGTTACATCCTACTACCGGTCCGACAACACCCGCAGCGAGGAACTGACAGCACGGGCCGGTTTCCTAACCGAAGGCAGGATGCGGACAGCTTGGTTCGCAGAAGGCCGGTTTTTCGACATGGTCGCGGTTGGAATCCTGCGGGAAGAATGGGAGGCCAGCCGCAGAACGCTGGCGCGGGACCTTGACGCCAGGCTGCGCGTTCGTTTCCGCGGCGCAGACGTTTCCGGCTGGGCTTGGCCGCCCGGTCCGGCAGACCCGCCCGCAGGCTGACCGGATTCCCCGGCGGCTTCAGCCCGCACTCACAGGAGGAGGACAGCTTGTGAGCAGCCACAACAAGACAACATCGGTCCGGCGTCAGCTTGGTGCAGTGCTGTTTGCCGATGTCGTCGGATATGCCCGGCTGATGGGCAATGACGAGATTGACACCTACAGCGCGCTGAAGTCCCTGCTGGAACAACTTGAAGCGGCCTGCCAGAACCATGACGGGCAAGTGGTCGCGGTCCGCGGTGACGGGGTTCTGGCACTGTTTGAGACCGCCACAAATGCCGTCAAATTCGGCGTCGAGCTGCATCGCATCGCACACCGGGCCAACAGCGCGCGGCCGGAAGGGCAGCGCCTGCGGTTCCGCGCCGGTGTGCACATGGGCGAAATCCTGGTCGATGACCGCGGCATTCATGGCGATAATGTCAACATTGCCGCCCGGCTGCAGGAAATAGCCGAACCGGGCCGGGTCTTTGTCAGCGCAGCTGTCTATGAGCAGATCCGCAACAGGCTGCGGTTTGGCTTCGAATTCCTCGGCCCGCAACGGCTCAAGAACATTGCGGAGCCGGTGGCCGCCTATTGCGTGCGCAGCGAGGTCGCCGGCGCGGCGATGGCTGCCACCCGGCGCCCGGATCCGCCGCCCGCGGGCCAGCCGCCGCCTGATATTCCTTCAGTTGCCGTGCTCCCCTTTGCCAGCCTCGGCGGGGAACAGTCCGACAGCTGGTTCGCCGACGGGCTGACGGAAGACATCATCCTGAACCTGTCCAAGTTCAAGAACCTCTTTGTCATTGCACGCAATTCCTCATTCTTCTTCAAGGCCCGCTCGATGCCGCCGCAGGAGGCCGCGCGCGAACTGGGGGTGCGCTATGTGGCCCGCGGCAGTGTCCGGCGGGCCGCAGCACGGGTCCGGATCGCCATCGAACTGATCGACGCAGAGTCCGGCCGGACCATCTGGGGCGAACGCTATGACCGGGATATCGACGACATATTCGCCATTCAGGACGAGGTGACCGAAGCCATCGTGGCGGCAACCGCGGTGCTGATCGAGGCCCAGGAACGCAAACGGTCAACGCAGACGGCGCCCGCTGACCTTGCCGCCTATGGCTATGTCCTGCGCGGGCAGCAGTTCATTTTCCGCTACACCCGGCAAGACAACCACGAAGCGCATACTCTGTATGAACGGGCGCTGGCCCGTGATCAGGATTATGCCAGGGCATCAGCAGCAATCTCACGCACGATGAACATCGATTGGCGCTATTCCTGGGCCAAAGACTCCGAGCACGCGTTGGACACCGCCTTGACCTTTGCGCAGAAGGCGGTGGAACTTGATCCGACCGATGCCCGCGGCTTTGGCGAACTCGGCTTCGTGCATCTTTACCGCAAGGAACACGACGCTGCGATCGGCGCCTACCGGCGCGCCCTCGCACTGAACCCGAATGATGCCGACCTGCTGTCGGATTACGCCGATGCGCTGGCTCATTCCGGCGAGAACGAAACCGCCATCGAGCACCTGCAGCAGGCAATGCGCCTCAACCCCTATTTTCCCGACCAGTACCTCTGGCATCTGGGTGGGGCCTACTACAATCTCAAGCAATATGATGCGGTGATTGAAACTCTCACCAGAATGAACAACCCGACCGAGGGCCAGAGAATGCTGGCCGCCAGCTATGCGCAACTGGGAAAGATGGAGTTGGCCCGCGACATGGCTGCCAGGCACCGCGAAGCGCATCCGAATTTCTCGCTGGACCGCTGGACCAAGGTGCAGCCCGACCGGCTGGAAGAAGACACTCGCCACTTTGTCGACGGTCTGAAGAAGGCCGGGTTCTGACAACAGCTGCATGCCCTGCGGGCGAAGCCGATCAGGCAGCGGGCCTGCCGCCGCAGACCTGGCAGACCATCAAGAGCAGCTCGCTGAAACCGCTCAATCGCCGGAACCGCGGGCTTTGGCACCGCTGACCTTGGCACCACTCACTTTTGCACCGCTGACCTTGGCGCCGCTCACTTTGGCACCGCTGACCTTGGCTCCGCTGACACCGGGTCCGCCAGCAAAAAAAACATCCAGCAGAACCTGCTCGAACATGCCTGTCATCAGGTCCATACGGATCGTGAAATCTGCCTTGTCATATTCCCAATACATGACGTCGGCTGACATTTGGAAATCGGCTGCCGCCACGCCGGACTTAGACGGATCCATAGGAGCGATTGCCTGCCCGCCGCATTCATTGAAGCTTTTTTCGCCCTCGCCATGCACCAGCAGGATCAACGGTTCCGGCAGTTGATAGAACGCGCCTTCGTAGGCAAAACCATAAATCCGCGCGAATCTTGGATCTTTCTTGTCCGCAAGCTGTCTGGCGAGGAAACCGTTGGCACCCAGTCGTCCCTTGCGGTTCGCCTTCTTTATTTTCAGGTCTTCGACCAGCCGTCCGAACAGTAACACTTCTGAAAAACTGAGTAACGTCTCTGCCACCTTACTCACTCCTGTGGCTATGGAACAAACACCGGAAGATCCCTTCGCAAAGCCGGGCCAAAAAGCTTGCCGGTCTCATATTTGGAAAAGTCCCCCTAAAACAGGAAATACCACAAAACGAATAAAATTTATAGCCAAATGGCAATTCAGCTGCCCGGCACCCGCGTTCGCACGGAATGGGCATGACTGTCCTCATCCGCTTTGGCCAAGCGCGGACCTGCCTGGACCAGGCCAATCCCGCGCATCCGGAAGTTGCCTGCAATGATCGTCTGAAAAGCGCCGCCGGTTGTTTCCAGATCAACTGCCAGAAGTGCGTCTCCGACCGCCGCATAAGTGAGGTTTTCTGCGTCCAGACTGCTCCAGGCTGCTGCCAGATAAGCGCCCAGGAAATCACGCGCTTCCAATAGCGCAACACGAAACCCTTCAGGGTCAAGTGCATAGCGAGCATCAAACAGCACCTGCATGACATCGCTGTAGAAAGGGGTTTCCTCCAGTTGGTCGGACAAATCCTCCATTTCGGGCGTGATCAAACCATGCACCAGAAGCCGTTCGTGGAAAATGTCGACGAGAATATCGAACATCGCTCCGGTCAATGGTTCAGACAGCGCGTGCTCGCTGCTCCAGCCCCGGGCAAATTCTTCCAATGTCCGTGTATTCGCCGCCATCCGGATCTGCGCGCTTCCGGCAAGTTCTGCAAAACGGTTCAATTGATTGAACGTATACAGATTGCCTTTGGTGGTCTCGAGCAGTTCCTCGACAACCGAGCCGAAATGGAGCGAAGCGATCAGCGCCACCATATCTGCCGCAGATTCGTGAAATCCGTAGTACTCGCCCGGCACAGCTTCGGACGCCGGCATTCCGGCAACGCTGTAAATTATGGCATGGCCGATCTCATGCGCGACCACGTCAAAATTCAGACTGTAGGCCCGGTATTCCCCGCCGTATTCGCTGGTGCCGCCAGTCTCCAGAAACCCCCAGCCGATATGCGCGTTGTCCAGACTTGGCAACAGCGACAATTCCAGCCTGTCGTAGTCGCGGGCGAAATGCCAGGGAATCGGATGGCCGAAGTACTCCTCCCACACATCCAGTGTGAAATGGGCGGCGGCAAACAGGTGTGCCGCCTCGAATCCAGGGTCGGTGGGAAGGATATGGGCAAAATGACCGTCCTCATCCGGCTCCGGAGGCCGCTGCATCTCACCATGCCATGGCGGCAGGTACATGCCAGCCCCGTCAGGCCCGGGAACAAATGCGCCATAAGGGACAGTCTTGCCCAGCGGATTGACCACATACATCCGCGGCCCGGAAGGTCCCGGCCCGAGTGATCCGGGCGGGGCAGAAATTTCGACAAGCTCCGGCACCGGATCCGCCGTCCTGAACGGGGATTGCGGAAATAAAAGAAAGCGGGTTCCCGGTGCTTCCCCTAACGTCTCATAAAGGTCGTCCATGCGCTCCTCCTGAACTGCGGAGGCTCTCCCGTTTGCCCTGCCTAGTCCCTGCTTTCCGGTGCGGGCTGTGTTTTGCACCCCTGATGATACATGAATTCGCGCCGGATCAGCTCATAGAATTCATCATGGCTCCTGCAGCCGACCGAATTCAGGTATTCCTCAAGGCGGTCCGGGATCTCCCGCTGCAGCAGCATTTCAAAGTACCAAACCGTCAAGCGCAGCCGCTCCGGTTCCGTCAACGGCCCAGCCAGCGTGTCCTGCGCTGCCAGATAACGCTTCTTTGACGCGGCCCTCGTTTTCAGCCCGGCATAGACGCCCGCCAGCCGCAGTTCCGCCAGAAGGTGCGGGCCCAGCTGACTGTTCAGGGTGTTCAACGCAGCCCCGGCAAGGGCATTTTCACCGAGCAGTTTCTCATACGCGGCACCCGACAGCCTGTTTTCCTTCAGCCATTGCCGCAGTTTGCTTCCGCTGAACAATGCAAGTGTTCCGCGATGCGCGGCCATTTGGGCCTGCAGCGCTTCCCGCTCCACCGTGCGGCCGGCCTTTCCCGCCTGCCGCAAAGCCAGATGGCGCAGCGCGGCCCGGGTGTGGAACTCTCTGTAACGGTCCGGTGTCAGCCGCAGCTCATCCAGAACCCGCCGCTCTTCACTATGCGAGCAACAGTCCTCTGTCTCGATCCGCCGCACCAGGCCCTGCCAGGCAAGCGTGCGTTCAACTTTTTCAGGCGGCACCGAGCCGGCCGTCTGCCCTCCCTTCAAAAATGCCGCCATATGCTGCAGCATTTCCCGTGCATCATCGCGCTTGGCATCCACGCTCCCGGTATTCAGCCATGCCGAAAACCGGGCATGCCAGGAGGCGTTCTTGAACGCCGCAAGGATCTGCTCCCAGTTCCTTTCCTGATAGAACAGTCCCTTTGCCGTGCTGAGCAACTCCGCGGCATGTTCCGCCTCCAGCACCTCTTGTCCTTCTGCCGCCGCCACAGTGGCCCGAATCGACACCATCGGTTCGCTGAGCGGTGCAAAACCCAGTTCCGCAGGGCCATGCAGCACTGCAACCTCATCATCGTCGCATATCGCGCCGGACGCGTAAGCCGCGTAAATACTTCCAACACCAATCATGCCGAACGATGACAGCTCTGCCGCCCGCAGCGCGCCCATGCTGGCGCTTCCGAACACCGCAATTCCCTGTTCCAGCGCCCAGAGGATTTCCTTGTGCCAAACCGAGGGCACGCCTTCGAAATACCCGTCGATCAGGCCGATGGCCTGCGCCCCGCGCCTGGCGGCCCGGTAAATGTCCCCTTGCGCGGCCGGAGGCAGAACGGTTGCGTCCAGAAAGGTCCGCACCTCCTCTGCCCCGATTGTCGGTCCGGCGAAGACAACTGCCTTCATGGCCGCCCCACGCCTGCCGCCAGCGCCCTATGACCGGGCATGAAGTCTGCGTCATCATGCGGTGCTTCCAGTCCCGGGATCACTGCACGCACTACAGCAATGTCCAGGCCTGGGCGCGACAGGTCTACGGTCAGAACCTGGGTCATTCCGGCATCAACCAACCGCTCCAGAAGCCAGGCCAGATCGTCTTCGAATGACGGTGATGAAAACGAGGGGGTCTTTTGAAACCGGTCCGTTGGCTCCGTCTGCTCAAACAAGCCGCGGACATATTGTGCGCGTTCCGCTGACGCCTTGGCAGTAAATTCCTCGGGGTCCAGATCATCGCGGGCGCCGGAGATGTAGGTCAGCCGGGTCTGCGCTGCCTCAGTAAGCGCCCGCAGCAGGGCAATCGCCCGGTCCGGATGGCACCCGCTGCCAATTCCGATATGGCCGGGCCGGCTGCCATCTTCGCAGATCATACACAAAAATGCGGCCACACCAATGTCCGCGGTGATACCCCAGATCCCGGCTTCCAGCCCCGCTTTGGCAAACCTGTCCAGAACTTTCCGGCAGCGCGGATCGTCACAGGTTTCCGGATCAATGCGCGGGCCGGGCTGTGCATGATGCCACAGGGTCAGCGCGTCCCTTTCGACCAGTTCGCAGATGGCATGGCATGTGGCCTCTATCAGGCTATTGCCTGAGGCAAGCCCGTTGGTTGTTCGTGGAAACGCCCCTTGGCCGCCGCATGGCCTGCCGGTGTAGTCAGTATCCACCATTTCATAGGGCAGCCAATGCGCCTCACCGGACGCAAGTTCCTTCCCTTCGACCCACAGCATCCTGAGGAGTGGGTCAAAGCTGGCGCCTGTCACGCGGGGCAGGCGTTCGACATCCGCAACCAGCGCGTCTTGCCGCAAGTCCTGGTAGCTTGCGGCGCGCACTGGCAGAGTGATGCGTTCAGCATGCCAGGATTCGACCGCTTCCATCACGCCGGACGTCTGAGCCGCCTCCAGCGTCAGCCCCTTGCCCAACGCCACAGCAACGGAGCGGGAATTGGGCCGGGTGACCATCACCGTAGGCAGGCCCACCCGGTCCAGGCCGGTCAGATTGGCGATACGGGTGATGCCCATGCCAGCCAGATGCGGCCGGA
Organism: Leisingera thetidis; assembly: GCF_025857195.1. Classification (NCBI taxonomy): domain Bacteria; kingdom Pseudomonadati; phylum Pseudomonadota; class Alphaproteobacteria; order Rhodobacterales; family Roseobacteraceae; genus Leisingera; species Leisingera thetidis. The sequence goes on along the minus strand of NZ_CP109787.1, from coordinate 3,781,555 downwards.
TCGCCGCCAGTGTCCGCGCCGGATCGCACAGACGGTGCGTGTCGAACACATATCCTTTCCGCTGCATTTTGGGCATGGGGCTGGCCTCACTGTCATGACCGCCACGGGTTGGCTGCCGGCCGCTTTTCTGCAACTGGCAAGCACCTCCAAGGATGGTGGATCATGCGCTGCAGGTCAACAACACTGCCCGCATCCGTCTTGCGTCAATCCATTGTCACGGTGCCGCCGCGGCTGAAAATCGAAGACCGGCACAAAATTCGCCGGCGCCAAAGACTGCCCCAGCACTTCCTCTCCCATTGTGTTGGGGTCAAAGACACCGATTTCCGGCACGGCATGCTTGACCTGCAGCTATCCTTCGATGGGCCGCACCGCCATTTCCACCGCCTGCCGCCCTTGCAGCACCGGGAAATCCGAAGGCGCAGCGATAATGCGGTTGCGCAGAACGCCATGGGTATTCGGAGGTTTTTTCGAGGGAAGACGCGCCGGACCACGGTGCCTGGCATGTGAACAGCTATGTGGCTTCGACCCCTGTAGCGGAGTAATTGGCGTCCCAAAATGCCCCCTTGCACTGATGTGAATGATGGTCCCGAGGTTATCGGGGGGGCACCCATTAGGATATTGACCGTGGAGACGGTAGCAAAGATCCAGGGGGGTGTATTTTCAGCATTGAGCCGCCATTGGTCCGAGGCTAATGCCGCACAAGTCGGTCAAGCAGATCTGCCGCGAGCGGCGGGTATCGCGGAACACGGTGCGGAATGTGATCCGGTCGGGTGCGACGGAAACGACCCGCGAACGCAGCGCACAGCCTCTGCCAAAGATCGGGCCAGGGAGGGACAAGCTCGAAGAGATGCCGGCGGCGAATGCGAGGAAGCCAAAGTGCGAGCGGCTAACCCGCATCCGGATCTTCGAAGAACTGAGAGCCTTTGGATATTACGGCGGATATGATGCCGTCCGGTGTTACGCCGCCACATGGTTCAATGAAGAACAGAAGGCCTCTGTGGCCGCCTATGTCCCGCAGATCTTCGATCCGGGCGAGGCCTGCCAATTTGACTGGAGCGACAGGGGTGTGGTGATCGACGGCGCGACCACTGCTGTGAAGGTGGCGCATGTCCGGTTCTGCTACAGCCGCATGCTGTTTGCCCGGTGACCTGCTCCCCTGAAAAGTCCGAGATTTGAAGTTAGTCTGCGGAGCATTGCTGCGTACACCAAGCTGTTTGCATCGGAACCGGCCAGGGACATCGCTGACACGGCGCTGCAGATCCACGGCGGGTGCAAAGATACGCGGGTCTTCCCGCTGGAGAGCTATCTGAGCAATGTGCGGATATTCCGGGTCCGGGCAGGCAATTCGGAAATCCGGCGCGCGGTTATTGCGCGTGGACTGATGGCCTGAAAAGGGCTGCTGCAGTTGCTTTAGCATTCCTAAACAAAGCTATAGGCGGCTGAACTGTACTTCCGCACCCTTCTTCCCTGAGATGGAGCCAATCGAATGCTGTAAAAGGGAAAGTCGCAATGTTCCTCAAAAACGCCTGGTATGTCGCAGCTTGGAGTTCAGAGATCACAACAGATCTCAAGCAAGTCATTGTTTTAGGCGAAAAAATTTGCATGTACCGTGATCAGGCTGGAAAGATCGTCGCTCTGGAGGATGCCTGCCCCCACCGTAAACTGCCTCTTTCCATGGGCCGGATTGCCGGCGGCAACGTGGAATGCGGCTATCACGGGCTGACCTTCGACTGTTCGGGGGCGTGCGTCGCCGCGCCGGGCAAGGGACGGATTCCATCCAATGCCGTCGTGCATTCTTACCCGGTGGAAGAAAGTTACGAACTGATCTGGATATGGATGGGAGATCCGGAGCTGGCCGACACGTCGGAAATTTTCAAAATTGAGAATTACGACAACGCTGATTGGGGGATCAATCGCGGCGCCGCAATGGAAATAAAATGCAACTACAAACTGATGACCGACAACCTGCTGGATCCTACGCATGTTGCCTGGGTACACCAAACCTCCTTTGCACAGGACGCGGCCCGGGACACTCCGCTTACGCTGAGCAAGAATGACGACGGAGTCGTTGTGCATCGTTGGATGATGGATGTAGAGCCCGCCCCGTTCTACAAGCACATCGTCCAATTCGAGGGCAATGCCGATCGGCTTCAGAAATACGAAGTGCGGTATCCCTGCCATGCCTTGATCCGCTCGATATTTACTCCGGCCGGCACCGGTGGATCGGAAGATGCATTGCATAAAGATGCGTTTGTCATGGACAGCTACAACTTCATGACGCCGACAACGGAAGATGAAACCAGATATTACTGGTTCCAGCTGCGAAATATCCGTGCTGATGACGACGAATTGTCAGCCCGAATGAGTGACGCTGTGAAGGGCGTATTTGAAGAAGACATCGTCATTCTGGAAGCGGTGCAGACCGGTCTGTCCGAAGAACGCAATCCGCATATCGACCTGAGCATAGACGGCGGACCGCTGCGGTTCCGCCGCGAGCTGGAGGCATTAATCGTCGCGGAACAGCAGTCCGGCGCTGCGGCGGAGGCCTGAAATGGCGGCGAATTTCCGTCGGTTCCGAGTTTTTCGCAAGAAACGGGAAAGCGACAGCATCACGTCTTTCGAGCTCGTCCCTATCGACGGCGGACAACTGGCGCGCTTTCGGCCTGGCCAGCATTTGACACTGAAAATCCCCGGCGCAGATGGAGAGATTGCGCGCAACTACTCGTTGTCCGGTGATGCCAACCGGACCGACCTGTATCGGCTGACGATCAAGCGGGAGACCGCATCGCCGACTGTGCCGGGTGCGCGTGACGGAATTGGTTCGTGTTATATGCATGATCAGCTGAACGAAGGGGACGAAATCACCGCCACCGGCCCGCGCGGCGATTTCCTTCTCGACTTGGAAAGCACGCGCCCCGTTATTCTTCTGAGTGGCGGGGTCGGCCTGACACCGGTTGTTTCGATGCTGCATAGCCTGGCTGCGGCCGGCAGGCCCGCATGGTTCATCCATGCCTGCGACAGCGGCGCACATCATGCTTTGCGTGACGAGGTTCTGAGGCTTGCCGAGGCCGAAAACGTGGAAGTGCGTTTTGCCTATCGGAGCCCCACGGAAGAAGACCGCACAGCGAATGCGTTTCATTTTGAGGGCATGATCACGCGCGATATCCTGCGGAACCTGCTGCCTCTTGATGATTACGAAGTCTACATGTGCGGGCCTGTGCCGTTCATGAGGGCGATGTATCAAATCCTGCAATCACTCGGGGTCGCCAAGGACTGTATCAACTATGAGTTCTTCGGGGATGCGCGCACTCTCGAAGATGCAAACGGTGCAGCGCCATCGCCTCCAGTCAAAGCGGCGGCTGTTCCGGATCGGTCAAATGGTGCGGTAAGCGACGGCATACCCGTCACCTTTGCGAAATCCGGCGTCTCGGTTGTCTGGGACGGAACCTCTGACTCCCTTCTCGATCTGGCGGAAAGGTCTGGCCTAGAGCCGGAATTCAGCTGCAGAACCGGGATCTGCAACACCTGCCTTTGTGACATTAGCGCAGGTGAAGTGGAGTATACCGAGGACCCCTTGGACGATCCTGAACCCGGCCAAGTTCTGCTGTGCTGTTCCAAACCAAGAGGCCCGGTGGTTCTGGATATCTGATGGCGGCCGCCTCGGCAGCCGCAATGGAACCGGCCCAATCCGCCTGCACAATCGAACGCGCACCCTGGGATTGTGCGCCTGAAAAAGGACCGCCCGTCAAGGCATCCATCTCAATACAAATCTTAGAAACTTGATCCAACGGAAACCCGAATGACCGACCCTCGTCATAAGCTGCGTACCATCTACCCGCCCACTGGCGTCGAGATCACCGCCAAGAACTGGCGATCCGAGGCCGCGATGCGGATGCTGATGAACAACCTGCACCCGGACGTGGCCGAAAACCCGCATGAACTGGTTGTTTATGGCGGCATCGGACGCGCGGCTCGGACATGGAACGACTTCGACAAGATCGTGGTGTCCCTGAAAGACCTCGAAGCGGACGAAACCCTTCTGGTTCAGTCCGGCAAGCCGATCGCAGTGGTCCGCACTCACACAGATGCGCCACGTGTTCTGATTGCCAACTCGAACCTCGTGCCCCATTGGGCAACTTGGGACCATTTAAACGAGCTAGATAAGAAGGGCCTGATGATGTATGGCCAGATGACGGCCGGCTCCTGGATCTACATTGGCACCCAGGGCATCGTGCAGGGAACCTATGAAACCTTTGCCGAAGCCGACCGCCAGCACTATGGCGGCGATCTGACTGGTAAGTGGATTCAGACCGGCGGCCTTGGCGGCATGGGGCGCGCCCAGCCTTTGGCAGCAGTGTTTTTCGGAGCCTGCTGCCTGGCGGTGGAATGCGATGAAACCCGTGCCGATTTTCGCATCCGCACAAGGTATTGCGACGAGAAGACCCGTTCGCTTGACGAAGCGCTGGAGATGATCCAGCGCTGGTCCAAGGCGGGCGAGGCGAAATCCGTGGCGCTGATTGGCAACGCTGCCGATGTGTTCCCGGAAATCCTGAAGCGCGCGCAGGCAAGCGGCCTGCGCCCGGATATCGTCACCGACCAAACCTCGGCCCATGACCCGGTACATGGATATCTGCCTAACTCCCGAAGCCGCGCAGCGATTGGGGCGGGTGTTGTGGAACGATCCTGCCTCAGGAGTTTGGAGGCATGCCGATGCCGGATATGATACCGCGCTTGAGTGCGCCAAAGAATATGGCCTCAAGTTGCCGGGGATCCTTGGCTGATGGCTGGTCGAGCAAGATTCTATTCACAACATCTGGGAGAAAGCGCATGCAAAGCATCCTCCGTCTTGTAGCCGGGCGTTTGGGGCTTGGTCTGGTCACGCTGGTTGTCGTTTCGGCTATCATCTTCTTTGCAGTGGAGATGTTGCCCGGAGATATTGCTGACGCCATGCTGGGTCAGTCGGCGACCCAGGAAACCACCGACGCACTGCGCCGGGAACTTGGGTTGGACCGGCCGGCCATCGTTCGATACTTTGATTGGATCCTGAATGCGTTCCAAGGCAATTTCGGCATGTCGCTGGCGACCAAAAGGCCGATTGCAGAACTTGTCGGGGTTCGCGCCTGGAACACGTTCTTCCTAGCGGGTTATGCTGCGGCGATTGCGGTCCCGCTGGCCGTTACGCTGGGTATTCTGGCCGCGCTATACCGAAACTCCTGGTTCGACAAGCTGGCTTCCTATTCAACACTCGGCGCGATTTCATTTCCGGAATATTTCATCGCCTATGTTCTGTTGATCATCTTCTCGGTTCATTTCGGCATCTTCCCCAGTATCGCACAGGTCGACCCTAGTACGCCCTTCATGACAAGGCTCTACGTTTGTTTCCTTCCGGCAATGACGCTGGTTCTGATCGTCGTCGCGCACATGATGCGGATGACGCGCGCTGCCATCATCAATCTCCTTGCTCAGCCCTATATCGAAATGGCGCATCTGAAAGGTGCCAAACAGTGGTGGGTGATTGTGCTGCATGCGCTCCCCAACGCACTGGCCCCGATCATTAACGTGATTGCGATCAACCTCGCTTTCCTGATCGTTGGCGTCGTTCTGGTCGAGGTCGTCTTTGTCTATCCTGGGCTGGGCCAGCTGCTGGTCGACTCGGTCGCGAAACGGGACGTAACGATTGTTCAGTCCGCCTGCCTGATCTTCGCCGCCGTCTTCATCACGCTGAACCTTTTGGCGGATGTACTGGCCATCGTTACCAATCCCCGCCTGATCCATCCGAGGTAAGACGATGTTTCCAACATTGAGGAAATTGCTGAAATCAGCACCCGTTTCGGCTTGGATCGGAATTACGATCGTGGCTCTTGTTGTCTTTCTAGCCATCTTCGCCCCGGTCATCGCGCCTTTTGCAGAGCGCGAGATCGCGGGGCAGCAGTACGAACCCTGGGCTGCCCCCTACTATTTAGGCACCGATGCCCTCGGCCGGGATGTCCTGTCGCGCCTGATCTACGGTGCCCGAAATACAGTCGGGATCGCGATGGTCACGACAATGCTGTCCTTTGGGTTTGGCACTTTCGTGGGATTGCTCGCCGCTACTCTCGGAGGAAAAGTGGACCTGTTGGCCAGCCGGGTTGTTGATATTCTGATGGCGATTCCGCCGTTGATCTTCGCCCTCCTGGCGCTGTCGATCACCGGCACCTCAATCGTCGCTTTGATCCTTGTGATCGGCCTGCTCGACAGTACGCGCTTGTTCCGTCTTTCCCGGGCACTGGCCCAAAATATCCTTGTGATGGACTACATTGAGGTCGCGCGCCTGCGCGGGGAAAGCCTTTGGTGGCTGATCCGGCATGAGGTGCTGCCGAATGCCGCGCCTCCGCTGGTTGCGGAATTCGGGTTGCGGTTTTGTTTCGTCTTCCTGTTCATCACGGCGCTGTCTTTTCTGGGGCTAGGCATTCAGCCGCCGACGGCGGATTGGGGCGCGATGGTGCGCGAAAGCGCAAATTTGATTGCCTATGCCGATTTCAGCACATTTGACGGTGCCACATTCGGGCTGGCGCC